>DASTDH010000487.1:0-4922 GCA_035710445.1 Chthoniobacterales bacterium
TTTCATTGAAGGACTTTATCCGCTATCCAGCACAACGAGTCTCGCCCGGATCCATAAGCTTCTCCAATACCCTTCCCGAAGTGTTGCTGTCGCTTTTACATATGGCAGAAGTCGAGCATCCGGAGCAAAACCGTTTAGGGGTTTGAATACTCACGGTAAGGTGGTACATACCTTCCAAGCTGCCGCCGGGTTTTTCTAGAGCTTCCACAAGTCAAATTTGGCGCTTGGCGACTTTATTACTAACCCCAGTATCGTCGAATCGCGGACCGTTCGATCTGCCATTCGAAACGTACACTTTTTCGTTTAATAAGGCGATCTCGCATTATCAGTATAACCTATGCGGAACTTTAAACTCATCACCGCTTCGGTCTTGGCTATTTTAGTAGCAATCGTCGTGGTCCAGAACAGGGAGCCGGTAGCAACGCACCTGCTATTTGCTACCGTCGTTATGCCGCATGCGATTTTGCTTTTCATCGCCTCCGCGGCCGGATTCGCGCTTGGAGTCCTTCTCACCATGTCGCTGAAGACAAAGAGTAAGAACATACAATGAGGCGCATGGAAACATGCGCTTGGGTTGATCGCAGAAATCTTCGCGCCTCTCCGATCTGGCTATCGACGCCGTTGGCGGTCCCCATTTTCTTTTCGTTCTCTCGCCAGGCGTTGTTACACCCGTAGGCAATTGTAACTCTTCCAGCAATGTATGGGAACGAAACTCCTCATGTTAACTTGCCGATCCTCTCCTGACGACACATCAGGAGTATTGTCCTAGACTGAAACCAGCAACCGGTCAGCGACTCGTCGGAGCAATCCGGAACGGCTCGGCCCGAGTTAAGAGCTTAGGACGAATCTATGAATGCAGCTCGACTTCCCTATCTGCTCCTGATGTTGGTCACCGGCCGGTTTCGAGCGTCCGCAGTTCAGGCAACCGATCTTGCATCCCCGGTTGGATTCTGGAAGGGGCAGGATGGCACCTTTGAGATGTTCGAAAGTGAAGGCAAACGTAGTGCCAGGCGGCAGAACCTACTCCTGTTTTATGGAATTGCAGGGACCGGACAAGATCAAAGTCCGTGGGTATATTGGAATTGCATTGATGGGCCGAAATTACATTTGGACCAGAGCGAACTAAGGTACGCCACAGCGTTCCCCACCCACTTTTCTGTCAGTCGTCATACTCGGAAGCAACGGTAATACTTCGAGAAGGGTATAGGAGAAACTCAGCGATCCGGGCGAGAATCATAATGCCAGATAAGTGGAGGCTCCGATCGTGGCGAATCTGAAGTGCAATGAACAAGTCCACGGATGAAAATAAGCAAGCCTTCGTTGGCGCTTGCGGAACAACCGACGCTCAGCCGGTTTGGGAAGTGACGAAATTGCCGACGAAATCGATCGAATGATCGAGGAAGGCGGCAAAGACTCTCCTGAGCAACTATCTTTCAACAAACAAGCCGGCTACCCAGTATGACATCGATTCACGCCAAGGTCCTATCGACCGAGAAATTCCGCGATCAATATCGCCTCATTGTCCAATTGGTGCCTTCCGAGTTTCTAGGTCCGTTCGAAAGGCTGAGGTTCAAGAAAAACCCCTATTGCGGCTCCTTTGGTACTTCTCTCACTAAAAGCTGGCTTACACTGGATTACCGGAAAGATCCTGGGTTCAAGGCAGGGGAAGCGTTTCCGCTTCGGAGGACCGATTAGAACGTGGGAGCTTGGCCAAAGAAGAGATTCCGCAAAACCGCACTGTTATGAAAATCAAATCCGCCATCGACCAAGCCGACGAACTAGCGGTAAGAACGCTCAAAGAAATTGTGCAGGTCGAAGCAAAAACTTTGGGCCCCGAGGCTTCGGTTCAGGAAGCTTGCGATGAGCTGCGATCGGAGGGAATGACTTCATCTCCCGTGACCGATAAGGACGGCCAGCTACTCGGAACGGTGTCGGCGAGTGAGCTTAACCGCAAAGTCGGCGGTTTCGGCCACGATCCGAAGATCGAACTCGCGCAAACGGAATTGAATCAGGAAACGGTCTATTGCTTTGAAGATCAAACCATCGCCGAAGCTGAAAAGTTGATGCGTGAAGGAAATCTCCGCCAACTGCCCGTGCTGACTCGTGAAAAGCGAATGGTCGGCATTGTCACACTCGAAGATGTAGCCCGAGAACAGAGAGGGACAAGCAGCCAGTGACCGCAATGAAGGTGCTCCCTTTCAAACAGTCGCGGCACAGGCTTGGCTCAAGGTCATCACGAACTTGGAGACGATTCCGGAATAGAGCCCGTTTTTCTTCCAGACAGCCCCAAGTGGTATCTTTACGGGTTTCGGCGCCACCAGATCTCTGAAAACGACCTCTTTGGCCGGAAATTTTTTAATCGGCTCGCTCACCAAGGCCACGCCAAAACCGGCTGCGACAAAGGCCAGCGCACTTGCTGCCCCATCTGCCTCCCTCACAATGCGGGGAGTGAACCCTGATTGCCGGCAGACGGTCTGCAGCCAATCGCCGTACGCAGGGTACATCCGATTTAGGCCGATGAACGGTTGCTCTTTGAGAATCGGCAAACGGATTTCCGGCAGGATTGCTTGCGGGTGGGATTTCGGCAACGCGACGGTGACCGGATGCTCCGTCAGCAGCTGGACTCTTAATAATTCAAGGATTGGCCGATCGGTAAGGACTAGGATTCCTACTGCGATGCGCCCGTCGAGCAACGCCCGTTCCTGCGTTTCCGGGTCCATCTCTACGCAGTCGATGACGATTCCTGGCGAAACCTTCTGCCAACGCTCCAGTGCTTGGCCCAGAAAGTCGTGCGTCAGTGCCGCCATATGACCAACCGTTAGCTCTCCGAGCTCTCCCTTGCTGATGCGTTGGGCTTTTTTCACTGCCTGGTCGCAGGCTCGCAAGATCTCGCGCACATCAATCAAAAACGCCTTTCCAGCTGCTGTCAGTGCCACCCCTTTTCGTTCTCGCTGGAACAGGTTAACTCCGAGCTCGCCCTCAAGGTCTTGGATTTGCTTGCTAAAGGGCGGTTGCGATACATGCAGCCGATCCGCGGCGTGGGTAAAATTTAACTCCTCCGCGGCAGCGACAAAGTATTCGAGGTGGCGAAGTTTCATTACCGGCCAGGTCTGTCCGCCCCGCGTTTGGGCCAGCGCTTCATCCCGATTCGTTGAATCAACCGAGCAACAGAAAGATCCTTTTAAGCACCATACTTCCGCCATAACGGAAAGCAATGGGGAACGCTTCAAAAAGAGTATTGGGAAAGTTGCTGAAGCGGAGCGACTGGACTCCACCTGATAAACTCCTATTTGCCCAATGAGTCAGCCCTTTGCGCCAAGAATCAGTGGAGATGCCGGGCAGCAAGCGACACTCATGGCGAAAATCAACCGTGTTTCTCAGTTAAGCAGGCTGTGTGGTAAGCAGGATTTCAAATATGGCGAATGACAACGTCGAACTCCTAAGGTTGGGCCGCAGGATTCAAGCAGAACGCAAGATTCTGGGGTTTAGCCAAAACGGCTTTGCCAAGGATTGTGGGCTGAACAGGAGTTTCTTTGGAGGAATCGAGCGGGGCGAACGAAATCTGACCTTCGCGGTACTCTGCAAGATTTGCAATGGACTTCATTGCGATATCGCCAATCTAACCAGGGGGATTCCCCGGGCCGCTTACGTTCGCATCCCTGGCGATGGCTCTTAAGTCAGCAATTGCCTTCGTACTAATCAATCCAGCCCATCTCTTTCGCCGTGTTCATCAAGATCTTTTTCAGCTGTTCACCCACCGAAAAACGGTCGCTGCTGATCTCGATCGAGCGAACAATATTCATCCCGCCTGGATGCCGCTCACCGGCCGCTTTCCAGTCCATTAACATTTCGATGAGATCGAAAAGCGACATGCCATCGACACCATTGGGATAGTGTTCTGGATGGTGAGTATTGTGGGCGTAGTGGTGATCGAGCGCCGCTTTCAGGTCAGCGAGCGAATGCTTATATTCTTCGCCCGCATAGGTGATGACAGCCAACCGATTGCCAACCGCATCAAAGATTGCTTTCTCCGGTTCTTCTAATTTGGAGGCGTCGTGTCTCGTTCCGCGTTCTAGGAGGATAATGGCACACTTACCGAGGAGGAAGCGCACCCGATCGATGTGCAAGGTGGTGTCTACCGTACTATCGTAACTCATAGGCTTGCCGTAGCATCGAACGGATCAGCAGTTTTACTTGGACGATATCGCCGTTTTTGATGTTCTCGCTGGGGCTCATGATGCGGTAACGTTTGTTCGGAATGATGGGAACGGAATTGCGAAACAGCGTACCGTTGTTCGTCGCATAAAGCAGGATGATTTCGTTTTTGTCCGGGAGTCCGTTCAGGAATCGAAATACATCAACGCGGTAAGTCGCTGCTTCATGCGGGTGCTCTCGAACGTTGCCTAACTCCACCTCGATCGAAGAATGCATTAAGCTATGATCATCGAGGTCGACAGTTGACTCGGCATGAGCAGAAAGAGAAGACGACGAAGCATAGCTATTTATATCTTTTTGATTCATATGGGTGCGACAATTCTTATTCGGAAGCTGGATTGCTGATTTTGAGCGTTCCTGCCCACATTTGGTCGGCGACCCGATTTCGACCAATACTCTTTTGGAAGAGTTATTCGCTTCTTTACGTATGCCTTACCGGATTGCGCCGGTTGAGCGCTGCGTCATATGCGAAACGCTTCAGCTAACCGCTTAAAAAAATATGGGAAACCCTGACAGAGTGAGGCGAGACTGGTCGCGTTGGCGCAACGGCCGAAGTCCTCGAAAGGAGTTATTCATTTGAGCCGATCCGGAAGAGCGCCCGCCTAACAATCGACCGATATTATGTTTCCACAAATTCCCTTTCACCGAGTCAATTGGCTCGTTAGCTCATTTCTCATCGGCACTTTGTTCTTGTCGATCACGGCAGT
>DASTDH010000488.1:0-5514 GCA_035710445.1 Chthoniobacterales bacterium
GTGGGACCCCTATGGCAAACGAAAAACTTGGATTTGTATTAGCCGTGCCGTCCCCCAACGTAAAAAATCACTTGCCGCCGCCGCTGCGCTTTTCTGAAGTCCCGACCCTGAGCGAAGCCAAAGGGAAGTGCCGCATAAAGCAGAGATTTTGTTTTCCGATCACGGGCGATTTCGCGCGATCACGGCGATCTACTCTCCGTGTTTCAAAGGTTTTCTCCGCGCCTCCGCGGTGAAGATTGGTTTTCGGATCACGCGCCTCCGCTACGCGCCGCTGCGCTCAACTGTCCTTGCGATACAGCAGATCGCGCATCGCCTGCCTGCGGGCCTCGTTCGCTTCCTTCGCGTTCTTGCGCTCGACCGCGTCCATTCGGCCCTTCGTCGCGGGCCCTGCGCTTTCTGTTTCGCTGCACGCGGGACAACGGTTGGCAAAGCCGGGCTTGTCCGGCTTCAGCTCAAACTCTTCTGCGCAGACGGCACAAACTTTGATCGGAAACGGCATATTGCCTCAATGATACAACGCCGCTGGAATCGAAAACGAGACGCAACCATCATGCAAATGCAGCGTCGTAGGCGCGAAAGAGCCTAGCCCACCCTGAGGCGAGCGGACGCGAAGCCGGAGGGGTGGGTAAGGCAATGGAGAAGATCAAGCCCCGGCGGGGCGGCACAATTTAAAAGCATTTTGAAGTACACATTCTGGTAAATAGACTCGAAATCAAACTCCTTCTATCATCGTCCAATGAAAAAAGCGAAACCCGCCACCAAAACTTCCGCTCCAAAACGCCGCGCTGCAAAAGCAAAAGCCGCCTCCAGTACCATGCCTTCTCCCAAAACCGTCGACCAATACTTTGCCGCCATTCCGGGACCCGCCCGCGGCGCATTGCAGCAGATTCGCGAGGCCATCCGCTCGGTTGTCCCGCCGGAAGCCATCGAGACTATCAGCTATAAGATTCCCGCGTTCAAACACAAGAAAGTGCTGGTCTGGTACGCCGCGTTCGCCAACCATTGCAGCCTGTTCCCCACCGCGTCGGTGATTGAGGCGTTTAAAGATGATCTGAAGGGCTTCTCGACATCAAAGGGAACTATCCACTTCCCTCTGGACAAGCCGATGCCGGTTGAGTTGATTAAGAGAATGGTGAGGGCGAGGGTGGAGCAGGAAAGCAAAAAGCGGTCTTGACGTTGCGGTTATCCCCAGCGAACCAGTGTCAGGGCACGACTTTAGCGCTTGCCCGACGCGAGCGAGGGCTACGAAGTCGTGCCGCAACGATGCCCCTAACCCCTTGTCATCCTGAGCGACGCCGAAGGAGCCTTGCGACCGAGGCGGAGTCGAAGAACCCCGAGAATGCCTCCTGCCTCATGCTGACTCAGGAGTTCTACCCAAATGCCGATTCCAGTCCCAACAGGAACGGCCGATAATAGCCCGGCACAGCCCGAAGCGCGTAACGCGTGCCGAAGGGGTAAGTGCCGGATAAGCCTAGGAAAAGTTCTTTGCACTGCCGTGGGCCAGCACGCAGTGCAACGGAGCGCACTGAAAAAGACTTCTCGGCTGCCTCACCGCCGGCTCGATGGCGCATGTCGTCGGCGCTCCGCTGGCGATCGCCAGCTGGCCAGCCTGGGCGTGTATCTGAGGAGAGAAGGGTTGAGAGAGCTGGATTGATTTTGCTGAAAATCCCGCTAGAAACAAGCAACTGTCACAAGTTTACTCGGGCCGTCAACGCTCCCCACATCACCGGCAAGCCAATGGCCTTATTTTGGTAAAGAATCAGGTATCTCGTGCGACTTATTACCACTGAGACCGATGCCCTTTAAGGCATCCTGCGCGGCGCGAGTCACGAAAGGCGGTTGCTTTGGGTCCTCAGACAGTTTTCGCAAAGCGTCAGTTGCCTCGTCTGACAGACCAACAAAACCTAAGGCTTGCGCTGCAAATGCCCTAACGTTAGCATTCTCATCGTGCAAAGCTTTGACGAGATAGGGAACCCCGGCATAACCTACAGCCTTCAATGCATCTACAGCCATAAAGTTGGGTGTAAGATTCGTTCTGATAATCTGTGGCACAGCTGGCGCAGCACGCCGCCCAAATTTAGCCAGCGCCCTCAAGGGAGCCTGAGATTCACCAAAACTTGAGTTTACCGTCTCCAGATACGCCGCCAATGCGGGAACCGCCCTGTCATCACCTATCGCAGCCAGCGCATCGCAGTAGAGCCATTTATTATTGGAGTTCTGCATCGCAGAAATCAGTGCAGGTACGGCTGCCCGCGCCGGGGGACCTACACCTTCAAGGACACGTGCTGCACCATAAGCGCGCCCAGAATCTCCATTTTCCAAGACCTTAATCATGGGATCTACAATAGAAGGATCTCCGATTGCGCTGAGCGCGAAGGCGATCTCATCAATTTCACCGGACGCATCAGGACGTGAAAAGGCCCGCAACAAAGCGGGAACAGCCGACTTATCGCCAACTCTTCTGAGTCCTCCAGCCGCGATCTGTCGAACACTAGGATTATCGTCTTGTAAAGCCTCGATCAACAAAGGGACGGCCTTCTTGCCAATGCCACCAAGAACATCCTTTAAGTATATGTCCGTTATTCCACTCCCGATCTTGGCATGAAGGACAGGGTTGACTGCACTTAGGCCCTTCGCGGCAAGTTGACCAATGATAAATTGAGCTTCACTGTAGTCCGCGTTTGTAAGCTTCTCAATGAGTGCTTCGGTTGATAGTTCCCCACTTGGATCGCCGGCTTTAGGCGGAGCGTAGGAAAATATGAAATCGGTTCTAAAACGGGATGAAGCATAGGGCGTCTGAATTTGCGGAAACTTGGCTCGCGAACGCTCTTCCACTTTGCCTTTGATGTAGTTCAAGAGATTGTCAGCGGTGATCCAGCCCTCAGCCGTTCGAGGGGCAGCGCCCTGCATCCCCTCCAGGAGATACCAAGTGAATAAACCATGCCCTCCACCCAGATCGAGGTCCTCCCACGAGCTCTGATTTGCAAGAGAGGAAAAGAGCCCGAAAGAAACCTGGCCTGCTTTGTCGTTTTGCTGCCCCCACTGTTTTTGAATATCAAGAATAGAAGGGGAGCGCTGTCCCTCCCCAGCGCTCGCCGAATGGCAGGCATCGATAAACACGGCCACTTGTTTCGCAGCTATATCTGTTGTGACCCGGCGAAAGAACTCGCTCATCTGTATCCCGAGTGCATCAGGATGGTTTTTTGAGGCGTCATACGGCAGGAAATATGATCCAGTTCTATACTCCATCCCATGGCCGGCAAAAAAGACATAGACAGTATCATTTGGGCCAGATGTTTCGTAAAGCCAGTCGAACTCCTGATAGAGACGCTCACGTTTTGCGTCACTGTTGGTGACAAGGTGGACATTCTGTGGCTGAAACGATCCACCCCGCGGTGTTTCTATAAAAGCGGCAAACGCCTCCGCATCGCGCCCCGCATACTTTAGCCTTTCACCTTCAGGAAAACCAGGATATCCCGCGATGCCAATGACGAGGGCCAACCGATTCTGTGCACCCGCCGGTAAGGCACAAAGAGTAACGAACGCGAGAAAAACCTTAGTTCCAATCTTCATGATGCAGGCTTTCCAAAGAAAAACCCAATTGCTGGGGCAACAATCCAGGACAGCTTCGGGACAATGGCGGTTATATCGCTTATGCTCGCCTCTGTTGTGTTGGTATCAAGACAAGCCTGTACGACAAATCCCAGCAACGTAAGGTTCCACAAACCAGACATCACAATGGCTACGACAAACGGAGTCGCTTTAGCTCCCGCTCTTTTTGCTGTCTTCTGTGTCGCAAATTGAAATCCGACTATTGCACCTAAGTAAGGTGCATACTGAGAAAGAATTAGCTCAAAAATCTTCGAAGATGCAGTCGGACCGACCGCCGCAAACCAACGCATGTAGAGAGCTCCAAGCAACGCAAAGACAAAGCATGCTGTCCATACGAGGGTGAGCCAGGCCCTATATCCATTTACTCTCATTTCTCACCCCGTAGCAACAGCAATAGTTTCATCGCCTCGGCACTTGCAAGCGGATTTGCTTTATCCGCCCGCCATTCGCTCTCGCCACGATATTGAAATTCCAGTTTTGGGCGCACACCAAAGATAATTATGCCTTCTTTTGGTTCATAAACGTCAACCGCAATCGCCATACGTCTTGCGCGTAGCTTCTCTAATTTGGAAACCAAGTCAGGGCGAAGAACAAAGTCTGTATAGAAAGTAATAAATGGCCGACCAGGAACATAATCACCCTTAACCGCATATCCCTTGTTTTGTAAGGTGGACCAAACGAAATTCTGAAACTCAAGATATCCATAATTACTTCGTCTATCTTGGAGCGCGACGTCGAACTCGTTGAGCGAGGGAAACCCATCATTCCCTTTCGCGCCGCTTACGAAAAGATGTTGAAGGCTATACTTGACACCCTTATTGACTTCCACGACCATGATGTAGTCAGTACTGGAGGTGGGCGCCACCCGCGCTGAACCTTTGCCGGACACTTTTCCGTAGCCCACAATATATGCCGGATGTCCAGCCGTGTCCCACGTTAGAGTGGCACTGCTTCCAGCACGGATCTCCTTAGGATGAAGCTGAAGAGTTTGAGCAGTCGCCGCGAGTCCGAGAACGGCGAAAAGTATGACTAGCACACCGCTCTTCAATGTCATGGCGGAGAATTATAGCAAAGCTTTATTGACTTGCAGTATGTCCCGAGCTGCGGGCCCACAGGTGCGAATGGCTTCAGCTGTTGTGCGTATGCAGAGTTATGCGTGGATGTACCCTTGCCTCTAATCAAATCTGGCATCATCTTCGGTGTGCTCGTTTATTGTTCCCGAATGACGGCCACCGGAAACGACCACAGGAATTCCTCTTTGTTTCAAATGTTTTTCTCCGCGCCTCCGCGGTGAGCTTTTCCGATCACGCGCGCTCACGTCGATTAGCCCCTCCGCTCCATCCTTTCCTCCGTGTTTCAGAGGTTTTCTCTGTGTCTCCTTGCCTCCGTGGTGAAGATTGGTTTTCCGATCACCCGAATCTGCTTCACCACTTTGCTCAGCTCTATCACCTTGATCCACTCAGTGCACTCCGGCCAGTTGGGGATCCTGTGCACGATGGGCAAAGGAATAATTCCATGCGCCTCAGCCCCCTCGCTGCTGAACTGAGCGCGCATAAGGTTTTTGTGCCGCCCTGCCGGGGCTCGGTTTCTATAGTCCAGCTTACCCAGGGCTGCCCCACCCCAGCTTACGCAAAAAGCCGCGCAAGCCGGGGGCCCCGTTCCGCGCCTGGGCTATGGCAGTTCCAGAGTTGGCGTATCCCGAGAATTTTTACCGCAGTGGCTGAAGCCGGTATTTTCTATGCCGCTTTACCGCAGGCATAAATGCCTAATGTCACTTACTTAACAACCAGTCGTTGATAAAGAAGGCTGCAAATTGAACATTTTGGTTCATCCTAGAGGTGCGCTGGAATTCTCCGCCCAGTTCTGAAAATGGTCATGGCCGATGAACAATCCTTATTGCAA
>DASTDH010000489.1:0-3630 GCA_035710445.1 Chthoniobacterales bacterium
AATCTTCTTGGGACTCGCCATACGGGCCACGCCGCCTTCGGCGCGGATCTGCGCGGGGACTCGTTCGAGAGCCATGACGGAGACGGCTCCGGCTTTTTCGGCGATGACAGCCTGCTCGGCGTTGGTGACATCCATGATGACACCGCCCTTGAGCATTTCAGCGAGGCCAGTCTTGAGGCGGAGAGATGTGGTCGTGTTGTTGCCGTTGTTTTGAGACATGTCGGGAACCTGTGGTTACCTTTTCGCGATCGCGAAGGATGGGCTGTCGACCTCCAGCTTTCCGCTGTCAGCTTTCAGCCATCAGCTAACCCTTATTTTAGATGGTTCTAGGAGGGGCTTCGCCGCTACTCCATTCTAGCGCCGAGATCGGATTTGCGGAACCCCGCCGAGACTTGCGGTTACTGTAGACAGGCAAACGCAAGGTCCCTCCACGCCGCTCACTGCGGTCCGCTCCGGTCGGGATGACAAAGAACTTGATTGTTCCGTCGGACCGACCCTTTTCAAGAAGTGCTACTAATGCGGAGTACCGTTGAACCAGATTTGTGCCAGATCGTCTCCTAGTGTCCAAGGAGCGATCAACTCCGACGGGGAATCGTCGCCGGAGCCTACGTTCGAAAGGATCGCAATTACCAATCCAACGTCTGGATAACGTTGCAGGACCGACTGGAATCCTGTGATGCCACCGCCGTGATACTGGAGGGGATGCCCAAACCGTTCCGCCAAGGAGACTGCGTAACCGTAATGCATGCCTTGAATCAGAGTCTCGGGATAGACGGTGACCATCCGCTGCGTCGAATCGGGGTTCAGGAGTTTCTCGTGCGCAAGAGCTTCGCTCCAGGCAGTCAGATCGTTCACCGTGGAATAAAATTCGCCGGCTGACCAGGCGCTCGTCGTATCGAGGAAATCTGCGTTCTCGAGCGTGCCGTTCACCAGGGTGTAACCTCTCGCTCTGTGAGGGATGATTTTGTGCTGTTCGTCGAATCCCGTGTCTCGCATGCCCAAGCGGTCGAAGATGTTCTGCTGAACGAAGTGTTCGTACGTAAGACCAGCGACCTTTTCGATCAGCATTCCCAGGAGAATGTACCCGGTATTGTCGTATCGGAATTGCGTGCCGTGCGGAAAGTCTAGGGGCTTGTCGCGGACGGACTCAATCATCTCGTTTGGTGTGGCGCCTAATCGGCTGAATCGTTTGAATGCCGGTCCCTGCGTGTACGTCGGGATTCCGGAAGTGTGGGTCAGGAGTTGGTGGATCGTGGCGGAGCGCCAGGAATCCGGCAGGTCCGGCAGGAATTTGCCGATTGGGTCATGGAGCTCAAACTTGCCTTGGTCATGCAGGAGCAGGATGGCAGTGGCGGTGAACTGCTTGGCAATGGACCCCGTGCGGAAACGGGTGTCGAAAGTATTTTTCACGCTCCACTCCGCGTCGGCCCAACCGCAGGCGTCCGAGAATACGATGCCGTTCACGGCGATCGCTACGGCGCCCATGAATTGCTTCGACTCGCAAGTCTTCTCGAAGTAAGTTTGGAGCTCCTTTTGTGTGTCAGCGGCCAACGCGATTGAACTCGCGAACAGAAGAGATGCAGTTAATAACCGCAGCATGGAGGGCTACCTCGCGATGTTTTGCGGAGTATTTTATCGGTAACAGGGATTAACGCCGCGCGGGAACGCAGGGTCCCTCCACTTCGCTCCGCTCCGGTCGGGATGACAGATATTGATTCCGTTTTCAGCGCTCCACGAATTTCCCGAACATTTTCTCGGCATCAATCGCGATGAAAACTCCACGGCTGCGGGCGAGGACTTCCCCCCTTTCGTTCAGGATTTCGGCTTCGTTGATGTGCTGGCGGCCGTTGACGCTGACTTCCCTGCCCTCCACATGAAGCGGTTCGTGCAGCCGCACTGGCTTCAGATATTGGACCGTCATTTCCTTTGTGAGGGCGATGACGTGGTGCAGTTTGTTCACCTTGCCCATAGCGTCGTCGAGGATGGTGGCGATGATGCCGCCGTGGCAATGGCCGGGAGGTCCAGTGTAGCGCTTCGACAGGCGGAACTTGCAGACGAAGGTTTGGCGTTCTTCGTCCAAGATAAATTTCAGGTGCATGCCGTCGGGATTATCGGGGCCGCAGGCGAAGCAGTAGTTTCTTTTCAGTATGACGTCGCGGGTTTCGTGACCTTGGATCTTGCGGGGCATGGGGAGATTAAACCACAACAGAGAGGACGCGGAGGACGCAGAGTTCACATGAAAGTTTGGCGCAAATCCTGATATACATATCCACTTTGATTCAGGAGCGCTCATGAAACGGATCGCCACTTTTTTTCTTCTCGTTGCTTGTCTTGCACTGAACCTTCTCGCTCAATCTACGCCGGAGCAGAAGAACCCGGACAAGGACGCCGACAAGAAGCAGGTTGTGCCTTCTTCTACCAAAGATAAGAAGAAGAGCGCGACGGACGAGAAGAAGGAGGAACCGAAGAAAGAAGAAGAGAAGAAGCCCGGGATGAATGCCGAGACCTTCTCAGGCTTAAAGTTTCGCTCGATCGGGCCGGGAGCGGAATCGGGGCGGGTGATGTCGATCGCGGTGAATCCCCAGAAGAAACATGAGTTTTATGTGGGTGTAGCTTCGGGTGGTGTTTGGAAAACTGTGAACGACGGGACAACCTGGACGCCCCTGTTTGATGGCCAGGGCTCGTATTCGATCGGGTGGGTGGCGCTCGATCCCAATGACTCGTCGATTGTTTGGGTGGGCTCTGGTGAATCGAATTCGCAGCGCAGCGTCAGCTATGGCGATGGAATCTATCGCTCGGATGACGGCGGCAAGAGTTGGAAGAACCTCGGACTGAAAAAATCGGAGCATATCGGGCGCGTTGTCATCGACCCGCGGGATTCGAAAGTCGCGTACGTCGCTGCGGGCGGGCCGCTGTGGGGGCCGGGCGGAGATCGCGGGCTCTTCAGAACATCGGACGGCGGAAGGACCTGGAAAGCGGTTCTAACCATCAGCGAGAACACGGGCATCAACGACGTCGTGATGGATCCGTCTAATCCCGATGTTCTGTATGCGTCGGCTTATCAGCGACGGCGGCACGTATTCACTCTGATCGACGGCGGGCCAGAGAGTGCGATTTACAAGTCGATCGATGCGGGTGAAACCTGGAACAAAGTCACTTCCGGCTTGCCTTCGGTCGACATGGGACGCATCGGGCTAGCGATTTCACCGGCGGATCCCAACGTCGTTTATGCGGCTGTGGAAGCAGCTGACGGGAAGGGTGGACTTTTTCGTTCGACCGATAAGGGTGCGAACTGGGAGCGGCGCAATGAGTTTGACGCGGGGGCGATGTATTACGCGCGTATTATCCCGGACCCGAAGAACGCCGACCGCATTTTCGTGATGAATGTTGAATTGCGTGAGTCGACCGATGGCGGCAAGACCCTGCACAAGGTCAACGAAGTGAACCACCACGGGGACAATCACGCGATGTGGATTGATCCGGATGACACGAAGCACTGGCTGCTGGGATCCGATGGTGGGATGTATGAAACCTGGGACGACGCCAAGTCATGGCAATTCAAAGCCAATCTGCCGACCATGCAGTTCTACGACCTGGCCATCGACAATGATTCTCCGTTCTACAACGTTT
>DASTDH010000490.1:0-16613 GCA_035710445.1 Chthoniobacterales bacterium
ATTGTTCCTGGCTGAACAACCGGTCGAGCGCTGCAAAGTTTCTGGAAGTTCCGCCGCCGGTTTTCGAGTCGAGCTCGCTCTGAAACCAAATACTCCGATCACTGATCGGTTCATCCGCGGGTTGGAAATAGGTCTTCGCCATGAGATCGCATCCCTCTCGGTCCTTCGCATTCGGCGCAACATTTTCACTATCCGCTTCTCGCTCAAGCCCGGCTACGATGACGACTCCCCTGCCGATCGCATCGAGGAATTGCCCGCTCCCTACGCCTGTGTTGGCTAAGAGGCCCTGATTCGGACACCGATACGAAATGGAACCGGAAGATTTCGGCGCGCGGACCTTCACGTCTACCGGATTGACAGACACCGCCTCAACCCGAACAAGCAGATCCCGTTTATCCGCTGCCGGTTTAGGCAGAGCGAAGTCCTGGAGTGATTCCGGATCGGTGATCGGAAGATAGCGGGTTAGCGTAACCGCCTTCATGGTCTGTTTCATGGCTTAAACGAATCACCCGACGAACCAGCGAAAAAAATGAATAGTAAAGATAGATTTCGATTGTGGACCAGAATAGATGAGACCGATTTTTCCCAGTCCTGCGACGGACCAATCCCGTATCTGGGAGCGTCACACGCAATGGTTCCCAAGCAACCCCATGAGCCGCCCAGCAGAGAACCGGCGATGGCATGATCAGTGCTTTAAACGGTGCTTTGCCCACATCCGGATTCGAACCGGCAGCGCAAAACAGCACGATGAAGCACCGGAAGAAAACTGATCCAATTGAGCTCCTGATCGAAGGGATGCTTGATTTCGCTTTGGTGGCGGGCTTTTTGTCGGCGATCGGATTTCTGGTTTCCGTCACTGGGCGCCTGGTCTTCTGAGTTAGGGGGGCCGATCGAAACGAAATGCGGAAAGTTATGGGAGCGTTGCCCCGGAGCTTGGGGAAAAGCGAACAGCACCCCACCATTGGCATACAAACTGCTGTGTAAGCAATCCCCTATATGGGGTATGTATTCAACTCGGACTGCGGCCTTCAGACCCGAGGAAATGTTTTTTGCAAGGCCGTATCTCTTACCGGAAGGACAAACGGAATCGGAAGACTTCTAGTCCCACTAATCGTTTTTCTGACCTTTTACCTCTCCCTTAGTGTCGCTTCCCCCAGCGAGCCGCTACACTACCAGCTAGCCAGCGATCCGTATCTGCACGGGAAGGGAAAGGACGGTGAATGCATGGATTATGCATTGGCTCTGTCGTCTCGACTGGCTGAGCACGGTATCCACGGGCGCCTGATTTTTTATCGGTGGCACATTCGCGCTACAGAAGCCGAGGGCAGCCATGTGTTTGTCTTCTATCGTCTTGCTGATAGCAGCGAGTGGATCGTGGATAATGAGATCCCGCACCCGCGCAAGGTCCCCACCGGCGCCAGCCTAATGGACCTCGTCTTTCTTTTGAGTAATACCAAAACTGCCCCGGTAGACGTCGAACTCCAGAACGGCCTGAATCATCTGAGTTTCTTTTAGAAACGAATTGGCCACGTCGGTTTCGCCATCGTGCCGCCCCGCGTTGTCGTTCGTTTATTTCGTCGCTCCCATCCGGGTGTCCTCGACGAACTGCTCGGTCGCGTGATCAATTTCACGGCCGCTCCGTCCGCGCCCCGAGTGAATATACATTGATTGCCGATCGAGCTGTTCTGACCGTGCTGGCGGCAGAGAAATCTCATATTTTACCGGTTGATTGTGATCGGCAATCTGGAGCTTCGGATCGTAGACACTGCTGAACTTCCAAAGCATACGCACAAAATTCGCTTGGCCGCGCAGGAGTCGAGCCGCGGCTAATCCGGCGGTTTCTCGCAGGGCGGCAAACCCGAGATGTTTCATGCTCAAAACTCGTTGGGTTTCAACCAGCTCCTGGTAAAACTCTGCCAGCGTCAATTTAGTCGGCAAAACCGCGTGTTGAATATCAAACAGCCGATAGTCGCGCGTACTTAGATTGCGTGACTCGGTACGCCAGCTTTCGGTTCCAGGATAAGGCGTGTTGACGCTGATGTTGACGATTTCGGGGATATCCATGCACCATTCGCGAATCACCCGAAATCGTTCACGATCCCAAGAGGGGTCCGCGATAATATTGATTGCAACCGTTACTCCCAACGATCGGGCAAACTCCAGGGCTTCGAAATTCTTCGACAGCGAAACGCGCTTCCTAAATTGTTTCAATCCTTCCTCATCGATCGCCTCGATCCCGAGAAACATATATTCCAATCCGATGTCCCGCCAAAAACGGAAAACCTCTTTGTTGCGCAACAGAATGTCTCCTCGCGTCTCCAAGTAGTACTGTTTGCGAATTCCCTTGCGCGCGATCATTTCGCCGATTTGCATCCCGTGATCCGCCTGGATAAACGCCACGTCATCTAGAAGGAAAACGCCAGTCTCCCGGATGGTAGACAGTTCGTCGATCACGCATTCGGGTGACTTGGTACGATAGCTCCGGCCATAGAACGTCCAGGCGCTGCAAAAGACACAATCCCATGGGCAACCACGACTAAATTCGATCGAAGCACAGGGATCGAGAACTCCGATGAAGTAGCGCCGGCGGCGACGCAAGAGATCCCGGGCCGGCAACAAATCGTCAAGACTGGCAACGAATCGTGGCCGCGGCCCCTCTCCTTCGAGAGTCATAACGCCTGGTATTCGATGAAGCGCTTGGCGATCGCTTTCCGCCGCTGCCAAAACGTCGGTGATCACTGGCTCGCCTTCTCCTTTGAGAACGCAGTCTAGTGCCCCGTTGGCGTGCTCTAGCAATTCCCGCGCTGTAAATGAAGCACTGTGGCCGCCCACCATTCTCAAGCTCTTGGGAAGCCGTTTTCGAGTCTCCTTCGCCAAATCGATAATTTCGGGAACGTTGGCCAAGTAATTGCAAGAATAAGCGATCGCATCTGGTTCCCATCGATCGATGATACGGAAATAGTCCCGCTCAGTTTCCGACTGCAGATCAATGATCTGAACTTCGTGACCTTCTTTCTGAGCGGCGGCCGCCACCAACTCCAGCCCGAGCGGCTCCAGGCGAAGGTAAATCTTTGAATACATCAAACAGCTTGGATGAACCGCAAGGAGCTTCATAACGCCAGATGGACGGTTTACTCAACGATCGAAGGGCCAAAATAGATTCCGTCTCCTCCGCGCGCAAGTGCAACGAACGTCAGCGAACGCCAACGAACGTTAATTCCCGACTAGCCGAGACATGCAGATCTTGATTATATTTCTGAATGCCGTCTTTGGCTCCGCTTTCGCAAAAATCCAGCACCGTCACATCGTTCATTGCTCCCGAAACTCGAATGCGGGAGCTCACTTGGCGCGCGCTGCTTACCGGCACTTTTCTGGGAATGGTCTTCGGCGCCTCTTCACTTTACTTAACACTGAAGGTCGGTTTGACGGTGAGTGCATCGATACCGGTTGCGGTCATTTCACTTGCTCTGTTTCGGGGGCTTTCCAAATTCGGCCTGCGCGATTCGACGATCCTCGAGCACAACATTGCACAAACGGCCGGCTCGGCTGGCGAATCACTCGCCTTTGGTGTCGGAGTAACCATGCCGGCGATTCTGATCCTCGGTTTCGACCTGGAGGTGACGCGCGTCATGATGGTCGCAATCCTCGGAGGATTGCTCGGTATTCTGATGATGATCCCCTTGCGCAGGGCTCTCATCGTCAAGGAGCACAATGTTTTGAAGTATCCTGAGGGCACAGCGTGTGCCGCCGTATTGAAAGCGGGCGCATCCCCTGAGTGCCGCGAAGCGGCTTCGCCTGCAGCAAAAGAAGAGATGCGGACCGGCATCGCGACGGATCATGGCGCTTCGGCTGGTGCGAAAGTGATCTTTGGTGGGTTCGGAATTGGATTGCTATACAAGATCATGATGGTCGCCCTCAAGGGCTGGAAGGATGTGCCGGAAAAGGTTTTCGGTGCGCCCTTCAAAGCGGGGTCGATCTCAGCCGAGATTTCGCCCGAGCTGCTCGGCGTCGGTTACATCATCGGCCCGCGGATCGCCTCAATCATGGGCGCGGGCGGAGCACTTGCTTACCTCTTGCTTATTCCCTTGATCAAATTCTTCGGCGAGAATGCAGGTGCCGTAGTTCCACCCGGGACGATACCGATCGCCGATATGTCCCCCAACCAAATTCGAGGTGCTTATGTCTTGTACATTGGCGCAGGGGCAGTCGCTGCCGGAGGGATCATCAGTCTCGTCCGATCGCTACCGACCATCTGGCATGGTCTGCGCGGAGGCCTGGCTGATTTCCGAATATCCGCGGCCGCGGCGAAGAAGGCCGAGGCAGCGGCAGTTCCGCGAACTGATCAGGATCTCTCGCTCAAATTCGTCGCGGTTGGCATCGTCATTTTGATCATCGGAATTATCGCGACGCCGGCGCTGAACATGAATCTGCTCGGCGCAATTCTAATCATCATTTTTGGGTTCCTATTCGTAACGGTTTCCTCGCGGCTCACCGGGGAGATCGGTTCCTCCTCTAATCCGATCTCGGGAATGACCATCGCCACTTTGCTCTTTACCTGTCTGATATTTTTGCTCGTAGGCTGGACCGGGGGCGGCTATTACGTTACCGCTCTTTCGGTTGGAGCAATTGTCTGTATTGCGGCCTCCAACGGAGGCACAACCTCCCAAGACCTCAAGACAGGGTTCTTGCTCGGCAGCACGCCGAAACTTCAGCAGACGGCCATCCTTTTTGGAGCGTTTGCCTCTGCACTGATCATGGGACCAATCCTTCTCCAATTAAATAATGCGGCGACGGTCTACGTCCCGGTAGCGAAAATCGCGCCTGGCCTGGCTACTGACGCTTCCAAGCTCACGCAGTCGGAAAGGATTCTCGGTCCGCAGTCACGTGACGACCCGAACAGCTATCTCTCCTGGCACAAAACCGATAGCGTTGGCGGACCGCCCGGAAAATATCTGGTTGATCAGGCCGGCCATGCGGTTTGGTTTGTTGACCCTGGAATCAACGGGACGATCACCGAGCGTCCCGACGGTTCAAAGGTCCGCAAATTCGATGCTCCCAAAGCAACCCTGGTCAGCTACATCATCAAAGGGGTTCTCGACCGAAAGCTTCCCTGGGCACTTGTACTTCTTGGCGTCATGATCTCGATCACTCTCGAAATGTGCGGTGTACCCTCGCTCGCCTTCGCCGTAGGAGTGTACTTGCCGCTCTCCAGCTCTTCTCCGATCTTTATTGGCGGCCTAATCCGTTGGTGGGTTGACGCCGCTCGACGGCGCCGGCTTCGGAGCCTCACCGAGGAGCAGCTTATCGCCGAGGGAGATCGGAGCCCGGGCGTTCTGCTCGCGTCCGGCTACATCGCAGGCGGCGCGATTGCAGGCATCGTCATCGCCTTTCTGGCCGGCGTATTCGATCGTACCGACGCAGCCCTCAACGATTGGTCGGAGGCTCACAACCCGTTCTTTCACGGAACTTGGAGCGATCTACTCTCTCTCATTCCGTTTCTACTGATTTGCACGCTCCTTTATAATGTTGGTCGTGAACGTCCCATGAACAGCAACCGCTAAATGCTAAGTGCCTCAATTTCATGGAGTTCGTGGGATCGGCATTTAGACCGACGAGCCAAATGCGCAAATAACAGCGGCTCCCGGCGCAGAAATGAGTCGCCCGCATCGGAATCAGAGCGATTCGCAAGAACGATACTCAAATTTTCTGAGTTATGATTCTCATCTTGGCGTCACAAGTATGATCGAATCGCAATTGAGTGGACTTACTGCCGCAAACACTGTAGCGGTGTCGAGTTGTCGTCGTGAATCAGATTTGCTGTTCCATCACAAGAGAGTTGAAGGCGACCGAACAAGGAGGCGGTTTTTATCTGCAGCGCTCTACTTGTTCGATCGAATTGAGCTACGAAACTGAGGCCGAAATTGCTATCCTCGTTCGGTGGCATACCGGCGCGCGCCTCTTAGGCAACGGGCAAAAGGATTGGCGAGCGAGCGGGCTGGAGGATGCCTTGCGGCGATTCCAAGAGTACGCGCCCACCGTCAATGTGCCGTATCACGCGTGCGTGGCCGAGCTACTCGCCCATTTGCCGGCCGGGGCAAGTGCTGGAAAAGTTGTGACCTTTCACCAATATGTTCCAGGCGACTCCCTCGAAGGCTCGAGCCAGCAAGATCCGCCGCAGGCCAAGCAGGCGCCTTCGGGCTCGTGAGGGAGTAGTCCGGGAAACCGAAGACGATTGGTGAAAAGCGAGATGCGATTTGGAGTTTGTTGATGGACGCTCTCCGGGAAACGCCGAGCATCCCACTAATCACTGATCACTAATCACCAGTCACCTCTCCAGGAATAAGGCGGGCGGGAAAGGTTTTTTCAGGTAACGGGCCGGATTTTGGTAGCGGCGACTGTCCAACCGAAGCACCTCGCGTCATTGAACTTACTAACCCGAACGGAGCGACTCGTTCACCCGGCCCGAAAACGCAGTCGACTCGGCGTCGCTCGCCGAAGTATTGCCACAGGGTAATGGCGAGCGATGGCGACTGCGCCTTTAGGTCCTTCGCCCCGATCGCTTCGTTCCATCGCTTTAGCCGGGAAGACGAGGCTCCCTAACCGGACAGTCGCCGCTTGTACCCTCGCGCCAAGCGCCGAACTTGCCTCTAGCTAACCCGCCCTGCAAACGTTCGGGCCACTGCCTCCAAAGACGCCTGCAAATACCAAGCCTCGAAACGGGTTAGAAGCTCCGCAGCCAATTCCGCGAGAGGGATCGGACGTTCGATCACTTGGTTGAGCGCGGCAGTTGGATAGCCCTCGATGTGCGGTGCAAACCGGACGTTTACTCCAACGCCTAGGACTTGGAAATCCCATCCGTTGGAGGTTTCCAGGAGAAATCCGCCCAATTTACCTCCGTTCAGATACAAATCGTTCGGCGGCTTGATGATCACGGGCTTTGGGCTCCAAAGTTCCACCGTCTCGGCCGCAGCGATCGCCGCCATTTGAATAAGGAGCGGGCATTGCTCAAGTGGCAATTGAGATCGCAACAGGATGGAAAGCCAAAGGCCTGCATTTGCTTGAGAGATCCATTGCCGGCCCTGAGTACCTCGCCCCGCGGTCTGCTGCTGAGCGAAAAAAACGATTCCCTCGTGGGCGCCGCCGGCCCCCGCCTGGCGCGCTAGATCATTCGTTGACGTAGTCTCGCGAAATACCAGGATGTCTCTACCAATGACCGTCGTGTCGAGACGCGCCATGATAGCCTGCGGAACTAACCAGTCCGGTTCGGCCAAGATGCCGATTTCACCACCGATGTGCTGGAACGCGAAGCCTGATTGACGCAACGACTCAAGCAGGTTCTCGACTTGATCGACGGAGATGCCGATCTTCTTGGACAAAGATTCAACGGTACTTGGTTCCATGCGAAGATGTCGTAGAATCGCGATCTCTCGTGGATCAATCATGGGCGAGCATGCATTTTGCGATGGCTTCCTTACTTGGGCAAAAGAAAACGCGGAATGCGAATTGCGGATTGCGGAATGTAAAATCCGCAATCGTCTGATCGCAGGCTTAGCGGCGCGGAGTAGGGCGGCCCGCCCCGGAAGCGCCGTTTCATGTGAGGCCGAAAAGCGATTGCCGCGGGTTCATTCGTGGCAAGATTCTCGGGTTACCAAAATAATGGTAACCGCGTCGTTTCGGCGGTCCCGCGGACGCGGGACCACCCTACCTCGCACTCCGCTACGGTCGAGGTTTTAGCTACTGATGCATTCCCGATTCGTTATACTGAGGGCATTTTCATGGGCTACCGTGGTTACGAAAAGAATCACATTCAGCCGCAGTATCCATTCGGTTATGGACTGTCCTATACCAAATTCAACTATGCGGGTCTGAAGATAACGCCGTCAGAATTGTCCCATGCCGGAAATGCAAGCGTAACCTTCCGAATTACGAATATCGGCCAGCGGGCGGGCGCGGAAGTAGCTCAGCTCTATGCCGGCGAAGAGAATCCGAGGGTGCCGCGACCAATCAAGGAACTGAAAGGCTTCGCCAAGGTCTACCTGCAGCCCGGTGAATCAAAACAGGTCACAATCAAACTGAATCAGCGTTCGTTGGCATTCTATAATGTCCAGGCCCGAGCGTGGGAGGCGGATCCTGGTGCTGATGCGATATCAGTGGGTGCTTCTTCACAGGATATCAGGCTAAAGGGGAGGCTGATCAATCCTTCTTTATCTATGATCTCGGTCTCCGACAACGAGCCAGTGGCAGAATTTGAATCGGGTGATTGAAGGGCCAAAGACACATTCCTGCCCCGCAAGTGGTCGGTATTTCTCCCCTGAGCGTCTGGCAAAGGTCCTATACGACTTATCGACCTATAGGGACCTATGCGGTCTCCGGCTTATCACAGCCGAACCGCGCGAGGGTTACCCGTGGACAACATTCTCTTGAACAGACGGAATGGAAAGGCTTAGATCTCGCGTAAATTCTCAATCCAAACCCGCAATGTTTTCGAAACGGAAATAGCTCTCCCCTACTCTTACAGAATCGACGCCGCCGGCATGGCCATTCTCGAGTCCAGACTCAATACTGCATCACCAGAATTTCGGGCCAGCGTCGTAGCCATGCGAACATTGGTCGATGACCTACGCGCCAAAGTCGCCGAGCTCGCTCAAGGTGGCGGAGAAGAAGCCAGGCAAAAACATCTTTCGCGAGGTAAACTGCTGCCGCGAGAACGCGTGCAACAGCTACTTGATCCAGGCACGCCGTTTCTCGAGCTGTCGCAGTTGGCGGCTTACGGCATGTACGACAATGCGGCGCCTGGTGGCGGAGTCATTACCGGTATTGGCCGTATTTCCGGACAAGAGTGCGTGATTGTTTGCAACGATGCCACCGTGAAGGGTGGGACTTACTACCCGATCTCAGTAAAGAAGCATCTCCGCGCGCAAGAAATTGCTGCCGAGAACCGCTTGCCCTGCATCTACCTGGTCGATTCAGGGGGGGCCAATTTGCCGAACCAGGACGATGTGTTCCCCGATCGGGATCATTTTGGCCGGATCTTTTACAATCAAGCCAATCTATCCGCGCAAGGTATTGCGCAAATCGCGGTAGTCATGGGTTCATGTACTGCCGGCGGCGCCTATGTACCGGCAATGAGCGATGAATCGATCATCGTAAAGAGCCAAGGCACAATCTTCTTAGCTGGACCGCCTCTAGTCAAAGCCGCCATCGGCGAAGTCGTCAGCCCGGAAGATTTGGGCGGCGGCGACATCCATACCCGATTGTCCGGGGTGGCCGACCATTTAGCTCATGATGATTCTCACGCACTCACGCTCGCTCGGCGAATTGTCGCAAACCTTAATCGCACCAAGCCGCCACAACTCGATATTCTGACTCCGGTCGAGCCGCACGCGAACCCGGAGGAATTGTACGGAGTCATTCCAACCGATCAGCGAAAGCCATACGATGTGCGCGAAGTGATTGCGCGCCTGGTGGACGGCTCCGAATTTGACGAATTTAAGGCGCGGTATGGTTCCACCCTGGTTTGTGGATTTGCCCATCTCTGGGGTTACCCTGTGGGCTTTATTGCAAACAACGGAATCCTTTTTTCCGAATCGGCACAGAAAGGGACTCATTTCATCGAGCTCTGTTGCCAGCGCAGAATCCCGCTCATCTTTTTGCAGAACATCGCTGGATTCATGGTTGGCCGGAAGTATGAGAATGAAGGGATCGCTCGCCACGGCGCCAAAATGGTAACTGCTGTCGCTACCGCGCAAATCCCTAAATTTACGGTTATCATTGGCGGCTCATTCGGTGCGGGCAACTATGGCATGTGCGGGCGCGCTTATTCTCCGCGGTTGCTCTGGATGTGGCCAAATGCGCGCATCTCGGTGATGGGCGGAGAACAGGCAGCGTCGGTACTGGCCCAGATCAGGCGTGAAGCAATTGAGAAGAAAGGCGGCCAATGGAGCCCTGCAGAGGAAGAAGCTTTCAAGACGCCGATCCGCGAACAATACGAAAGACAAGGGCACCCCTATTACGCGAGCGCGCGCTTGTGGGATGATGGAGTGATTGATCCCTTGGATACACGGTTCGTACTTGGACTCGGCATCTCGGCCTCGTTGAACGCACCAATTCCGGAAACGAAGTTTGGCATGTTTAGAATGTGAGGAGGAACTGCGCATTGCGGAATGGGAAATCCGCGTTGTTAACCCAATGAGCTATTAAACGTTCGAAGTTGCCACCACCAATAAAATTGCGACGGTACATTAAATCCCCGGAGAGCTTCTGCGCGTCTGACGAGGTCGCGATCTGAGAACTTGAGGACGGCATCTGATTAAACCCTATTAGGCAATTTCAGGTTGCGGATTTCATATTTCGCAATCCGCGTTCCGCATTTCGCATTTTCTTTTTCGATGAACTATCAAACGCTGGAACTCGCCACCACCGGTCCGGTAGCGACCGTTGCGCTGAATCGCCCAGAAGTGTTCAACGCGTTTAACGAGAGTGCCATCGAGGAACTCGCGAACTGTTTCCGCGTTTTGGGAAATCGTGATGAACTTCGTGTCATCGTATTGGCAGCGCGGGGAAAATGCTTTAGTGCGGGCGCAGATCTCGACTGGATGAGGCGCATGGCAGAGTTGTCCTACCAAGCGAATTTTGACGATGCCTACCGGCTCGCCACCATGCTGCGGACGATTTACCTATGTCCAAAACCGGTGATTGCGCGAGTCCAGGGAGACGCTTTTGGCGGTGGAGTCGGGCTAATCGCCGCTTCTGACATCGCGGTCGCTGTCGAAAGCGCTAGTTTCAGTCTCTCCGAGGTAAAGCTAGGGCTGATCCCCGCAACCATCAGTCCGTACGTGATTCGCGCGATCGGGGCCAGAGCCGCCCGCCGCTATTTCGTCACCGCTGAGCGTTTTGCCGCCGTCGAAGCACATCGCATTGGACTGGTACACGCGGTTGTCACGGTCGACCAATTGGATTCCACGATTCAGTCCGTCATCGCCGCGATTTCTCAAAACGGTCCACTCGCGGTCACCAAGACCAAAGAATTGATCCATGATATCGACGGCCGTTTGTTCTCCGAAGAAGTTTTGCGCGATACCGCGGAAAGAATCGCCCACATTCGCGCTTCGTCCGAAGCGCGTGAAGGCGTGCGTGCATTTCTGGAAAAGCGATCACCAGCTTGGCATAAGAACGGACCAGGCTCGATGGACCCGGATTCTCGGCGCACCAACTAGTGTACCAGATTAACCGGCGGGATTTTCCAGCTAGAATCCTTGAAACGCGATGTTCCAAAAAATCCTGATCGCTAATCGGGGCGAAATCGCTTGTCGGATAGCAGCCACGGCTTCTCGGCTCGGCATTCGAACGGTCGCAGTTTATTCCGACGTTGACCGAATGGCCAAACATGTCGAGGTCTGTGACGAAGCGGTTTACATTGGCAACGCCCCCGCCGTTGAGAGCTATCTTTGTATCGAGCCGATTATTCGAGCAGCGACCTCGGCCGGCGCTCAAGCCATCCATCCTGGCTACGGCTTCCTGGCGGAAAATGCAGCGCTGGCGATCGCCTGTACCGATGCCGGACTCGTTTTCGTTGGTCCGCCACCCTCCGCCATTCTGGCGATGGCCAACAAAAGAGCGGCCAAAGAACTGGTAGCGAAAGCCGGAGTTCCACTGGTACCCGGCTACCACGGAGAGGATCAGAGCAATCTAAAGACGCAAGCCGAAGCTCTAGGTTATCCAGTGCTACTCAAGGCAAGCGCCGGCGGAGGAGGAAAAGGGATGCGGGTCGTAGAGAAAGCGGAGAATTTCGAACCGGCAGTAGAATCCTGCCGTCGTGAGGCGAAAAACAGCTTTGGCGACGAATCTCTGCTCATTGAAAAATATCTCGCCAATGCTCGGCACATTGAAATCCAAGTGTTCGCCGATACTCACGGCAACTATGTCCATCTATTCGAACGAGATTGTTCGATCCAGCGCCGTTATCAGAAAATTGTTGAGCAGGCACCGGCACCGGGGCTGGCTCCAGAAGTGCGGCGATCGTTAGGTGCAACCGCCTTGGCTGCGGCGCGAGCAGTCGGTTTCATTGGCGCCGGCACCGTCGAATTCCTCGTCGATCACAATGATCGGTTTTATTTCATGGAGATGAATACCCGACTCCAAGTCGAGCATCCGGTCACTGAAATGATCACCGGTCATGATTTAGTCGAGTGGCAATTGCGCGTCGCCGCCGGACTACCGGTTCCGGCGCTACAGGATAAACTAACCGCTCACGGCCATGCGATAGAAGCGCGCATTTATGCGGAAAATCCAGACAACTACTTTCTGCCGGTAGTAGGATCGTTACGTGTCTTGAAGCTACCCAAAGCCGTCGAATTCGAAATTGGGTCTGGTCCGGCTCCAGTGCGCGTCGATTCCGGCGTGCGCGAAGGAGACGTTGTCACTCCATATTACGATCCGCTGATCGCCAAGTTGATCGCCTGGGGAAGCGATCGCACTACCGCGATCGCTCGTCTGCGGCGGGCACTCAGTGATTTCGTTGCCCTTGGGTTGCAGACTAACCGCTCTTTCCTATCGCGCCTGGTTAGTTCCTCGGAATTCATTGCTGCCAACCTCGATACCGGTTTCGTCGATCGTGCGGTTGGCCATTTGCTGAGTCCGGGCCCTCCGGTTCGATTCGCTTTGATTGCCCTCGCCACCGCTGCATTACTCAAGCGAGAGGAAATGAGTACGAAAGCTGACCCGGCGGATCCATTTTCTCCATGGACCCAGACTTCCGGCTGGCAGACCAATGCCGAGTCCATTCGAACCCTATATTGGAAGAGCGGGCACCAAGACATCGACTCCAAACTAACTTACACGCGACCAGGTTTCGTGTTGCAGATCGGTCGCGATTCCGCGCCTGTTTCCATTCTTGACAATCGAGAGAACCAATTTGTGCTGTTGATCAATCGCGAAAGAATTGCCGGTCAGGTATATTCACAAGATGAAAGCTTCGTAGTCGTAACCGAAGGCGAACAAGTTACATTGCAGTGGATGGACCCGGTTGCACTGGCGTTACCAGTCGACCACGCTGAAGGAGATTTGAACGCACCTATGCCAGGAAAGATAATCGCGGTCCTCGTTCAGAACGGGCAACTCGTCTCCGAAGGGACGCCGCTGGTAACAATGGAGGCAATGAAAATGGAGCACACCATTGTGGCGCCCGAGGAGGGCTTGGTTGAGGAAATATTGTTCAACGTAGGAGATCAGGTCGCCGAAGGGGCGCTCCTGCTGCGCCTCGTGCCCACCCGTGCCTGATCGTCTAATGCCTAAACTGATCAAAGTTGTCGAAGTCGCCCCGCGAGACGGGTTACAGAACGAAAAAGCCCTGCTACCGACTTCGATCAAAGTACAATTGATTGATCGGCTTACCGCTGCTGGGACCAGGCATATCGAGGCGACTTCGTTCGTCTCGCCAAAATGGGTCCCGCAATTGGCTGATGCCGCCGAAGTGATGCAGCGAATCAAGCGCCAGCCAGAAACTGTTTATGCGGCATTGGTTCCAAATACTAAGGGATTTGCCGGCGCGTTGGCGGCCAAGGTTGATGAAGTCGTGATTTTCACTGCCGCCAGCGAAACTTTTTCGCAAAAGAATATCAACTGTTCGATTGAGGAGTCGTTTCATCGCTTCGCTCCGGTTGCCTTCGGCGCCAAAGAGCATCATCTGCGGCTGCGAGGTAGTATCTCGTGTGCGTTGGGTTGTCCCTATGAAGGTCAAGTACCCGTCACTGCCGTAGCCAACGTGACTCGCCGTCTGCGTGATCTTGGTTGTGATGAGATCGATATCGCCGATACCATTGGAGTCGGGACACCCAACCGGGTCAAAGAGGTCATCCGTGCAGCGGCACAAGAGTTTTCCACCGACCGCCTGGCTGGCCACTATCATGATACTTACGGTCAAGCCTTGGCCAATATTTTGGCTAGCTTGGAGCTCGGATTATCGATCTTCCATAGCTCGGTCGCAGGGCTGGGCGGTTGTCCGTTCGCCCAAGGTGCCACCGGCAATCTGGCCACTGAAGATCTTCTCTATTTGTTGCAAGGCCTGGGTTTGCAGACCGGAATCAACCTCGATGACATCGTGCAAGCAGGTGACTTTATATCCCGGGCGATCGGACGTGAAAACGGCTCGCGGGCCGGGCGTGCTCTGTTGGCGAAGCAAAGCCGCTCTGTTCGATAGAGGACCGGTTTAGTACCGCATTCGTCCCGGAGGGACTCGGTGATAGTAGCCCAGCAATTTATTGGTGGGTGAGAGTAAAAAAGATGCGCCCGTCCCGATAGGGACGATAGGATGAGCGCATGTTAGCATTCAATGCCGAACTGATAGGGTGGTCGAACGTCCCTTACGGGACGCGCCATTATCCAAGAACGGTAACCCAGCAATAAATTGCTGGGCTACTATCACCGAGTCCCTCCGGGACAATGTTTTCGGCGCTTTTGAGTGAGAGCCTCAGCGGATCCGGATTGAGGGTTCAGACAAGCCGTTTTCGAAAAGAAATGAAACCTAGTATACGCTTTAGGACAATCTTCCTTGCGGCCGGCTATCTTGAAAGGCTAGGTCTCCCCTAAAATATATATCTGATTTCATCTACCATATTTTCTTTCGATGGATCCACTGATCAGTTTGATTGTTCCGGTTTGGAGAGACGACGAACTAGCAGTCAACCTGATAAATAGTCTGCCGTTCGTTCCTGAGCTAGCGGAGTGGGTCGTCGTGGCGGTGCATCCCGGACAGCCGCTCCGCGACATGGCTGAGCGTGGTGTCATCCAGCTTATTTCGTGCGATGAACCGTCGCGTGGCAGACAACTGAACATTGGAGCAAACGTCGCCCGCGGAACATTGTTATGCTTTCACCATTGCGATACGGAATTGCGCCCCGCTCATCTGAGCGCTTTGGAAACGGTGGCCGGTGACAGCGCTATTGTAGGCGGCGCTTTTCATCGTCGATTTCGGGCTGAACGTACTATGTGGCGAGAAAGCTTCGTACGATGGTTGAGCCAACTAGGTGGCCCACTCTTTGGTGACCAATCTATCTTCGTCCGAGCATCCGTCTTCCGTAAACTAGGTGGTTTCGCCGAAATTCCTCTCATGGAAGACCTCGACTTCTCCCGCCGGCTGCGCGGGTTTGGACGGGTTGCGGTTTTGGATCCACCGCTCTGGTCTCCTCCCCGACGTCTCGGCCGTTTCGGGACTTGGTGGCGAACTTTCCGCAACACCGCCTTCATTGCGCTCTTCTATCTCGGTGTTGATCCACACACATTGCATCGTTGGTACTACCGTCAGCCCGAACCGCTTCCGGAACGCAACCGGAACAGTTCGCAACAATCCGGAAACGACGCTCAGTTCTGACCTTGAAACGGAGATGCTACACTAGCCAAGCTGTCCTTCGGCTTCGGGACCAAAAGCCAGCTCTGGGTTCGGTTCAATCGTTTGGGCATGAGTTCTTCTTCGGACTATCATGAAGACAGTGGGAACGAAAAACAATGTAGCTACCGTGGCGAAGATCAGGCCACCGATGACCGCCCGGCCGAGCGGAGCGTTTTGCTCGCCTCCCTCACCTAGACCTGTGGCCATGGGAATCATTCCTATGATCATCGCCATCGCCGTCATGAGCACCGGTCGAAGTCGAGCGTAACCGGCCTCGAGCGCCGCGCGATAGGAGTCCTTATACCGTTCGAGGAGCTCATTAGCGAAAGTGACTACCAAAACACTATTCGCCGTCGCTACTCCCATACACATGATCGCACCCATCAAGGCGGGCACACTCAAGGTGGTCCCCGTGACGAAGAGCATCCAAACAATTCCGGCCAGTGCGCAGGGAAGAGCGGTGATGATGATAAATGGCTCCGTCCAGGATTGGAAGTTCACCACCATCAGCAGGTAGACCAGCACCAGCGAGAATGCCAATCCGAGATACAACCCGACAAAGGAATCGTGCATGGTGCTGATCTGGCCTCGGACATTGATGAAGCTGCCTCGGGGAAGATCCTTTTTAGACGCATTTACTAACTTCTGGATATGATCGGCGACGTATCCCAAGTCTTTGCCATCGACGTTTCCATAGATATTGATTACCGGTCGGATGTTGTAGTGGTCAACGACCGGAGATGTGGTGCTGCGTGAAATCGTAGCGGCGTTCGCGAGAATTTGGGCTTGTCCAGTATTGTTGCCGCCCAGGATTGGTAGGTCCCGCAAAGAATCTAGGGAATCCATCTCATACTGCGGTACTTGGGCGTTGACTTGATAGCTAACACGGTTGGTCGGGTCGACCCAGAAGTTGGGCGAAGTCTGGTTCGATCCGGCCAGCGCACCCAGCACGCTGTTGGACACCGCTTGCGCGGTAACGCCAAGGACCGATGCCATAGTGCGATCGATTATGACATTGAGCTGAGGCGCATCGTTCGGTTCCTGGATGCGGAAATCCACCGCACCCGGAATTTGGCGAATCTGATCCATGAGCTTACTGGCAAATGCGAAGTTAGCTGCTTTGTCCTCACCGGTAATTTGAATATCGATTGGGGCCGACAACCCGAAGTTAAGAACTTGCGCAACGATATCAGCCGGCGGGAACCAGACACCGACGTCGGGAAACTCA
>DASTDH010000491.1:0-3025 GCA_035710445.1 Chthoniobacterales bacterium
GCTTCGTTGGGCTAATCGCGCTACTCGCGAGTGCCTCCGCGTGGGCGCAGAGTGCGCAAGACACCGCACTCGCTTGCCCAAAGCAACCTGAGAAGATCCCATCACTCACCTACGACGAGCAGGTGCAATACCTCGCGAGTCCTAACTGTCGAACTCGTCTGGATCAGATCAATGATCCGAAAGGCGCCGATCAGACAGCAGCGGCCCAGAACGCGGTTAGTGACAACCATGATATCCGGTGGTTTCCCGTTGAAAAAATGAACGAGCGCTTGCCACATTGGATTCAATTTGGCGGAGAATACCGGGCTCAGTTCGAAGGTCAAGATAACATCAAATGGGGAACAAACAAGGATCGCTATTTCTTAAGCCGGTTTCGCCTCCGCACAACGATCAAACCCATGAACTGGTTTAGTATCGTTGCTGAATTGCAAGATGCCCGTGTTGGCCTGAATAACCCCCGCTTTATACCGAATGCACCGAACTTCCAGGACACCTGGGATCTGTGGCAGGGATACGTACAATTTGGAAGCTCCGACAGCGGTTGGGCCAATCTCAAGGTTGGACGGCAGGTTCTCGAGTTCGGTGACGGACGGGTGATCGGTCCATCCAACTGGACGAATACGGCCCGCACCTTCGATGCCGTGCTTCTGGACCTGCAGCATGCGCAATCGAAAGTCAGCATCTTTGCCTCCTCCGTTGTAGTGCAACAGGATGAAGGATTCGACCGACACCACCAGGGAAACAACCTTTATGGCATCTATGGGAGCTCGCGTGACCTCATTCCGCAAGCCACCCTCGAGCCTTACGTGCTGTGGCGAGTTGCGCCGAACAACCAAAAGTTCACCGCCAGTTCGTTTCCCGGTAAGCTGAGCGAGGTTACCGTAGGAGTTCGGCTCGCCGGCAAACTACCAAACGCCTTCGACTACAACATGGAAATGCAGCGGCAGACGGGTTCAATCGGCGAGCGTTCCATTTCTGCCTGGGCCGGATACTGGAGCCTTGGAAAGACTCTGCGGAGTGTTGCGACCACGCCGCGCCTGTTCATCGAATCGAATTACGCTTCGGGAACAAAGAATCCGAAAGGCGACTGGAGCACCTATGACATGATCTATCCGTCCGAGCACGACAAACTCGGCTTTGCGGACCAGATCGGCAAGAGAAACATTCAGCAGATACGCCTGGGCATCGAGGAGACGATTGGGAAAAGGCGCAAGCTGTCACTGAGACAGGCCTATATGAACTTCTGGCTCGCGACGACGCAGGATGGGCTGTACACAAATGGCGGAGCGCCTTCGTTGCCAGCCGCTCCCTCTGCCCGCGCACGACACGTCGGGCAGGAGCTCGATCTGGTCGCCACTTATCAGTTAGATAAAAAGAGTGAGATCGGCTTCGGATACTCCCGAATATTTGCCGGGCCATACCTGAAAGCCGTCACCGACGGTCGGGACTTCGGTTACCCGTTCCTGTATCTTCGGTATTCTTTCTAAGCTCCCACTTCTTTCCGGCGAGTTCATAAAGCAGTCCACCCGAGGCAAGAGCATCAACTATTGGACTAGTTGGGGACATCAGGTTTTGAGGATCGAATCGATTTTGGAAAGGAAGGTCGGGGAATGGTAGAAAAAGCCCCTGAGTCTTTGGAGCGCGGCGGTGAGGAGGTATACCTGTGATGCAGCCGGACATCGCTGTGGTAGGAGGTGGCTTGCTTGGCCGTTGCTTGGCGTGGCGAGCCTCGAAGACTGGTGCGCGTGTCGTCCTCTACGATGCGGCTAGCAGCCGGGGAGAAGGCTCAGCCGCCTGGGTTGCGGCAGGGATGATCGCTCCAACAGCGGAGGCTATTGATGCCGATGCACAAATTCAAGCGATGGGGAGGCACAGCCTCGCACGATGGCCACAATGGCTGGCTGAGCTGCCTATACCGGTCTTCTATCGGGATCATGGAACCTTGTTGCTCTGGCACGGCGAGGATGCCGGAGAGGCTCTTCGCGTCGAAAGGGTGATCGCCTCCCGGCACGCGCAGGCGTACATCTGGCGCGTCGAAGGTGAGCGGGTCGGCGAACTTGAACCCGCCCTTGGGGCACGATTTTCCCAAGCTCTGTATCTTCCCGGCGAAGCGCAGGTGGACAATCGCGAACTCCTGAAAGCGGTTGCTATCGCTCTCGAAGACGAGGGTGTCGAGTGCCGCTGGGAAACTGTGATTTCCGATGACGCGTTCCCGGATGCCGGAATAATTGTGGATTGCCGTGGCATGGGCGCCAAGGGCCATTGGCCGAAGCTTAGAGGCGTTCGCGGGGAGATCGTGCGCCTCCACGCGCCGGAAGTGGAACTGCATCACATGTTGCGGCTGTTGCACCCACGCTATCCGGTATACATCGCTCCTCGCGCGGAAGGACGACTTGTCGTCGGCGCAACCAGCATCGAGAGCGATGATCTCTCAACTATTTCCGTGCGTGGGGCTCTCGAGCTTCTGACCTCCGCATATTCCGTGCTCCCAGCATTGGCCGAAGCGCGCATCCTCGAATTCAGCACGCAAGTGCGGCCTGCCCTGCCAGACAATGTACCCGCATTTCGTTTCGATCGTAAGCGCGAGGTGCTGTACATCAACGGGCTTCATCGTCATGGGTTCCTACTAACACCCACTGTCGTCGAGGAGGCGCTAGCCCTGCTTTCCCTGCAGGTACCGTCCACGGCCGTTGAGCGCTGGCCCTGTCTGCGTGAGGACCGCTCCGTAAACTTCTTTGCCGAGGTTCAGGATTAGGAACAGCCATGTTTGTCATCGTGAACGGCCAAACGCACCCCTTGCCCGAATCTCGAACACTAGCCGCATTGCTGCTTTCGCTCTCGCCGCCGGCTCCATTCGCGGTAGCTCGCAATGAAGAAGTTGTTGCGCGCGGAGCTTATGAAGATTGCCGCATCTACCCGGGTGACAGGATCGACATCATTCATCCAGCGGCAGGAGGCTGAGATGGAAGGACGCAAGGTTGAAGATCAATTGATTTTGTACGGTCAGAGTTTTACAAGCCGTCTG
>DASTDH010000492.1:0-4611 GCA_035710445.1 Chthoniobacterales bacterium
TAGGGAGGCGCCGTTTATGCCGGCTTGCGACCTTGAATGCAGTGCAGCATTCTGACCTGTAACAAACCGCATCACTTAACCACATTCCCGTGTCCGTCAAATCGGGGGAGGTTCAATTCGCCGGTGACGTTTTCGAGTGCCGGATCAATTACAAGTCTCAAGGTTGCCTCTAATCCTTCCTGCACCGAACTCATCGTTTGCCACCCGGCCTCAAGCACCATTTTAGTGGGCATCAAAGAGGCGGGATGAAGCGCATTGACCGTTACTCCGCTTCCGGTGAGGCGTTCGGCGAGATCGAACGTCCAGACAATCATCGCCAATTTGCTCTGCCGATAGGCAGTCACACCGGAATAATCGCGGGTGAACATTATATTGTCGAAATCCAAAGGCGCTTGTCCAACCGAAGCGACATTTACGATCCGAGCGGGTCTCGAGGCTTTGAGCAACAAAAGTAGCCGTTCGGTCAGGAGATAAGGCGCCAGATAATTTACGGCAAAGCGAAGTTCATATCGATCTTGGCTGAGTTCTCGTTCGGAAGCGTCTTTGCCGAAACCAACTCCCGCATTGTTTACAAGCACATCCAAACGAGTGACACCGGCGATAATCTGTCGCGCCAACTTCTCCACTTCCTGCAATGAGGAAAGATCTGCTCGATAAAAATGAATTTTCGCATTGCCGGTTGAACCCCTGATTTGAGCCACAATTTCGTGGCCGCGTTCCGCGTCGCGCCCGTGCAAAAGCAGCGTTGCACCATTTTCCGCGAGTGCGCGACCAAGCTCTTGGCCCAAGCCGCTGGTGGCGCCGGTAATTAAAATCGACTGTTGTTCGATCGGTCTCATTCTTCAGCCGCGGATCGCTCATTGCGGCCTGCGGAATGTAAAGATCTCGGCCCGCAAACCGCAAACCCGAATCCGCTTGATTAATCGGCGCCTAGACTCAATTCTGCTGGGCATGGAGTGTTCGCATGACGTCGTAGTGATCGGCGGAGCTATTGCCGGGGCGTCGGCTGCATTCTTGCTCAAGCGGAAGGACCCGTTACTGCGTATATTGATTATCGAAAAGGCGCGGGAATTCGACCGTAAAGTCGGAGAATCAACCAGCGAAGTGGGCGCCTGTTTTCTTATGCGGGTTCTGAATCTCAGTAACCACCTGGGTCACGAGCAGATCACCAAGTCCGGGCTACGAATGTGGTTTTATCGAGATAGTAATGATGGTTACACGCGTTGTGGCGAATTCGGCCCGAAACATCAGACGCGGCTTCCAGCATTTCAGCTCGACCGGGCAAAGCTCGACGAAGAGGTCTTGCAAAAGGCGGTCAGAGCCGGGTGCGAACTGTGGCGGCCGGCAAAGGTGCAGGATTTGGAGCTGGGAGGAGAGGGAAAAAATGAAATCAGCGTTCGAATCGGCGAAGAGACTCGAAAGGTGACCGCACGCTGGGTAGTTGATGCGAGCGGATGGACGGCAGTCATTCCCCGGAAGCTAAAGATTTATCGGCCACTGGAAACGCATCCAATCAATGCGGTATGGGCGCGATTTCGAAATACAACTGATCTCGATGGCCCCGAAATTTGGGAGAGCGCCCCGGATTTTACTGAACCGTGTTGGGCGATGCGGCAGTGGGCTACTAACCATTTAATGGGAAACGGTTGGTGGGGTTGGCTCATCCCTTTACGTGGTGGCGACTGCAGCGTTGGTCTGGTCTACGATAGCCGAATTTTCCAATTACCGCCGGGACCACACCTAGGTGAGAGGCTGAAGAGCCATCTAATGACTCATCCGTTGGGGAAAAAGGCGCTTTGCGATTCCCAGTATATAGAGAAGGACGTTCACGCTCGGTCCAATCTTGCTTACTATAGCGAGCGCTCGATAGGCGATGGATGGGCGTTAGTCGGTGACTCTTCCGGTTTCCTTGACCCGCTTTACAGTCAGGGATTCGATTTTATTTCATATACCTGTTACGGTGTGTTTGAGATCCTCTCCGACGCTTTGGCCGGCAAAGAGATTTCCAAAGCCAGGGACCGCTACAATTGCCTTTTCCAAAAGCAATTTCACACTTGGTTTGAGAGTGTCTATAAGGATAAATATTATTATATTGGCGACCTGGAGTTGATGACGATTGCCTTCTACCTGGATATTAGCGCTTATTTCATCGGCCCGGTTGGACAAGCCTACAGTAACCATCCCCACCGTTACTCCGAACTTCCTTACGCCGGCCCGATTGGTCAGATCTTCGGTCGCTTAATGCGCTTGTACAACCGGCGCTTGGCGGCTATCGGCAAACGAAAAAGCGCCACCGGAACCTTCGGCCTTAAGAATTTAGATTCGCGCCTGTTTTTACCCGGATTCAGTCCGGGTCCGGCCTCGTTGCGATTTATGTTGCGAGGTCTTCGGAAATGGCTGGTCCTGGAGTGCAAGAATCTTTCTGTGCGAGTGCCGTCCGATTCGCCACCCGGTGTCGGACAAGCAGAGTCCGTTCTTCGTCAATAGAAGGTTCGACTCGGCTTATCCGGATGCGCCTCAGCCGGTTCGGTCGGCGGAGACCTGGCCGATGTTAGTTCAGACGGATTTCCAAACGCGAATTGCCGCATGCGCAATCCTCGTTCGATTCCGCTAGTCGCTGTCTGCCGGTTGCTCGTTTTGATTCGGCCCGCGCAAGAAGGAAGGGTTATCGAGTGTATGCGCTCGACGAAGCCGATGACCGTCCTTGGGCGGTTCCAGACGTCGAGCGCCTCCGGCATCACTTCCACCACTCTATTTCTTCAGATAAGTGATAATGCAAATGGCGGCACCCTGCGGGTCATGGATAACGGCAAAGCGTCCTACTTCGGGGATATCCTGCGGCCCGAGCATGATCTTCCCCCCGAGTTGTTCCGCTTGTTTTGCGGTGACATCGACATTGTCTACTGTCACATAGCTGAACCACGCAGGCGGCATTCCCTTAGCGTGCGGGGGTATCTGCATGATACCACCCTGCCCCATATCGGCTCCGCTCTGTCTCACGACAGTGTAGGTAAAGTCGGGCATCGGAAAATCTTGAGTAGTCCAGCCGAAAAGCTGCGTATAAAATTTTGCCGCCGCGCTCGGATCAGTGGTCAATAGTTCATTCCAGCTAAACTGGCCATGTTTGGTTTGTGTGGGGTCCATATTTGTGGTCTTGGTTTTCTGGTCTCTGCTTGGTTATTTGTGAACGGAGAAACTTGGTCGGCTACTTCGCTAGATACCTCTCCAGCTGATCGAAGGCGCCAGCCCAGCCGCGCTGATGATTGTCCCGCGACTCGATGCTTGGCAACTTTTCGTGAGTGAGATGGATTTCGGTTGAGTTGCCGGCCGGGATAAACTCAACGGTTACCAGGCTCATGCCAATGGCCAGTTCGGGATTTCCTTCCCATTGCCAGGTATAAATCAATTTTGCCGGCGGAGTAACTTCGCGGTACCGGCCGCGTACCTTGATCTCACCCCGTTGCTCGGTCGATAGAGAGAAGCAATACTCGCCGTCGACCCGTAAATCGACTTGTGCATCCAAGACTCGACAATTCTCGGGTCCGAACCAGTCTTTGATTGCGCCAGGGCTCGTCCAGGCGGTGAACACCCGTTCACGCGGCGCCGCCACCACGCGACTCAATTGCAGAAGCGGCCTTTCTTCGGCTGTTTCACTCATGGGGTCTCTTTCCTTTGCTGTCTTTCCAGGTAATCCGCCAAAGCATCAAACTGTCCCTCCCAGAAACCACGGTACCTTTCGATCCAGACCGCTGCGTCTCGCATGGGCTTTGCCTCGAGTCTGAGCCGATGGACGCGTCCATCTCGCTTTCGCTTGACCAGTCCCGCACTTTCCAGGACCCGTAGATGCTTGGAAATCGCGGGCAGCGAGATCGAGAAAGGTTTGGCCAAATCAGTTACACAAAGTTCAGCCCGAGCCAACAGATCAAGGAGGCGGCGACGGGTCGGATCGGACAAAGCGGCGAAGATTCGGTCGAGAGATGGAGCTGGCAGATATTTAACCATCCGGTTTAATATTTGCCCGCTCACCCCTTCCCCGCAAGTAAATTCTCGCGCTAAACCGCGAATGGACACGAATAATTGGAGAGGCGGCGAAACGCGCTCTATTTGCGTTTGTTCTAAGTCCAGAAACCACTAACCGGCGCGAGTGACTCATTTGTGTGCATTCGTGGTTCTCTCCCCGTCCATTTCGCCGCCTCTCCAATTATTCGCGTCCATTCGTGTCCATTCGCGGTTTCTCTCCTCTTCGCGTCCATTCGCGTTGACATTTTGGGGCATAGACGCGGCGGTTCATCGGTATGGACTAATGGATGAAGACCTCGATGATCTTTGCGCGTGTCGTTGCCTGGACCGCTCTCGCTGTTCCCGGGGTTATTCTGATAGTCCTACCAGCCAGCCGAGGCGAGCTGGGCATCGACCCACTCAAAACGCTGTTCCATCGTTCCGCCGAAATAGCGATTTGGACTTTGGGAGCAGTGCTCTGCCTATCCCCGTTAAGGACGCTCTTCCCGCAAAGCAAGACCGTGGCTGCACTCAACCGTTATCGGCGATCAACCGGAATCGCTGCATTTATATACGCGCTGCTGCATGTGGGTTTTTACTTTATGCACGAAG
>DASTDH010000493.1:0-3127 GCA_035710445.1 Chthoniobacterales bacterium
CCGGGCTCTGGTCGTCCGTTGCGGGTCCTTGGCGCAACGCGCGTGCTTCAACGCAACCACTCACTGGAGGGCGAAATCGTACCGTGGGGACTTGTAGGACTTTCGATTGGGCAAAGCTCAAATGTCCCGGGAGGGGACAGAAGATAGTAGCACTTTAGTGTGGAGTTAGCGTTCGACGGATCCGACCAGCTCATCGTGTTAGAAAAAGGTGATCCTGGGTAGTGCCAAAGGGCGTCCGGCACACCTACAAAATAGTTGGAGACTTTACTGCCATTGAAGCGACCAGTCCTCCAGCTCAGGTGCACGCGCACGACGAGTAAGTCCGTCCTTAACCGCGTACATCCACGTTGCAAGACCAGTCACAGTGATCATCCTGCAGACCACCCACCCTTCGGATCGGGAGGTTGAACAGGCTCGGGCGCGTTGGGCGGTCGTGGTTCCGGAGGGATGGGTGGTCGCGGAGACGGCTCAGTAGGACGTGGTGTAGGTAAGGACGGGATCGGACGCACTGGAACCTCAGGCGGAATCTCAGGAGGGCTATCGGGATTGGCCGAATGTTCCGAATCACCTGCTGAATTGCTCGTAACTCTTGCCAGCACCCAGTCTGAATTCGCGCAGTTCACGCTAAACCTTCGATACTGAACATGCCGTATGAATTGATGTAGGCAGCACCATAACCCTTCAGCAGACCGGCGATTTCCCTACGTTTGTTCCCGTCCTCCCCAACTACTGCAATTACCGTTCGGTTTTCTTCCAGCGCCCTTAAATAATTTCTCAGATGGTGCGCGTCCAGATCACCAAGGACTGGTCCGATCTGAGCCAATTTCACCAACCAGCCGTGTTTGCCGGACGCCGCACCCAGTTTATGGGTGTCGCGCCGTCCAACCAGCACTCCAATCGACCTCCGACGAAATACCTGCTTTATGGAGCGCTTGAACGACAACCTTTGCATGGACGTCATGAGGCAAGACGGCAACCATTTGATTCACCGGGTTCTTCAAAGAACCTTCATCTTCGTAGCCGGTTGCTCCTTTCATCAGCGGATCTGGCGGCAAAAGTCTTGTGAAACCACTCGGACTCGCTTAGGAGGCCTTGTTCTTTGCCGGCGTTTTCTCGATCGATTCGGCATGCTGCAAATGGCTACGAACAGTAGGCAGGGTATTCTGAACATAGGTCTTGAGCTGGGCATCGCTGGCTTTTCCTAACTCCTGCTCGTAGCGTTGAGCGACTTTCCGGTGATCTTTGACCATGACCGCCATGAATTGGCGATCGAACTGATCGCCCGAGAGCTTCGACAATTTGTCGTAAGCGGCTTGAGCATCTTGCGGAGGGTTATTGGGCCATTGCACCCCGCCCGCGTTTGCAATCGGCTTCAAGTCATTATTGGCCTTGGTGTGGTCATTGACCATTTGGCTTCCAAAATCCTTTACCTTTGGATCGGTCCCTTTCTGCGCCGCCAGTTCACCCAGCTTGATTTCAGCGAGATTTCCGCCCGCAGCTTCAGTCACAAAGGATGCTTCGCTTTTCGACAGGCCAAAGGCAGAAAGCCCCATGGCCAACCAACTAGACAGCACTAGTACGAAATGACGTTTCATGATCGGCAATTGTCTCTTCCAATTGTTCGCAGCTACCAAAAACGGTGGTCGTATCAGGAAGATGGTGACAAATGACAGATGACAAAACGAACCACCCACATCGTTGGCAGAGCCGGAAGGCCAAAAGAAATTTATCCGGTGGCCCGTCGGATTTTTGCGGTCCACGCCAATGCCAAGGTCTCATTCGACTTGGACGTGGTCGTTCCGTCTCCAGTGACAAGTGATAGAAGCGAACACGACCATTACCAATCGCAAGGTCACCTGCTCCAACAATCAAAAAACCAAGCAGGCATGGTTCGTCTAAGTCCGAGTACTACTGCCGGTCTTATTTTTAACTCGATTCCAAACCCTGGTGTCGGCGTCCCACGCTTCGGCGTGATCAATATCGACGCGGAGAAGCGCAAGATCGGGCTCCTGTAACCCTTCGGGGAACCAAGACACCAACTTGGGGCGCCATAACTTTTGCACCAATTTCTCGTCCTCTACCAGATGAGCCAGGCCTGTGACCGAGGCATATTGCCTCGTTTTCTGGTTGGCAAAGGCCACGTTGACGACACGGTTACCGATCGCTTCCGCAACCAGCGGCTTGGACTCCTTAGCGAGGAACCACAAGCAATCAAAATCATAGCCCGCACAAAGCATCGGTCGACTCCGGAGTTCTCCGTTTGCTTGCACAGTTGTCAGCATACCGACCTCGGTCGCTTCTATAATTTCACCAATCCTGCTGTTATCCGCGACATTCGATGTCATAGCCCGAGATCGCGTGAATACCGGCCGGTGGATGCAAACTGCCCGCAATCGAAGAAAGCACCGGACTAGCGAAATACCGAAGACGGATAAATATAAGAAACAGGAAATCGAAACTTCGGCCGCTATTCAGGCTCGGGCGGATCACGCAGTCGGGTGTGTTCCGCACCTCCTGCGAGCGGCTGCTGCCCAAATGAACATCGTCACTCTAAACATCGGGAGCGGCGGCCAAAAGGTCTTGCTGTTTTCCAACAAGCAAGGGAGACGCGATGCCAATCTCGCGAAAGAACCGGCATGGGAAGCAAAAATTGATACCACCGCGCCGGATCAGCCGGCAGGAAAACTGTTCGTTTTTGTGAAGGTCAACGGAGCTCCACGTCGGTTGGAGCTGGGCCGGAGCAGTACGATTGAGGAACGACTCCACTTCGTTTTTGATCTGATGACTCGGGCCGATACACAGGCTTTGAATGAGCTGTCAGAAGTCGATGCGGTCGCTCATCGGGTCGTTCACGGCGGCTCTAAGTACTCCGAAGCAGTGGAAATCGATGAGCGAGTCGAAAAAGAGATCGATCGATTGGGATCGCTTTCTCCGTTACATAACCCGGCGCAACTGCTGGGCGTGAAAGCCGCTAAAAAGAAGTTCGGACCAACTGTTCCGCAAATTGCCATATTCGACACCGCTTTCCATCGGTCCCTTCCCCAAGAAGCAAAGACTTATGCCGGTCCGTTCAATTGGATCGAAAAAGGAATCATTCGATACGGATTTCATGGTTCCAGTTTTCGAT
>DASTDH010000494.1:0-4283 GCA_035710445.1 Chthoniobacterales bacterium
GGTCAACTCGATCGGAATTGAAGTAGAAGAGCTTGGATTGTTTGATCTGCAAAACGAAATCCGGCGAATCCGCGAAAAGGGGGAGGACACCGCCACGATTCAAGCGGACATGCAAAGGGAAGTACCCAGCATTCCGGACCAAGAGTTCGGCTCACGGCTATCTATCTACGAAAAAGCTATTCGCAACTTTCGCGATCAACTCAGACTGTCAGGAGCAGCCACCCAGTGCTGGTCTGAGCAGGAACTCAGCCTTCGTCATGTGCCTTGTTTCATCAACGGCCGGATGGCGCAAGGAGGTTTCCCGATTGCTTGTGAGAACGACTGCTATTCTTTGGTGGCTGAACTTCTCGGACAGTACGCTTCGAACGAAACGGTCGGCATCCTCGACATCAATCACAGTATTCCCAAAGATCTTCACGAGAGTCTAAGCCAGTACCCGATCAAGGATATGGTCGGGATGTTCCATTGTGGCAACGCTTCCACTAAGCGCCTCAAAAATCCGGAAATGAAGTTCCAAGTAATCATGAAACGAATGATGGAACCGAACAGTCCTCCGGATATTACCCGTGGAACGATCGAGGGGCAATTCAACGCATCACCGATTACTGTCGTTCAGGTCCACGGCTTGGGCGATCAACTTCAAGCGTATGCGATGGAAGGATTTTTCCTTGATCTCGATCCAAAAACATTTGGTTGTACTGGAACCGCCTATCTACCTGGATTTAGCCGATTCTATCGGCATGTTCTGCTCGGACGTTTCCATCATCATGCAGCGGTAGCGTTTGCTCATTGCGGAGCTGTCCTGTATGACGCTTTCAAACTTCTCGGTCTGGCGCAAGTTTTCACACCTCTGCCCAAAGCGGTACCGTATCCGGGCGAGAATGTTTTTCGGAATGGTCTACTATCGGCTGGGAATTGAATAGTTCCATGAGTTATCTTGAGCTCAAAGCGGAATGTTACGAAGCGAATCTGCTTTTGCCGAAATATGGATTAATCGATCTTACCTTCGGCAATGTCAGCGTGGCTGATCACGACGGCGGTGTCTTCGCCATCAAGCCGAGTGGCGTCGATTATGCCCAGCTGAGCGCTGCGGATATTACCATTGTCGATTTCGAGGGAAAAATGGTGGAAGGGACTCTTCGCCCATCATCGGATACACCAACCCATCGGCGCCTATTGCAGGCGTTTCGTAGTGTTCGTTCTATCGTCCACACCCACTCGCGCAACGCCGTTGCTTTCGCTCAAGCCGGGCTCGCTATCCCATGCGTGGGCACCACTCATGCTGACTACTTTCAAGGCGAGGTACCTGTTACTCGCCCGATGACCGAACCGGAAATCAAATCAGACTATGAATGGCAAACCGGAAACGTTATCGTCGAGCGTTTTCAACATCTTAATCCGGAAGAAATTTGCGCAGTCTTAGTGCATGGACACGGCCCCTTCTGCTGGGGGCCGAGCGCTACCCAAGCAGTCGAAAACGCACTGGCCTTAGAAATCATTGCCGAAATGGCGTACAAGACGCTGCAACTCAATCCGGCGGCTGCACCGATCTCGCATGGTTTGCTCCAGAAGCATTTCTTCCGGAAGCACGGGAAGGAAGCGTATTACGGGCAGCGATGAAACGCGGACTGCGGAATGTAGTTAGCCGTTCATTCCGCTATTCGCATTCCGCACTCCGCGTTTCATTTTATCCCGTCTCGATACACGTCTATGAATTGATCCAGCTCGGCATCATTCAAAGTGGACACCGCAATGAAATTCAGGTTGACGTCATGCCAAGTACAGATAGTCAGGCCGTTGATCATCTGATTACTGCTGGTGAACGGGTGGCGTGTTGCCGGCCACATGAACAGAGTAATTAGATCTTTATTACGCCGATAAACTAGGGTAGCTACTCGCCGGTTCTGGACAACGTCGACGCGGCCGCCACGCATTTGGTAGCCGGTCGAAGCCAGATCGACTACTGGTGGAGAGAAGTTGAGCTTGGTCGCCAGGTAGGAATTAACTACTTTCGGATCCGGGGAAACCACATCGCAAAGGTGATCCACAAACAGCGCCCGGAAATGGTTGGCGACAGCTTGGGCAGCGAATCGATGCTCGCGATTTCCATAGAATATCGTCCAGGCAATCGGTAATCCGATTGCTAGTAATGCGGTTGCATAAAGCCACGGTTGTCGCCACGATAGAAATCTTCTCGCTTTGGGCTTGGCCCCAATCGACTCTTCCCGGGTCATCGCTAAGATCTTCTGCCGGAGCTCCGGCGGCGCTTTATAACTAGGCGCAGCGGCATTGAAGAAAGCGCGAAATCCTCGGCGCTCCTGCAAAGCAGCCTGACACTCTGGACACCTGTTTAGATGCCTTTCCAATTCGAGTTGCTGGCTCAAACCCAGTTCTCCATCCAAGTAAGCATCCAGGAAGCGCGTGGCCTCGTCACAGTTCATCTTCGGTCTCCAGGTCTTGAACTTCTGCAATTGCATCATGCAGTCGACGCCGTGCCCGGCTTAGCCGCGACATCACTGTCCCCATTGGCACATTCAATGCCAACGCCATTTCCTTGTACGACCATCCTTCAAATTCATACAGCACTAAGACTTCGCGAAAGTCGGGAGGCAGTCTGCTTAACGCTTCCTGGAGTTGCTGCCTTCGCTTTTCATAAGACGCTTCCGACTGCGGCTCGTTGGCTGGTATGACATGGATCTTTTCGTCGAACGGGATAAGGTTGTCCTCTCTCAGGTGTTTCTGAATCCAATTGTAAGCAGTGTTTCGCACGATAGTCAGCAGCCAGGCTCGGGGATTAACCCCGCGGAATCCGGAAAAGCCTTTTAGTGCCCGAGCGTAGGCTTCCTGAACTACATCTTGGGCATCTTGGTCCCTTGCAACGATCCAGCGGGCGAGATTATAGGCCGCATCCAGATGAGGGAGAAAAAGCTCTTCGAAACGCGGCAGCTCTTGTCCCATTCAAAGAAGTGACTGCTCGTCACCCAAATTATTCCCGAAAATTACTCTGTTTACAGACACGATTATCAATTCGCTCTTTCCGGTCGGCATGGCCGCAGATTTACCCACAAAGCTTGGGAATAAACTAAAACACTTCCAGTCTTTCTCGGGTGAGCGAATCACTCAGCCAACTCCAACTTCAGCTGACGTCAAGCGCTTCACTAAGGAAAGTATATGAAAAAATTCATTACCAAAAACGGCATGACCCAGTCAAAATCCCTTTCCGGAAGTAACCCAAGTTCTGACCCTATGATCCGACCGGTCGTAGGCAGGCGTTCTTTTCTTAAAGGCCTCGGTGTGACCGGTGCAATGTTGCTGCCCGCCAGCGCATTATTAGTCAATAAGGCGAAGGCGGCGGGCGATGATTTCGGTGGAAAATTGTCGAAAGGCGATGCGTCCATTCTTCGGTTCCTGGCTGCGGCCGAAATCCTCGAGAGCGATCTTTGGGAGCAATACTGGGAACTCGGAGGAGTACCCCTCGTGGCCAGTGACAAACCGTTTCAGACTCCGCGCGGCGAAACTGCACCGATGTTTACCGGAGGGAACCCACTCTACACTTCGGCTCTCACTATTCTTGATGGTGATATGCCTCAATACATCACTGACAACACGGATGACGAATTCAGTCACCAATCCTTCATCCGAGCTTACTTGGCTTCGAAGGGCGCCTCAACTGCTGACATCGATCTGCTGAGTGGACAGCATTTCCGCACGCTGGACGGCAGCACAGCGACCGGCTCGAGCAAAAAGAAGCGGCTAACCAACCTTCTGGAACTGACGGTAGACACCAGTTTTTGGAGTCGGTATCGAGATGATGCTCAAAATCCCGATCTCGACCCGAATTTCATTTTTAAGCAAGCGGTCCCAAGCTTGAATGTCGGGATGCATCGGGCAATCCCCAAAGACGATACTGACACAATGGGTAGTTCCCTAACCGATCCGCCGCAAAACGGCATTACTCCGCGCCTCCAAGTAATCGCCTTCACGGCAGGGTTCCACTTTGCTTTTATTGAGCAAGGTGGTACCAGCCTTTACCCCTCTCTAGCTCAACGGGTGAGCGATCCAGAGGTGTTGCGCATCGTCCTCAGTATCGGCCCGACCGAGGCAATGCATTTCCAGACTTGGCAGGATAAAGCCGGCAATGCGCTGCCAGTGAGTTCCGATGGGGTAACGTTTGCAGACCTTACTTCCTCAACGGATGAGCTATTGAAGTCCAATCTGATCATGCCAGAGCCTTGTCCGTTCCTGAAACGGGCACTTCCGAACTGCTCGATTGTTCGCCCGAC
>DASTDH010000495.1:0-4727 GCA_035710445.1 Chthoniobacterales bacterium
TTCCAGACTCCATCAGGCGACTTGTATTTGACCCAGAGCGAATCACCTCTTGCGTAGATACTTGCCATTGGCGAAAGCTTACCGGATTTCTCTTATAAGAAGGAAGTCAAAAAAGGCACATGCAAGGCACATCCAGAGGAGAAGAGGTCATACACCGTGTACCGCCGATTTTGCTTCAGACTTTCCTGGTCGTCGCTGAGGTTGGCCAAATCTCGGAAGCAGCCCGCCGGCTCCATCTTTCGCAGCCGACGGTTACCGGCCAAATCCGCAGGCTGGAAGCTAATCTGGAGACAACCTTGTTTATCCGGTCGGCTCGCGGCGTTTCTTTGACTCCCATGGGCGCCCATCTCCGAGAGCGACTGCAAGACGTCTTTGCCGAGCTGGAACAGATCCTGCAGGAGCTGGACCGGACCCGGGAAGTAACAGAAACGGTGACCTTGGCTGCCAGCACGACTCTCGCCAGATATTTTGTTCCGAGGATTTTCATTCGCTTCCATCATTACCATCCGGCATCCGCTCTTCATCTCATTGTTGGTAACACCGAAGAGGTGCTGGACCATCTCCGCCAGCACAGAGTAGGACTTGGCTTGGTTGAAGGCCATCAGCGAAGCCCAGGTGTGCGCCTCGAGCCGTTCATCCCTGACGAGATCATTCCGGTTTCGGCCGCTCGAATCACTGATCCCAAACTCCGCCGGCGGATTGAAGGGGTAAAGTCGGCTCGGGATCTCGAGGCGATGCCCCTGATCTGGCGGGAGTCGGGAGCAGGCACGCGGAGTGTTGTGGAAAGCGCACTGAAAGATGGAGGCGTCAACCCGAGAAAGCTGGATCAGCGTTATGAATTAGGAAGCAGTGAAGCGATCAAATCGCTGGTGATTGCCGGGCTCGGAATAGGCTTCTTTTCCTCTTGGGAAATCCAACAGGAAATGGCTATGGGGCTCGTACGACAGATTAGCGTTCCCGGCCTTCGGATTCAGCGGACGTTTTCCTGGGCGCTGCCCAGTGGTGAACTTGGGGGGGCTCTCGGCGAGTTCTATCGGTTCGCCAACTCGATCCGAGGCGAGCTCTCCACGGTTAGCGTTCGGACCTGGAAGAACGAGGTGTAGATCGCATCTTGGCTCGCCGCCAAGTTTGACCTATCGGTCAAGCTGATACCTAATCAAGATATCCGATTACTCACCCCGGGCGATTGGGACCATAATTCTAGCCAGAAAGGTAGTTTATGAGATCAATCAAGGGTTCAGTTGTCGGTCTGGTTTTGGCCGGCATTCTCTCGCTTGCGCCTACCGCGGCGTTCGCGCACGGTGGAGGCGGCGGTTTTGGCGGTGGCCATGGTGGGGGTGGTGGCTTTGGTGGTGGCCATGGCGGCGGCTTTGGTGGTGGCCACGGCGGAAGTGGCGGTTTTGGGGGTGGCCATGCAGTGAGCGGTCATTTCGCCGGTGGCGGTCACTTCGCTGGCTTTGCGGATCACAGCTTTGCCGGCCGTAGCTTTGCCCAACACCAAGGATCGCGATTTGCGGGGTACGGAGATCATTTCCGGCACGGGCACTTCCGACACGACGGCCGTTTCTTTTTTGGGGATTCGTTCGGATATGATTACCCATACTACGGGTATTACGATCCGTACTACGGGTACAATGACGCCTACGGCGATTATGACGAGAATCCTGGCGACTACGTCGATGGACCATCTTCACCGGCCGAAGTGACGCTTGCTCAGGATACCGTTATCGCCGTGCAGAAGGAGTTAACACAACTCGGCTATTATCATGGTCAGGTCGATGGCTTGATCGGCCCACAAACGGTAAGAGCGATTCGCTGGTTCCAGTCCGTCGACAAGCTTCCCGTTACCGGTCAGATTGACGAGTCGACGTTGAAAGCGCTCCGTATCAGTTAACTACGGCGTAGAATTTAGCGGTCCGGGTATCTATTCGACAGAGACTCTGCGGTCTAATAGCTCCGCAGAGTCTCGGATTTGCTTTCCGCCTTTGGCGTGGCATATCAGTGCCTCCGAAAACATGCTCTTCCGCGTTTCTCATCTGACCGATTACCATTACCCAGCCCCGGTCGCGGAAGCATATCTCGAGTTGCGGCTCACTCCCCAGAGTCGCCGCGATCAGATAGTCAAACAACATGCTCTCCTGATCGAGCCGAGCGTTCAGGTCTCTAACTACGAAGACTATTTTGGGAATCAGGTATCGTTCATTTCCCTTCCATTCAGGCATCTCCGACTGAAAATCTCCAGCGAAGCCCTGGTGGCGACAACCGAGCGTCCGTTGCCGGCGGAGAGCCTCGAACTATCTATCCAAGAGTCGCGCCAAATATTAGGATCAGCTCTGCCCTTCGTATTCGATTACTTACAGCCCACGGAAATGGTGAAGATCAGTCGAGATTCTGCACAATGGGCTCGAAGGTATCTGAGCGGACGAATGATTCTGCAAAAGGGTCTTGAAGAATTAACCCAAGCGATCTGGGAATCTTTCGAGTACGAGAAAGGTTCAACCGAGTTTTCGACGGATCTTTCGGTTGTCTGGAAACAGCGTCGTGGTGTTTGCCAGGATTTTGCTCATGTGATGCTGAGCGTGCTGCGTACCGCCGGCCTGCCTTCCCGTTACGTTTGTGGGTACATCGAAACTGCGCCGCCGACATCTGAAGCTGGGGCCAAACGCCTGGTCGGATCAATTGCCACGCACGCTTGGGTGGAAGTCTTCATTCCAGGCCAAACTTGGGTCGCGCTCGATCCGACGAACAATCGATGGTGCGGCGAGCAACATATTGCAGTTTCGTTCGGTCGGGATGCTCGAGACGCGGCCCCCATTCGTGGCACTTTCAAGGGTGGCGGTAAACAAAACTTAAAAGTCCGAGTCAAAGTAAAACGGTTGCGCGAGCGACCGGCAAAAATGACGCCGGGAACGCCGGCATCGGCGACACCGAGGGAAACGGATCGAAACCGAGTGAAGCAAACGGAAAACGTATCCGAAGCTGAATAGTCTGGACGCGTGCGGGTTCAAATCGAGAACTGGATGAGATATAGTTACGAGAAGCCGGTAAGCTTCTCGCCGCACAAGATCCGTCTCTATCCGCGGACTGATCCAACGATAGTCACTCACCGATTGCAAACGCTGACGAATATACCAAGCGATGTGCAATACCGGCGCGATCTATACGATAACCTGATTGCTAACTGCTTTTTCGTTGAGCCCGCGAACACGTTAGAATTGAGGATCCAGCTCGAAGTGGAGCTTTGGCCGAAAAACCCCTTCCACTTTCTATTGGCACCCTACGCGGTAGAACTTCCGTTTAACTATACTGAACCGGAAGCGAGAGTTTTGGCGGCGTATCGCGAAATTCTTCCGGCCGACGAAGTCGACTCGGACGAAATCTGGCGACTCGAGGGAAAACGCGGCACAGTTGACGCTCTGGTGGAGTTAGCTCAGACGTTGCATTCTGAGATCAGTTACGAAGTGAGGGAAGACGGCGAGGCCAGGCCTCCATCTCGGACGCTGGAACTTCGCTCTGGCGCTTGTCGAGATACCGCTCTGCTCGCGGCGTCCGTTTTACGTAAGATGGGATTGGCCGTCCGCTTGGTGAGCGGGTTTCTCTGTGAATTTCAAATTGATGTACGCGACCGACGAGCGGATAGCGCACTGCACGCCTGGATTGAGGTTTTTCTGCCAGGAGCGGGTTGGGTAGGAGTCGATCCGACGAATGGCACGTTTTGTGACCATCGATTCATTCCGACGGCAGCGGGGGTTTTAATGTCGGATATCGCATCAGTGGAAGGCAGCTACTTCGGAAGCGAAAGGGTACCCTCGGACTTTCAGGCCAAGCTCGAGTTGGAGTTGGTCGTCGAAAAAGATCTCGATCGTCTGGCGGAAAATGTCGAACGGACTTTGGCGACAGAGAACATCACCCTCACGATGGGAGGCGAACCGACCTTTGTGCCGGAGCGTCCCGAGGGCGCCGAATGGAGCGTGGCTGCGGTTGGGCCGACCAAAATTCTGTACGCCTATCGGTTCGCAAACGCTTTGGTCGAGTCGGTTCTACCCGGAGCAGTTATTCTCTACACTCCGGGAAAGCTTTATCCCGGAGAGATCGATCCTCGTTGGGCTCTCAATGTGTTGCGATCGCGCGAACCTTTTGCTTTTTCCAGCCAAAAGGAGATGAAGTCTCCGGACGAGAAAGGCCTAAAGCAACTCCGAGACGCGGTGGTCGAACGGTTACAAATTGAAGATCGCTGGATCCGGGCAACCGATCCCAGCGAGCCCAAAAAGCAGGTCTGGGTGCTTCCTCTGGATTTCGTTGAGGGAAAATGGAAAAGCGAAAAGTGGAATCTGCGCAAATTTGAGCTCACTTCGGCCAACGGGCCGGCCGGCCTGAGGCTACCACTGCATTTGTTGCCAAATAGTCTGGTGAAGCGAGCAATGGTGATAGAGGTGCAGCCCAGCCATCTCGATCTGTTTCTACCCCCTCTCCTTACCGCCGAGTTCGAGCTATTGATCCGGACCATTTACAGTGCGGCCGAGCGGTCGGATACCATCCATTGGCAAAGCTATTTGCCGGTCGACCTGCCTTCGGATTGGTCAAAAATCGCTTTTACCGCCGATCCCGGCGTTCTAGAGGTCAATCTTCCACCGTGCACAGATTGGAAGACCTATCGATCCTGGCTGCAGTGTCTCGACTCGATTGCACAGCAGTTGGGTCTGCGCAGTTTCAAGCAGGACGGTTTG
>DASTDH010000496.1:0-14519 GCA_035710445.1 Chthoniobacterales bacterium
CGCCAATGAATAACAGTGAACTAACGTCAACGAGCACAATCGTTGTTGTTCACTGACGTTCGTTGTCATTCGTTGCCTACGCTCGCGGATGCGAATCGTCGTACGCTTTTTTCAGACGTTCGACTGTGACGTGCGTATAAATCTGTGTGGTTGAGAGGTTGGCGTGTCCGAGCAATGTCTGAACGCTGCGGAGATCTGCTCCGTTTTCCAGGAGATGAGTAGCGAAGCTGTGCCGAAGTTTGTGCGGACTTACCGGCAGTTGGATCGAGGTATGCCGGACGTACTTTTTCAGGATGAGCCAGACCGAGCGGGCCGAAAGGCGCTTCCGCAGCTTACTGATAAAAAGCGGCCCAGTGTGCACGCCGGCGTGTTGCCGATATTTCTGGATAGCTTGCACTGCCAAGTCGCCGACCGGTACGACTCGTTCTTTGCGACCTTTTCCCAGGACCCGCACTGATTCGGCGTACACATCGACATCCGCTACATCAAGGGCGACCAGTTCGCTCAGCCGGAGACCGCTGCTGTAAAACAGTTCCAGAATAGCGGCGTCGCGGCTGATGGCCCAGACTGGTGCTTGATTCTTTTTCTGAACCTGGGCCGGTTGGTCGAGTAATTCGCCGATCTGAGCCACGGAGAGCACCACCGGCAGCTTCTTCTCCAGTTTTGGTAGACTGACTTCTTTGAGCGGATTAGCCGGTAATCCGGCACGTTCGGTCAAAAAGCGGTAGAAACTGCGTAAGGCAGCGAAAGTAAGTCGCACATAGGAACGGGCCATGTCCTCTTTCATGCAGGCCAAAAGGAATTCACGAAATTCGGAGACGGTCACAGATGGCCAGGCGACTTCTCCGCCGCGAAACGCCCGGAATTGCTCCAGGGCGTGACGGTAAGCAATTACAGTCCGAGGTGACGCCGAGCGTTCGACTTCGAGATAAGAAATAAATTGCTCAACCCATCGATCCTTTTTTGGCGAAGCCATCGGCCAGGATGGTAACTTAGTAAGGTGCTCGATAACAATCGCAGAAACCGATAAGGACGGCCAGCGGGTTCGAACGGTGACAGATGGGTCAAGCCGACTCCGCTGATACGGAATCAGGCTCCCGCCTCGACCGACAATTCGACCAAACGTTGTCGTCGCTCGCGTTCGTCCACCAACAATTCAATCACTAAATCCAAAGTCACGAAATCATGACCATCGCAGAGCCGAATGATTCGCTCGTATCGAGCGATGGCGGCATCTTCCGATTTGATTGCATCGTGAAGCGCAATACCCAAGTCCTCGGTATTGGCCGGCGGCCGTAAGTCGGTTTGCACTCTCGGCAATTCCCGCGATACCGGAACCCTGCCCTCCAGAGCTTTGATCCGTTTTGCTAAGCGCCGTGCGTGACCTAAAGCGGTCTGTACTTCTTCGTCGAACAAGTTTCTGATTGCCTCGGCACGAGTACTCTCCAGATTGGTCCCATTCGCCAAATAATCTTCGATGATTTCAATTTCCGTGGCGTAAGAGGCGCGTAACTCGGCGACGATTTCGGAGACGTTGTCCATCTCCGCGTTCAGCGTTTGGCGCCGATCAGATCGCCCAAATGAGCCGGCTGACCGGTGGCACCGACTTCACCCTGGCGAGTAGTATCCCTTCTAAAGTACAGCACGGCGGAACGAGTTTCCTGACCGTCCGGAGACACGGCAACGATAGGAATTTCAAAATCATTGTCAGGAAATTTGAAATGATAGCGAAAGGTTCCATCCGGTTGGAGCTGGATCGGTTGACCGGCAACGGTTACTTTCGCTCGCGGGTCAGTGCCCCCGTAGAAAATGACCTCGGCGTTGACGTGCATGAAGAATCCGCGCTCGACCGGCCCGCTCCAACTCGAGGCAAATCCGCTCCAGAGACTGCTTTCAGATGCCAACTCGCTCCAGCTGGACAGCGGAAACTCCAGCCCGGACCACGCGGCAGAACTTAGAGCGGCCGAGCTCAGCTCTGCCGAGCTCAATCCAAGCGCACCCAGCTCTGCCGAGCTCAGTCCAAGCGCACCCAGCTCTGCCGAGCTCACTCCAAGCGCACCCAGCTCTGCCGAGCTCACTCCAAGCGCACCCAGCTCTGCCGAGCTCAGTCCAAGCGCACCCAACTCGGAGGCTGCAGCGAAAGAACTCAAAACCTGAGAACTCATTTCGCCGCTACTGAGTCCGCCGGCGATCTCGAACGAACTCAGGCCGACTTCCCGGAGCCGAGTCTCACTTCCGGCCGCGCTCTGCCAACTTGCCAGTGATTCACTGCTGGCCGCAAGGGTTTCGGATGATTCTGCGGCTGCCGGCACGCCCAGGCTAGTTACTCCAGCACTGGAAAGCCCGCCGCCAAAAATCTCCTGGAAACCGCTGAACAGGCTCGAGGCCTCCGGCGCGAGCAGTTGGGCCAGCCGGCCCTTGGCCAATAATTCGCTGGCCGATTCGGAATCGAGCTGGGCGGCGAGGTCAGTTCGCAAGTAGCTAGCGAGCTGGTCGGAATTCATCGATGAGAGTTGTCCAACGAATGCTTTCCCAAGCAATGTCTCCAAAATGTGAAGCTGAGATGCACTCCAGCTCGATGGACCACCGAGATTGGAGGCCGCAGCCTGCTGCAGTCGTGCTAACGCCTGAGTCAACGGCTCGCCCTTCGCCTTGGCGGTGTCGATCACATCCAGTAAGAAATTGAAGCCCAGATGAAACGGGACCGTCGCGAATTGGCTGTCCCATTGTGGACTGATTGATTCTGGAGGTGTATGGGTCGGACCGGCTTCACCGATGACACTTACGGCGCCGTCTTCACCCCTCAGAACGAACTCGACCCGGTAATCGGCATCTGCTTGCTGCACCGGGATATACCAGTTACGAGCGAGCTCGTTAATTTCGATCGTGGTCTCCAGTTCCGGACCACGAAATACCTGAAGCAACAGCCGTCGTTTTTCAGGGAACGTGGCATAATCGTAGTCCCAGTAAGTAAAAAGCCAATGCGGGTCTCGCGCTATAATGAACATCTGACCGTAGCCCGAGGGAAGTTCACCGAGCTCGTCAATTCGCCCGTTTTCGACTGATTCGAAACGTGACCGATTCTGTCCGCTTTCGTCGGGTTCAGCGCCCACTCGAAATCCATCCTTATTTTCCGCAGAGTCTTGACTCATGATAAACAAACCGATTCTACCAACCGCATATTGCAGCCGAAAGAGTCGAGGAAATCGATCAGGTATGCAACGGCTTTTTCGGGGCGCCGCATTTTGCGTTTTTTTGGCGCGAATTCCAACCCAATCTAATGCACTCCCGATTGCTGCAGTGCCTCGGCTAAGGAAGAATCTTTACTGATCAAACTGCCAAGATAGACGTTTTTCGGCGAGAGTGTGTAGAGCGCACGTTGGATGTTCTGCGCATTTTGCAGACGGGAGAAAATCACCGACGATATCTTGGTTTTCGGAACTGTCTTTTCACCGAAGCCAAGCGGAATGTTGCTCGACCAGAAATGAACCATTTCGACACCGTTTGCTTCGCTGACACCTAGAAAGATTGCCGAATGTCCATGTTCATGCCGGCCAACATTCGGATTCCAGAATATTTTCATGAAATCCCCCGGCCTCGCCGCATTCCACGAAGTGAAGTTTGGCCCGAGATCTAGTTCACGAAAAAGACAGGCAGTACCGGGCCCGTTTGCGTTCCATCGCCCCCAAATCCCGACGCCATCCGGCTGGCCTCTTACGGCCAGTTGCTCCGCCAGCGGACTGGCAATGGGCACCCCGCCGTTGAGTTTTTCAACCGCTTGAAGGAAAACCAGGTAGGTTGCGCCCGAACAATAACTCGGAACAGCGGCCGTGGGGTTGATGTTGAGACGGCCGGAAGAGACTCGTACCGCTGCCTCAAGGTTTGCCGTCGCCGCGTTCGAGGCCGAATAGCCGCCCTGTTTTGGCATCTGCGGTAACAACGAGAGGATCACCTGATTCGCGTCTGAATGAAGCAGATTGTCCGCAAGACTCGAGGCCGGACCCGCACAAAACAACCCGGCGATGATCAACATTTTTTGAACTCGGCACATAGATACCCGCAGTGAGCAGGGCGCAACGCTGGCTCGCAACTATTTACGAATGCGCCTCGAGGCACAATCGGAAAAACGAGGGAGGATGGAAGGATGGAAGATCGGAAGCATGGAAGATTGGAAGATTGGAAGGGTGGAAGATTGGCTACATCTTCCATGTCTCAAGCAAATCGCCGATTTTAGGTTGCGATCGTTGCGGCAGAAGGAGTGGCAAATGCAAATAAGCCGTCGTCCGTCCTTCCAATCTTCCAATCTTCCACCTTCCATCCTTCCATCCTTCCAGGCTCACCGCGGTATTGAAAACGCCGAAATTTCTGTTAGTGTTCCGGTGAACATTAATGGAGACTTTGACTGAGCGGCAACGGGCCGTGCTGAACTATATCAGGCAACATCAGCGGGAGACCGGCTTTCCGCCAACCAGTCGCGATATTCAGCGGCATTTCCAATTTCAGAGCCAGACGGCGGCTATGAATCATCTGCGCGCGCTTGAGCGCAAGGGTGCCATTAGCCGTTCTCCGCACAAGGCTCGCGGCCTGAGCGATCCAGAAATGAAAATGCGATCAGAGCAGCGAATGGTTCCCTTATTGGGAGCAATCCCGGCGGGCCACGCCACGGATTCAGCGGCTATGGAAGAAACAAAATTTGCGGTCGATTTTAAATTTTTTGGCGTGAATGAAGCAAGCGAGGTTTTTGCATTAAAGGTGCGGGGCGAGTCGATGGTGGGCGCCCAGATCCTCGATGGAGACACCGTCTTGCTCACGCGAGCGACTCCCAGAGAAGGCAATATCGTGGCAGCGTTGATTGACGGAGAGGTCACCCTCAAGCGATATCAGATCAAAAGAGGTAAACCTTTTCTGAAAGCCGAGAATCCGGCTTATCCGGATCTCATTCCGGCAGCGGAGTTGGTCATCCAAGGAGTGATGATCGGCTTGATTCGCCGATCGCGCTGAATGGCCGGAAGCGCATCCCTATTGCTTTTATTCCGCAACATGCAAGTTGACGACCTTGTGTGGCTGCTGCCATCGTCCCCTCGCTTATGAAATTTTGGTTGGGATTTCTGGCGGTTCTGACCTGCCTGGGAACGGTTGCCGCCCAAGAAGAGTCGATCTTCGGCTACGGTGACGTCGTAAAGAAAGCCGAAGCATTGGCGCAACAGCCATTCGCGCCGCAGCTACAGCAACTCTCCCCTGATTTGCAAAATTTGGACTACGATCTCTACCGGCGCATCCGCTTTTTGCCCGAGCACACCGTCTGGCCATCGCTTCCGTACCGCCTTGGTTTTTTTCATCCAGGATACTATTACAAGCAGCGCGTTTTATTTCACGCAATCGAACCGGACCGGATCAGAGACATCCCGTTTTCGCCTTCTTATTTTCATTATGATAACCAGATCGTATTCAGCGGGCGAGAAAGCTTTGCCGGGTTCAAGGTTTACGTTCCTTCGGTTCGCCCCGGGCTTCAGGACGAGTTTCTTTCTTTTCTCGGGGCCAGTTATTTTCGGGCAATAGCGAAAGGGCTGCATTGGGGCTTGTCTACTCGCGGGTTAGGGGTCGATACCGGGCTAAGCCCGGAAGAATTTCCCTGTTTCTGCGAGTTCTGGATTCGCCAACCCAAAGCAACCGACACCAGTTTGCAGTTTTATGCACTGCTGGATAGCCAGAGTGTCACCGGCGGCTATCAGTTCAATGTGCACTATGGCGAAACTACCACCATGGATATTCAAGCGACCCTCTTCTTCCGCAAGAAACCTCAGGTTGTGGTCCTGGCGCCGCTCACCAGTATGTTCTATTTCGGCGAGAACACAGTGAATAAACCGACCTTGAAGCCCGACTATCAACCTACCGGCAAAACGGAATTCTCCATGAACAAGACCGATTTCAAACGACGAGAGTTTCGCCCGGAGGTACACGATTCGGACGGTCTTCTCATGGAAACTGCGTCGGGCGAAAAATTGTGGGCTCCTTTAGACAACCCAAAATCGGTCGTGGTACGAAGGTTCTCTGATGTGACCTCGTTTTCTCTTTTGCAGCGTGATCGTGATCTTAGCCATTATCTGGACACCGAGGCCGAATACCATCGGCGTCCCAATCTGACGGTTGTTCCCAAGAGTGACTTTGGTCCGGGATATGTGCGTCTTTTGCAAATTCCTTCCAACGATGAGTATAGCGACAACATGGTGGCGGGATGGGAACTGGCCAATACTCCGGAAGCTGGCAGCCGTTACGAGTTTGCTTACCAATTGGTCTGGGACGGCAAAGAGGCCGATACCAACCAATTCCGGGTTGTGTCGACGACCGTTTACCCGAATCCGCGAGCGAATGAGACGCATTTCACGGTCGAGTTTGCGAAACCGGAGAACGGCGAGACGATCCCGGTGGACGAGTTGCGTCCCTACGTGACGGCAGGCCAAGGCGGGCAAGTGAAGGACATCCAGTTTGCGCCTACCGAACAAGGGTGGCTCGTCAGCTTCACTATTTTCGATCCAACTCCATCCCAGACGATGGATGTTAGTTGTGTTATTTTGCGGCGCGATCGGTTTTGCTCGGAAAAATGGCTATATCTGCTGAATACTTGACCCTTTTGCAGGTCGGAATTAATGCATCGCCCGAGTGGAAGGAGGCTTGGGACCGCATCAACGACTATCTGGACGCCCTCAAGGTGCCTGAGGACGTCGAGCGGCAACTCGTTCTCCTTTCCAGTTTCGAGCAAGCGATTACTCGGAAGCGCCGAGAGCCATTTACTCCGGCCACGCAGCTCGCATTTGAGGAAACCCAGCGGACCTTGGATCAGAGTCTTGGCCATTTGATTGCGCCAGAGGTGCCTCCGGATCGAAGGTCAGTTGAAGAGCGAATTCGTCTTTTCCTGACGGAGCCGAGTGATCGAAGCAGTTTCAAATCACAAGTACAGTTATCTGACGATGTTTTGGAAGCTCTGCGAGAGGTCAGACTCAAACCAACCCCGCGCCTGCAGCAGGCAAGTATCACCGCCCGGCCATTTCGATTTTCTCCAACCGGGGAGAAGGTCATCACTTTTGCCGAGCGGGTTGCTTTTCTGGGATCCAACCGGATTTTGAGTTGGTGTCTCGGTCTAGGGATAGTCGGGCTATTGATTTTCGCGAGTTTGTAACTCTATTCGGTAGGTGGTCGTTTTGGGAAATGGAAGTTTGGGCTCTTCAATGAATTGGTTCAGCATATGAGCGGTCCGGATCGATCGGCGAGGCTCGTCGAACTCGTGGGGCGAGCTCGATTGGATGAAGTCTTTCAAGCGAAGGTCCGCCAGCGACGGTGGGCGGTGGGTCTGGTGACATTGGGTCTTGCCGGTATCGGCGTTTGGCTGATGTGCGACATGCTCAATTTGGGAGGTTGGACGCCGCTCAAGGTGGCGGAGCTCGGGCTTTTCGTGCTGCTGTTTACTGCTCTCGCCTTTGGGTTTACCCAAGCCTTCATTGGATTTCTGGTTCTTGCGGAAGGACATGAGCCGCTCAAGATCACCAATACGCTAGACCCGGCCACACCGCTCGCCTCCACTGCGCTCGCCATGCCGATTTTCAACGAAGACGCCACTACCGTCTTCGGCAATATTCGAACTCTCTACGATTCGTTGCAGCAAAGAGGGGAGCTGGAGAATTTTGACTTTTACCTCCTGAGCGATTCGGTTGAGCCCGGCAAAGTGGTGGAGGAAGAACTCGCGTGGGCAGACCTCTGCCGGCAGACCAATGGCTTTGGCAAGATCCATTACCGACGAAGACGTTTGCCGGTGAATCGCAAAAGTGGCAATATCGCCGATTTTTGCCGGCGCTGGGGGCATCGGCATCGCTATATGATTGTCCTTGATGCCGACAGTATTATGACTGGAGAAGCGGTTTCGTCTTTGGTTCGGCTAATGGAGGTCAATCCCCGGGCCGGCATTATTCAGACCATGCCAAAGCTTGCCAAAGCGCAGACCTTATTCGGTCGAATCCAGCAGTTCGCATCCCGTCTTTACAGTCCGGTTTTTGCTGCCGGGCTGAACTTTTGGCAACAAGGTGCCGGAAACTATTGGGGACACAACGCGATCATCCGAGTCTCTCCTTTTCTGACCAGTTGCGGACTGCCTGAGCTTCCTGGACGGGAGCCATTAGGCGGACGAGTACTGAGCCACGATTTTGTCGAAGCGGCGTTAATGCGGGATGCCGGTTGGGAAGTCTGGTTTGCTTACGATCTCGACGGCAGCTACGAAGGGTTGCCGCCAAACCTGACGGAATACGTCAAACGCGACCGTCGTTGGTGCCAAGGCAATCTTCAGCATATGTGGTTTCTGTTGGCGGAAAGAATCCGCCCGGTTAGCCGGCTTCATCTTATTCAAGGAATCCTCGCCTACGGTTCCTCCCCATTGCTGGCCCTATTCATCCTGTTTGGTACTTTCCAAGCCGCGATTGATCGGTGGCATCAGAAGACATTGAACGTTCAGCTCCCGTCTGCGTTCATTCTCATGTTTTTGACCTTATTGTTATTGTTCAGTCCGAAGCTCTTGAGTCTGATCCACCTTTCTTCTCAGTCCAAGTCCCTGAGACTCTATGGGGGCGGGTGGCGGGCCGCGGTTGGAGTTATCCTTGAAATCCTGTTTTCGATTCTGATTGCGCCAATCATGGCTTGGTTTCACACTCGCTTCGTTTTCCGGAATTTGGGAGGACAGACGGTGACCTGGCACACTCAAACCAGGGCAGGGGGAGCAGGGCCGAGTTGGTCGGCCACGTTGGCTGAATATTGGCCATTGCCGATAAGCGGGATTTGTCTGGGTCTGTTTGCCTGGTGGATTTCGCCCGGGTATTTCTGCTGGCTTTTACCGATCCTCCTTGGTCTTTGGTTGGCAGTTCCCCTGGCCGTGCTCAGCGGACAATCCGGTCTGCTCAAGGATTTTTTCCAGATGCCGGAAGAAACCGAGCCGGTAAAGGAACTTACGTCCTCTTATGTTTTCCAATTGCGTGAAGGGGATCAGTTTCTGCACGCGGTTCTGGACCCGTTCTATAATGCGGTCCACGTTGCCTTGCAGAAAGAGCGGCGCAACCATGCGCCCGCCGCTGAAGGCTATGTGGCCTCCCTGGCCGCGAAACTTTTCCGGCAAGGCCCAGAGGCGCTGACCGCGCGTGAAAAAAGAGCGCTGCTTGCTGACGGCGCCGCCGTTGCGCGCTTGCACGGTTTGATTTGGAAAACTCCGGCCCAACTAATGAATCCAGTCTGGTCAAAAGCGCTGGAGAGTTATCGCTCGCCGGTGCGTACCCCGAGGCCGGATTCGGAGCTTGTCGAACCGAGCCAAACCCCGGTGGACCCTGCGGTCGCCTAGTTTGCCGGTACGAGCGCGCTGCTCGTTCCTGGAACGCATGCCTACCGAAAAACTCCTGAAAAGTCCGCTCGACACGGCCGGAAACCCAGTTTTTTCTAAGAGGCTACTGATGAGACGAATTTTGCTTTGCGTTTTCTTAGTCGCCGCCCTTGCCGCTCTTTTTTTCCTCTTACTGGGCCGAGACGAAAGCGAAAATACGCCGGCTGCGCGATTGGCCTCCTCAGACAGTGTCCTCTATCTTGAGCTTCGCGATATACCGGAATCGATGAAAAGGTGGCCGGATACGACTTTGAGTAAGATCTGCTTGGAGCCAACTGTCGCGCGGTTTTTCTCGCGCCCGATGGGCCAAATCCCGTCCTCGTGGAAGGCGGCTTGGTCCGCACTTGTCCGATTGCGGCCGATCAACGTGTATTTATGCTGCTCGGACTGGGGCGGTAAAGATTGGGTTTTGGGCGCCAGATGCTCAGGCGATTTACGCAATTGGCAAGGCGAAATTGGGAATCAGATTCATGGGTTTTCCTCTTATCGATTGGTACTCATATCGTCCGATCCGCGACGTCAAGCCGGTCTATCTCCCGGTGCCGGCAAATTGCTCTTCGCAGCACGGAGCGGTCAGTGGGTGCTCTTCAGTTTGCGCCCCGAGGTTCTACGCTCCGCCTTGAGGCGGATCGGAACCAAGCCGGCGGGACTTGAAACTTCCCAGGTTTTCCGTCAGTGCCATACCCACGTCCCACCCGATGCCGATCTCTTTGGGTTCGTTAGCGGTCAACCCGAGGGATTGGCGAGCGCGCCATTTGATTGGCTCTCTTCTTCCAGTGCAATTCCGGCAATCATGCTAGCCACCAAATTGGAGGGACCGAATATTCATGACACGGTCTTCACCCGGGTCGCTTCCGGTCAGACCAAGATTCCGGCCAAGGGAATGTATCTAACTACGCCGGGTACACTTGCCTACATCTCTTTACCTTTGGATTTGCTGCACGTCCGCGAATTGACGAGGAGAATGGCTAGAGAATGGGGCATCGCTCAGACCGTAGCACAATACCTCAACGAAGTGACCAATTCCGGGGTCGATTTTCATCACCTCAGCGAGATCGTAAAAGGGATAGAGATTGTGGTCAATCGGAGCCCAAACCAGGATCTGTTTGATGGAGTTTTCCTGATACGGGTGAGTGATCCTGATTCTTTTGTTGGGATGATACGCAAGATCTTACAACAGGAATTTCCAGCTCGTTGGACCGAAAAGTATGTTGGGGATTCGCGAGTGTTCCAATTCACAACCGGCCAAACGGTTAACCTGGTCTTTGGTATGAACGGCAACTATTTCATCGCGGCCCGTGATGGAGAAGCTTATGCCGAAGCGCAAGCCCGCTTGCAAAATCAGCAGGTTGGCCTGAACGCGCCCAGCAACTATAAGATTCTGGACGCCAACCAGCCTTCGGCCGTCCAGTTTTATCTCGACGCCAACACGTTGTTTGAACGTGGATATGGGAGCATTCGCCCGATGCTTGTTTTCGGCGCAGCACTGGTACCGAACCTGGCAGACTTCATCGATCCGAACGCTCTGCCGGAAACGTCCGAAGTATGTAAGCACCTGACGCCTATTCTAATGTGCCGGCGGGACCTGCCGGATGGTACGCTCGACGATTCCGTTGGACCGTTGACCGCCTACGAGGCGAGCGCCCTCGGTGTTGGTGCCGCTGCCAGTTTGAGCTTTATCGAGCGGTAGGCATGGTTAAAAGTTGCCAAGCTGCAAGTTACAGATCGCCAGTTGGGCGCACTCCTAAACCTGCAACCTGTAACCCCCAACTTGGTAACCTCTTCAGAGTGCATCTTTTGCCCTTAACATGCGCACAAAGGCGCTGGTGGCTGGAGCTTGACGCCGGGCCCGGCGCTGAACCAGGCCGATTGGGCGCCACGTATCCACTGATTCGATTTCGACTGCAACAATGCTGCCGATTTTTCGCTCTTCTTCGATCGTGTTGAGCGGTACGACTGAAATGCCATCTTCGATCTCAACCGCTCGCTTTACCGTTTCAATGTTATCAAACTCCATGGACCGGCGAATGCTAACCGATTGGGCTCTGAAAATTCGGTCGATCGCCTTCCGGGTCGGTAGATCAAAACTGAAGGATATAAATTTCTCGCCTTCCAGTAGCGTGATTGGAACGCTCTGCCGACTTGCCAGAGGATGGCTGGGCGGACAAATCAAAACCAATTTGTCTTTCCAATGGCTTTCAATGATCACCCCGCGATGCCGCGTCGGGTAGGCGACAAATCCGAGATCGGCATTCCCTTCAGCAACTTGTTGGTATACTTGGGCTGACCGCAAGTATTCCATCTCAACCTCGATTGCCGGGTATGCTTTTTTGAAAAGCTTCAGATTGCGCGGCAACTCGTGGAGTCCGATGCTGTGTACGGCGGCGATCCGCAAACGGCCAGAAACCACCTTTCGCAATTGAGCCAGGCGATCGCCTAGACTGTCGTAAATACGAAGGATCTCTTGGCTGGCTTGTAGAAACGCCCGACCTTCCGGCGTTACCGAGAAATTCTTGTTAGCCCGTTCGATCAACGCGATTTTGAACTTCTGCTCGATCGCGCGGATTTGTTGGCTCACCGCGCTCTGCGTGATCGTGTTCAATCGGGCGGCCTTGGAGAAGCTGGCGGTCTCGACGAGATCGCAAAAAATCTTAAGCGTTTCGATTTGCATTCTCCAGCGATAAGCCGATCGAGCAGAATAAGTTTTTCTAATAGTTGAGTCAATGGCGGCGGACATTCCAGATAATCTGGCAAAAGTGCGGCAGTCGATCAGCGAGGCCGAAAGAGCGGCTGGTCGTCCTGATGGTTCGGTTCAGCTGGTCGCGGTGACCAAGACCCATTCAGTCGACGTGATCCAGGAAGCGGTTGATGCCGGTCAGTTGATCTTTGGGGAAAACCGGGTGCAGGAGGCGCGGGCGAAAATCCCGGAGCTATCATCCAGGATTCAGTGGCATTTGATCGGACATCTCCAAAGCAACAAAGTACGGGTCGCGCTGCCCTTATTTCAGCTCGTTCATGGCGTCGATTCGGTCGAACTATTGGCCGACATTGATCGGATAGCGGCGGAGCTGGGGCTTTTCCCGCGGGTGCTTTTGCAAGTCAATGTTGCGGGGGAAGCATCGAAGTTCGGATTTTCGCCAGCCAAATTGGTTGAGCAGATTGAGACCATCGCAGCCTGCAATCGAGCCAACATCGAAGGACTAATGACGATTCCTCCGCTCGCGCCGTCAGCGGAACATTCTCGACGCTATTTTGTTGCGTTGCGCGAATTGCGCGACCAGCTCGCGCGTGAGTCTGGCTTTGCGCTGCCGGAGCTTTCGATGGGGATGAGCGGCGACTATCAAGTCGCGATTGCAGAGGGTGCCACGATAGTCCGAGTGGGTACGGCGATTTTTGGAGAACGTCGGGCGAGGTGATCGGGAGGAATATCGACACGGCGATACGGCGACAGGACGATAGGGCGATAGGGCGGAGTAGGGAGGGAAGCCTGGGTTCTAGCGACGAAGCCGCCAGAGACCAAGCCACGCGCGCATCGCTCCATGGCTCTCGTCACTGTGGGCCGACCACCTTCTCGGTCAGAAATTGCAGCGGGCCAGGAAAGAACTGGAGCAATTCAAGTACATTGCTCGCCAAACGAGGATGAAGGACAGACCATCGTGCCAACCGGTTGATCCATAGACGCCCAGAGTACAATCTACGATGTGCTTCCCAATACTCCCACCGGTAGTCAGTCCGGTGCGGAATTGATCTTTTAATCGTTTCGGCCGCGAGCAGACCGGATTTGAGAGCGTACAAAATTCCTTCTCCGGTAAATGGCTCGACGACTCTGGCGGCGTCACCCACATAGAATAGGTTTTCTTGGTGAGTCCACACCGGTTTGCGCGAAAGGGGAGCGATCGAGTTCCACCGGTGATCGCTCGGTAAACCGAATCGCCTGGCGACCATTCGCCGAAATTCTTCAGCGCGTGCAGGCCGGCCGACTACGCAGACTCCTGCCGTGTGCTGATCGACCGTTTGCCGGCCAAGGTAGCCTTGCGGCCACAATTCCAGTGCGACGTGCGGTTCCCAATTGGCCGCAAAATGAGTTTGGTAGGCGATCCGATCGGTTCTGGTTTGCGGGAAATGACGCAGAAAGCGTGCGACCGATGAATTTCTGCCGTCTGCGGCAATCAGGAAGCTAGCGTGAGCTACCCGTGTTTCGGTCTGTACGCGCCAACCTTCGGCCAGACCGGTCACGGGCTCGCCATGCCAGATTTCCGCTCCCAGTTCTCGTGCACGGCTCAGGAGCGCATCGTCCAGCAGACGACGACGCACCGCTATTTCGCCCGGTTGGTTTTGCGGCAACTGTCGACGAATTCGGATGCCTCTAAGGTTCACAAACTCGACCCATTGCAGGCGAGAGGAGGGTAGTGCGGCGATTGTGCTGGCGATGCCAACGCGATCGAAGACTTCCCAGCAAGCAGGATTCAAGCAATCGCCACAAACTTTATCTCTGGGAAAAGTGGCACGCTCGATGACCAGGGTTCGGAGTCCGGATTCTGCTGCGACAGCGGCAGCGATGGCTCCAGCCGGACCGCCTCCAACGACTACGACATCATATTTGGTCACACGAATAGGGCGCCGATCTCATCGGCAACCAAACGGCCAGTTCTAGTAAGTCGAACGTAGTCGCCCGCCGTCTCGAGGTAACCGGCCTTTTCTAAATCATCGAGTTCTGATTTCTGCTGAATGATTTTCGACCGCAGCACTCCGTGGTTGGTTCGTAGTCCAAAAATGATGCGTTCGGATTCTCTGGTGGCATCTTCCAGATCTTCTTCGAATGTTCTGGTCGAATCTCTTAGTGCGGTTCTTGCGATGTAGCTTTGCGTGTCGGCGATGTTTTGCCAACGCTGTTTCCTAATGGTGGAGAATGCACTCGGCCCAAGACCGAGATAGTCCTTGCCGTGCCAGTAGGCGAGATTGTGCAAACACTCTCGTCCTGGTTGGGCGTAGTTGGAAATTTCGTACTGCTCGTAACCGCCGTCTTCGAGGGTGCACATAGTCATCTCGAAAAACGCAGCATCTGCATCCATGTTTTGCGCAAGTTCACCGCGCGCGTGGCGCACAA
>DASTDH010000497.1:0-6975 GCA_035710445.1 Chthoniobacterales bacterium
GCGGTCCCAAAGTTTTAATAGAATACGGCGCGGTTATACTCCCAGTTCATTCGAGATATGTACAAAACGGAAATCTGCTGGGGACATTCCACCTGGCACGCCTCCGTATTGCTGCAGTGGCCGAAGCCCTCCTTATCCGCCTGCAAGACCATCTGGCGTACGCGTCGTCGGCTTTCTATCCGGCCCTGGGGTAATAGAGCTAAGTGAGTGATTTTGGCAGAGGTAAATAGTGCTGCACTGGAGTTCTTGCAGGTAGCGACGCAAGCGCCGCAGCCGATGCATGCGGCTGCATCGAACGCCGCCTCGGCCACGTCATGACGAATAGGAATGGTGTTGGCTTCCGGTGCTCCGCCGGTACTCGCACCAGTGTAGCCCCCAACCTGAATAATACGATCAAAAGCGCTGCGATCTACTTTCAGATCACATTTTATCGGAAATGCGCTCGCCCGAAAAGGTTCTACATAGATAGTATCACCGTCTTTAAATGTCCGCATATGCAACTGACAGGTGGTTGTATTGGGAAGCGGACCGTGCGCGCGCCCGTTAATCATGATTCCGCATTGCCCACAAATTCCCTCCCGACAGTCGTGATCGAACTCCACCGGCCTCTCTCTCTGCCGAACAAGCGATTCATTGAGCATATCCAACATTTCCAGGAACGACATGTCCGCATCTACATTCGGCAGGTCATAGTCTACTAACCGGCCTTGTTTGGCTCGGTTCTCCTGGCGCCAGATTTTGAGTCGTATCTGCATAAGACGCACTCGTTATTTGTAACTTCTTACCGTTGGAGTGACATAATCGAACCGCAAAGGTTCCTTGTGCAGGACCGGCTCCCGGCCGGACCCGGTCCATTCCCAGGCGGAAGTAAAAGCGAAGTCGCGGTCATTTCGGGCCGCCTCCCCGTCCGGCGTCTGATATTCTTCGCGAAAATGGGCGCCGCATGATTCTTCTCTGGTTAAAGCGTCGTAGCACATTAACTCGCCTAGCTCGAGATAGTCAGCTATCCGGCCCGCTTTCTCGAGCTCGCTGTTCAGGTCAGGGCCGCCCGGAATTAGCAAGTCTGCATAGAACTGGTCTCGCAGAGAACGGATCTGCCTAATAGCTTCTTCCAGTCCGGCACCGGAACGCGAAAGGCCGCATTTATCGTATAAAATTGTCCCCAAGGCTTTATGGAAGTGATCGGATGGCATCGTCCCTTGAATACCCAACAATTGCTGCAATTGCCGGAGCGCCGCTTCTTCCGTGTCTACGAACGCCGGATGGTCGACCGAGATCGGACCGCTTTTGATTTCACCGGCCAAGTAGCTAGGGATCGTAGCCGGGGCAATAAAGTAACCGTCTACGCAAGCCTGCAGCAAAGAGTTAGCTCCTAACCGGTTTGCACCGTGATCGGCAAAATTGGCTTCCCCCAACGCATAGAGCCCGGGAATGGTGGTCATCAGTTCGTAGTCCACCCACAAACCACCCATAGAAAAGTGTGCCGCCGGCGATATGCGCATCGGTTCCCGATAAGCGTCTACGCCGGTAATTTTTTGATACATGCGAAAAAGATTGCCGTACTTCTCCTCTATCCGCTGCCTCCCCTGTTCGGCGATAGCTTTGGAAAAATCGAGATAGACCGCGTTCTTGAGCGGTCCTACTCCATAACCGGCATCGATCCTTTCCTTCGCCGCACGTGAGGAAATATCACGGGGGGAAAGGTTACCAAACGCCGGATAGCGGCGTTCGAGGTAATAATCTCTATCTGATTCCGGAATATTATTTGGCGCCCGGTGCTCTTGCTGATTTTTTGGTACCCAAATACGGCCATCGTTTCGCAACGACTCAGACATTAACGTCAGCTTTGATTGATAATCTCCGGATTGGGGCAGGCAGGTGGGATGGATCTGGGTCCAGCTCGGATTGCCAAAAAAAGCTCCCCGCTTATGAGCGCGCCAAATGGCGGACGCATTACAACCCATGGCTAAAGTCGACAGATAATAGATCTTGCCGAATCCGCCGGAAGCCAACACTACCGCGTGGGCACCGTGCCGTTCCATCGCGCCATTATCCATGTTGCGTACAATCACACCGCGTGCCTTCCCGTCGATCGTCACCAAATCCAACATTTCATGACGCGGAAAAAGCGTAACCGTACCAGCGGCTACCTGTCGCATCAGCGCTTGATAGGCTCCTAGAAGCAACTGTTGACCGGTTTGCCCTCTGGCATAAAACGTTCGTGATACCTGAACTCCGCCAAAAGAACGGTTGCTGAGATATCCGCTATACTCACGGGCGAAAGGCACACCCTGAGCCACCGCCTGGTCAATTAGATTGGCGCTACACTCTGCCAATCGGTACACATTGGCTTCGCGAGAACGAAAGTCGCCACCCTTAATAGTGTCATAGAACATGCGGAAAACGGTGTCTCCGTCATTCTTATAGTTCTTGCAGGCGTTCACGCCGCCTTGTGCGGCAACCGAATGGGCGCGTCTGGCACTATCCTGAAAACAAAAGCAAGTTACCTGGTAACCCATCTCACCTAAAGACGCTGCCAGTGAGCTGCCGGCCAAACCAGTTCCCACCACAACTATCTTTAGGTTCTTGCGGTTAGCAGGACTAACCAGTTTAGCTGTCGAACGATAACGACTCCACTTTTGCTCGAGTGGTCCGTCGGGTATTTTTGCTTCCAAGGTAATCATAGTCTCGCGAAGTGAACGTATAGCGGTATCAGCGCAAAGCCGGCGCTGACGATTACGCTGTAAGCCCATCCAACGATTCGAATCCAGTTAACGTAGCGCGGGTGATAGACACCAAGCGTCCGAGCAGCACTGAAAAAACCATGCAATAAATGGTATCCGAGCGCCACCATGCATAGGACATAGATCAGAACATACCAGCCGTTGCGGTATACCGTGACCACCAGGGTATACAGGTCTTCCTGGCCATCTTTGTCTAAGGGCAGGTGACCAAACTGCACCTGGTACCAGAAGTCCCGCAAATGGATAATCAGGAAAAACAGAATAACCGTGCCCAGCAATCCCATCTTGCGAGAGTACCACTTGCTGCTCACGCCGCGACGGTCGTACTCATAGCGCTGCCCGTTCGACCGCCGGTCTTTTATTGTTATTATGAGCGCATAGACGGCGTGAGCCGCTATGCTGCCGAATAAAATATAGGAAATGATGTGGATAAAAATGTTTCCAGAAAGCAGCTTCGAATAGAAATTGAATTGCCACTGGGCCACGTGCGTTGGTAACAGCAGTTGCAGGTTACCTAATAGGTGGATGACCAGAAACACACACAGGAAGAGTCCGGTGATCGCCATTAAGTTCTTCTCGGCTAACGTATGCGATAGGCGCTGTCGTATCTGAGTAGGCGCTTCCGGCTGCTTCTCGAGCAATCCGCTATCGGGGTCATGTACCGGGCCGTCCACCAGGGATACGCCGGTCTGGGGGTCATCATTACTGTTACTCATCTTAGACTCCTCGCTGGTGTGCGATCGAGGGAAGCGGAATCCAACAAAATGTTAGTCAGCGTGGAAAAGATTCATCTGCGCTTTAGTCTGACCAGACCCAGTCGCGAGCTTCCGGTAAATCGTCAAAGTGCTCTTCAACGTATTGGCGATGTTTGGCCAAAATAGTTTCTCCTTTAGCGACTAGCTCTGCCGCATTGACGATGTTCGGTGCGTACCGAATCGCGTCCATGGCGAGATGGACTCGGCTCGCTCGATTTAGCACAACCATGTCAAACGGTGTGGTGGTGGTACCTTCCTCGATATAGCCTCGCACGTGAAATCGATCAGTATCCGGCCGTCCATGCAAGATCCCGTGGACTACCGCGGGGTAGCCGTGGAAGGCGAAGATGACGGGCTTGCTATAGGTGAACAGCTTGATGAACACTTCCTGGCTGAGGCCGTGTGGGTGGCGGTCGGGGGGACAGAGACACATGAGATCCACAACGTTCACCACCCGCACCTTCAGCTCAGGCAGATAGCGACGTAACAACCATGCCGCCGCCACCGTTTCCTGGGTGACAATGTCGCCTGCGCAGGCCAGCACTACGTCCGGTTCTTTTTCTCCGTCATTGCTGCACCAATTCCATATCCCAGCTCCGAGTGCGCAATGTTCGCGCGCGGCGCGCATGTCTAACCACTGAAGCTGCGGCTGTTTGTCAATGACGATCAGGTTGAGATAATTGTGACTACGGAAGCAGTGGTCAGCAACCGAGAGCAGGCAGTTGGCGTCGGGCGGCAGGTAAATGCGAACAACGCTTGGCTTCTTACTGACCAGATTGTCAATAAATCCCGGTCCCTGATGGCTAAAACCGTTGTGATCGTTGCGCCAGCAGGTGGATGTGAGCAGATAATTCAGAGAGGGAACGGGCTTGCGCCATGGAATATGCAGACAATGTTCAAGCCACTTCGCGTGCTGCATCGCCATCGAATCAACCACCATGGCAAAAGCTTCATAAGTAGCGAACAATCCGTGGCGCCCAGTTAAAACGTACCCCTCCAGCCATCCGTGGCAGTTGTGTTCACTTAAGACTTCCATCACTCGCCCATCGTGGGAAACATGGTCGTCAATCTCGATCAGCTTACTTACAAAGCAGCGGTTGGTCGTCTCGAAGACAGCGCCTAGTCGATTCGAGTTCGTTTCATCTGGACAGAAAAGTCGGAAGTTGGCCGGCTTAGTATTGCTCTTGAAAATATCGCGAAGGAATTGGCCAAGCTGTCGAGTGGACTCGTGACGTGCTGTTCCTGGTTTTTTCACTTCGAGCGAATAGTCAGCGAAATCAGGCAAATCCAGAGGCACCTCGAGTATGCCGCCGTTGGCGTGCGGATTGTCGCCCATGCGGCGCTGACCTTTTGGTGCCAGTTCGGCATACTCTGCGCGGAACCGGCCATTCTGATCAAAGAGTTCTTCCGGTTTGTAACTGCGCATCCACTCCTCCAAGAGCTTCAGGTGCTCGGGATTGTTGCGCACATTGGCCAGAGGCACCTGGTGGGCACGGAATGTCCCTTCAACCGGTAGACCGTCTACCACTTTCGGACCGGTCCAACCTTTCGGTGTCCGCAAAACGATTGCCGGCCACACCGGCCTTTCTTTGAATCCATGCTCACGCGCGGCGGATTGGATTTCCCGAATTTTCAGTATGGCTGCTTCAAGCGCGGCAGCAAAGTCTTGATGGACCTGCGTCGGATCGCTTCCTTCAACAAAAAAGGTTTCGTAGCCATGCCCGGTGAGAAAGTCGCGGATATGCTCGTCGCTCTCTCTTCCCCAAACCGTCGGGCCAGCAATCTTGTAACCGTTCAAATGCAGGATTGGGAGGACCGCTCCATCGCGCACCGGATTGATAAACTTCACTCCCTTCCAGCTGCCCTCGAGCGGACCTGTCTCAGCTTCTCCATCGCCCACGACGGCGGCAACAATTAGCTCGGGATTATCGAAGGCCGCACCGAAAGCATGCATGAGCACATATCCTAATTCTCCTCCTTCGTGGATTGAACCTGGAGTTGGCGCACTGACATGGCTGGGGACGCCGCCCGGAGTCGAGAACTGGCGAAACAGCTTCAGCATTCCTTGCTCGTCCTGGCTGATGTTCGGAAAATATTCCGTGTAGGTACCTTCAAGATACACATTGGCCACGATTGCCGGTCCGCCATGACCGGGTCCGACCATATAGACTACATCAAGGTCGTACTTGTTAATGAGCCTATTAAGGTGGACATAGATCAAATTCAACCCGGGCGATGTTCCCCAATGGCCTAACAAACGGGGCTTGATGTGTTCACTTTTCACCGGCTCCTTCAAAAGAGGGTTAGCCATCAAGTAGATCTGCCCGATATTAAGATAGTTTGCCGCGCGCCACCAGGCGTCCATCTTGTGGAGCAGCTCAGGACTAAGTTGATTTGGCAAAATGCCCTGCGAACTCACTTTCTTCTTTGATGTCCTGGCTTTTCGAGGTGCCTCAGACTCCCCAATGCCGCTTGATTTCGCTGGTTCGTTCATACGAATAGGTTTTATCTTGTGGTTAGTGCCAATCTCTTTTCAGCTCAGCTACTCTTTGAGAGCTCGATCGAATGTCGCCTCGAGTGGCGGATCGCAGAAATCCCTAATCTTGCCTCGCTGCGCGCAGTATCGAGTTGTGAAAAATTCATAAGCATCCACCTGCGAGATAGCCGGAGCACACCAGACAAACGCTACCAACTCCGATCGAACACTGCTATAGGACCTTGGGGCAACGCAGGAGCGAAGATTGAACCAAATGATTTTGTCCAAATCCTCGCCGCGACGAATCTCAACGCAAGCGTGGTGACGGAGTTGAACAACGCCTCTCTGCGCCATTGACGCCTAATCCGAGCCCCCTCCAACCGAGCCGGGCCTCGAGTCCGTGCACCACTCACCAAACCACCTGCTCAAGTAGCACAGCGACAAGCGGGATAATCCAAAGGGCGTTTCGGAGGTAACTCTTGGCTTGATAGGGGGTTCCAGGTCATCGTAAAATCCGCACTCGACGCTGTTCGGCTCGCCGGGGCGGGGGCTCCCTCTCGCCCGGTGCCGCTGGTCAGGCTTTGAGCCTCACGCAAAAGTAAATCATTCTAGACCAGGTCCGATATTTGACCTTGGTGCGATCCCTTTTCACCGCATCGTTCAGAGAGAGCGGCTGGCGCTAGTCGTTGGACCAAAGGCCAATAGACGCTCCAAAAATGGTTCGATATGCCTCGCTCTCGACCATGGTACCAAGGTCCTATACTGCCTTACTGGCCTCGAGGCACTAGGTGTACGAATATGATTAGAATCAGAAGCTCGCCAAAATGCTAATCCATTTGGCCATAGCGGCAATTCGTCCGCAAACCATTGCGCCTTGAAAACATATCCCACACGGCCCGGCACGCGATTCATGCCCGGGGCAAGCTGGACGGCTGAGGGCGTCAATTTTTCAGTCTTCAGCAGGGCTGCGAAGCGGGTCGATTTGTTGCTCTATGACGCT
>DASTDH010000498.1:0-5928 GCA_035710445.1 Chthoniobacterales bacterium
GCATTTGACCGATGACCAGGGATGGCGCATCGAAATAAAGAAATATCCGCTGCTGACCCAGATTGGTTCCGAACGGCCCCACTCGCCGGTGCTCGGAAATCCAACCTTGAGCGACGGCACGCCGTATGGTGGCTATTTTACACAAGATGACATCCGGCAGATTATCGGTTACGCGGCTGACCGGTTCATCACCATCGTTCCGGAAATTGAAATGCCTGGGCATGCGGCGGCCGCTCTCGCCGCTTACCCACAATACGGTAATACCGATATTCCCAATTATCGTCCGGAGGTTCAAACTTCGTGGGGCGTTCATCCTTATGTTTACGCTCCGAAAGACGAGACATTCACGTTTCTGGAAGACATTTTACAGGAAGTAATCGAGCTCTTTCCTTCTGAATACATCCACATCGGTGGCGATGAGGTGCCTCCCGACCAATGGCAGGGCTCACCCTTTGCACAGCAAGTCATGACAGCTCACAAATTCACTACTACTGCGCAACTGGAGAGCTGGTTCGTGAATCGAATCGAAAGGTTTTTGAACAGTAAGGAACGCAAATTAATCGGGTGGGACGATGTGATGGGAGGCAATCTGACTCACACCGCCGGAGTGATGGTGTGGCACAGCTTCCAGTACGCTGAACCGGCTTTGAAGAACGGAAATTCGATCGTTCTGACCCCTCTGGAACACCTTTTCCTCGATCTCTATCAGGCTGACATCAAGTCTGTCCCCCAGCCAATTGCGGGAGAGGGTCTGAACGCGCTTGAAACTGTCTACGCCTTCTCACCAATTCCTGCCGGGACGACTCCAGAACAAATAAAATTAGTGCTGGGAGTGCAGGGAAATGTTTGGACCGAAAATGTTGAGGATTGGCTCAAGATTCAGTACCAACTCTTACCCCGAGCTTGCGCCGTTGCGGAAATCGGTTGGACTCCTCAGGATGCTCGTGATTTCGGAGATTTTGAATGGCGCCTGGGTTACGACTTTCAGCGCCTGGACGCAATGGGATTGGAGTACTACGGGAAGACGCCTGGAGGTCTGCCCTACCGTTGGAGTTCGGCCAACCTCAAGTCGGAGACCTCAGTCATCAACTGGCCTATTACCGGATGGGTCGTTACTGGTCCGTTGCCGGGAGCCGGTCACTGGCAGGTTGTGCCAGGAGAGTGGACCGTCCAGTTCAGATACCAAAGCGGCCACGCTTTGATTATCGAGAAGGTAGAAATGTTGGAGAACGGGAAACCCATAGCCTCAGACCAGCATATCGCTTCCGCGGGTCCAGGCTATGACAACAATGAGTTCCGGTTGAATATCACTACCGTTGATCCGGTTTCCAAATACACTCTCCAGGCTTGGGTTCACGGTGTGGGCGGGAACGATTCTAGCGGCTACATTACAGTTTCGCCGCCAAGCAGATAATCCTCTTCAATCGCTCAGCTTTGGGGTCTGGCGTAAATAGCGCCGCCCTAGTGGTCGGTGGCGATGAAAGGCTCGTTGCAAAACTAACCCGGTTTACCTTAGGGCAAGAAAGAGCGAACCCCAAGTCAACTTGAGGAAATTAAGTAACGGACCTTTAGACTTATAATAGCTCTTGAGTTATGCCCCAATTAGTTGGTTAGGCGCAACGTTGTAACTGATTGGCTAATCTGGGCGAGCTGGAATAGGGATGCGGTAGATGCGTGCTAGTGCAGTGTTTCATATATTTCCAAAGCGGTGTCTCAAAGGCAACGCCCATCGAATCGCCCTAGAAAAGGTGATCATCTAATCGTATCGAGACCGCTTTGAAATCAACTGACACAGTGCACTAGTTCTTCTTCTCTGGTGGTTCTTCGATACCGGCCACACATGATTTCGATGACCTTCCAGTATGCGACGATACGAAGGGCTGTCATATAAGTTCGATTTTCTGACTAGAACAAGAGTTCGCCTCCTCACGCGACTCGGGTCTGGCTTTCGTAGCAGCCTTGACACGGCAGTGTTTGTATGAACGCTGCCGCTTATGGACGAGGCTCCGGACGCTGCGATGCGACGAATCTTGGATGAACTCGAAGCGAATCGAAAAAGCCGGAGATCTGCATGGGCGACGCTTCAACGGCTACGCAAATTCCTGGAAGCGCATGGCACAAGAATCGCGCCGCCCGACGATCGGAACTTCGAGACCGAAGGTAAAGCAATCGAGTCGGGACTTCGGCGTGCAATCGAGGGTCGCGACATGGTGATGCGCAGCCTTATCCAGGGTGTCTACCGGTTCCGGGACGCCACTCTGGTTGAGGAAAAGAAGGGCGACTTCGGTAACGCCCTGCAGAATCTCTATCGAGAGCTGGAGCGAGCGGAGGAAATTGTTGGCCTCCCTTAAGTCCTTCCGATCCTTCGATTTGTCGTTTGGGGCTTCTGTCGTATCGTCTTGGTCGCGAGCGTTTTTTTGCAAGCTACGCACGCGTAAATCGACTAAGCTCTGAGGCTTCGGAGTGATGCGTGAGCGCAAAAGGCAAACGGGTCTGCCAGGTTTGTGCCGCTGCGTTGTCGGACAAGAGCGACTCCTGTCCGATCTGTGCGCTGCGTGGAGCTCTCGGCAATGAGCCAACGATTGACGAGTCGTCCGTTGAGCCATCTCTTTTGGGCTCTCAGTTGCGGTTCGAGCACTATGAGATCCTTATCCGCGAAGATGGAACGCCGGTAGAGTTGGGCCGCGGCGCGATGGGGGTCACTTATAAAGCGGTCGACGTGAATCTTCGATCCACCGTGGCGCTAAAGGTGATTAATGCCCAATTGATCGGTGACGAATCGGTCCGCCGACGCTTCGTGCGAGAAGCTCGCGCTGCTGCCAGCGTACGGCATCCGAACGTCGCTTCCGTGTTTCACTTAGGAAAGAGCGGCGACAGTTACTTCTACGCGATGGAGTTTGTCGATGGAGAGCCGCTAGACAGACTAATACGACGTTCCAACAAGCTTGAGGTGAAGCTGGCGCTCGAAATTGCAACTCAAGTTGCAGGCGGCTTGGCTGCCATCCACGAACAGAACCTCGTTCACCGGGACATCAAGCCAAGCAACGTCATAGTAAAATTGAAGGGCGACAGTTCGATTGCGAAAATCATAGATCTTGGGCTGGCGAAGGGAGTAGCAGAAGCCCAACCCGAAACAGCGATTTCGATTCCCGGAAGTTTCGCTGGCACGCCAGAGTTCGCCAGCCCGGAGCAATTTGCGGGGGTCAACGTAGATATCCGTTCAGATCTGTATTCGCTGGGTATAACACTCTGGGCGATGCTGACTGGTAGGACGCCATTCCGTGGTACTCCTGGTGAGGTGATGTACCAGCATCAGCACGCGGCTTTGCCGATCGATCAACTCGAACGCGTCCCACAGCCGGTCGTTGTTCTGCTTGAGGTGTTGCTGGAAAAAGATCCGGCGCGGCGCTTCCAGTCGCCAACCGATTTACTGAAGTTTATGCCGACGATAACGGAGGCTATCGACGCAGGGCGTACCGTCACTCGTCAGAGCTTCCAGGAGACGCAGTCAGCCGAATATCACACCGTACTTCGCAGACGGCCCGCAAGACTCGGACCGAAGAAAATTTCAGTCTCTAGGTTACCCGTCACCGGAAGGGACGTCTTTGGTCGGGAGGAAGATATTGCCTTCCTGGACGCAGCATGGCCAAACCAGGATGTCAACGTTGTCACAATCGTTGCTTGGGCCGGTGTTGGGAAGTCGACGCTGGTCAACCATTGGCTCCGCGGGATGACCGCCGAACGCTACCGATCCGCACAACTCGTCTATGGGTGGTCTTTCTATAGGCAGGGGACAAGCGGAGGAACTTCGTCAGCCGATGAATTTATTGATGCAGCTCTTAGTTGGTTTGGAGATCCAGACCCACGAATCGGAACGGCTTGGGAAAAGGGCGAGAGACTAGCTAAGCTGATAGCGCATCGTCGGACCTTGCTAGTTCTGGATGGACTGGAGCCGCTTCAAAATCCACCTGGTTCACAAGAAGGACGGTTGCGTGAACCTGCCCTCCAGGCGCTTTTGCGCGAGCTTGCTGCCTTCAACACGGGGCTCTGTGTGATTACCACGCGGACGCCGGTCGCTGATATAGCAGATCACGAGGGTGTCTCAGTTCTGCGCCGTGAGCTGGAGCAACTCTCCAGTGACGCTGGCGCGAAGCTACTCCGATCACTCGGCGTTAAGGGGCATGAGGCCGAGCTGCGAATTGCCAGCGACGAGTTCAGCGGCCATTGCCTTGCTCTAACGCTTTTGGGCAGCTATCTGACCGATGCTTTTGACGGGAATATCCGGTTCCGCAACCGAGTATCGCAACGCCTCAGTCGCGACGTGCGGCAGGGAGCCCATGCCCGCAAAGTAATGGAATCTTATCAAGCTTGGTTCGGCGAGGGCGCTGAGCTCTCTGTCCTTAGAATGCTAGGTTTGTTTGATCGAACAATCGAAGAAAAGATGCTTCGAGTTCTGTTGGAGCCACCTGCGATCAAGGGCCTTACAGAGTCATTAACCGACTTGAGCCCAAGTGAGCGGCGATTGATTCTTGCCAAGTTAAGAAGAGCAAGACTCATCGCTGGAGAAGATCCGCATAATCCTGGACATCTCGACACACATCCTCTGGTCCGTGAATACTTTGGCGAGCAGCTGCGGAGCCAACGAACCCAGGCTTGGAAGGAATGCAACAGAAGGCTCTTTAACTATTATCGAACCCTTGCGCCGCAGCTGCCGGATAATTTTAGGGAAATGGAGCCGCTTTTGTTGGCCGTTATCTGCGGCTGCAATGCCGGTCTGTTTCGAGAGGCGCTGCATGAAGTTTACATTCCCCGGATTCAGCGGGGACATGACTCCTATGCGGCTAACGTTCTTGGAGCAAGACGACCGTTGCTCTCTGTTTTAATTCATTTTTTTGAACACGGACGTTGGGGATCACTGGTGGAAGCCGGTTTCGAGGGACAGATTCTCAATGCGGAAGATCAGCTCTTCGTTCTCATGCAGGCGGGGCTATACCTAACGGCAACGAGAGGATTGGGAGCACCCGAGGCCCGAATTTGTTACGAGCGAGCCGAGCCCTTGTGCCGTTTGCTTAACCGTCCACTCCTCCTTTGCGTGGCACTCACAGGTCAGTGGCGCCATTCCCTCCAGACCGACAAGCTGAGTGCAACGATGCAGATTGCCAAACGATTTCATTCACTGGCGCAAGAACAGAATAACCTTGCCCTACTCATGGCAGCCTATCGCGCCTTGGCAGTCACGCACCACTATCGGGGCGATTTCGAATCCGCACGGCAACACGCGATGCGCAGCCTTCAGATCTGGCGCTCGGGAAGGGCGCAGTCGCCGGTCGAAGACCCCCTCGCACCCGCCGTCATTTGTTTAATGTACGAGGCCCTATCCGAGTGGCATCTCGGAGAGATCGCCTCCTGCAAAGCGAACATGGAGGAAGCGATTGCATTAGCAAAAGAGCTGAATGATATGCATGCTTTAACCGCGGCTCTATGGAATGCCGCAATTCTCGCCCACTTTGAACGCGATCCTGCTCAAGTGGAAGGCCTGGCATCGGATTTGATCGAACTCACAACGCGTCAGAATTTTGCGCAGTTTCTTGCTGGAGGAGAGGTTTTCCGCGGTTGGGTGCGCAGCTCTTGCGGTGACGCCTCGGAAGGTCTCGCGTGGATCGAGGGTGGAATAGAGGGCTGGCAGGCGACAGGTGCCATAATGGCCATGCCATATTATCTGGGACTAAAGGCTGAAGCCTTACACCTTGCGAATCGCACCTCCGAGGCCATTGAGGCGATAACGGAGGCGGAAGCAGTCGCCGAAAGACGAGAAGAACGCTGGTCGAGTGCCGAACTACACCGGCTCCGCGGCGTCTTTCTCGCGGCTATTGGTGCCGACGAGGGCCAAATTGATGCGTCGTTCCGCACGGCCATCAGTACTGCGCA
>DASTDH010000499.1:0-12418 GCA_035710445.1 Chthoniobacterales bacterium
CGCTCGAACCTTGTTAAACGGTTAACCACGGACCTACGCGAATAGTTGCTAACCACGAATGGACACGAATAGACGCGAATAAGAAGCAGTCATGGGTCTCTATTCGTAGCTTGCAGATGCTCTTTGCCGTGGAAAACCAGCTTGGCTATCGGCAGCGAATCGAAGAGCTCTTTGCTTGTCATCCGATCGTGATTTGATCGGGTTCTTGCCTACAACCAGACCCGAGATCGCTCTGCACTTGCTTTCAGAGATTGGTGACCACCGCCAGCAACGTCCAAACGGTAAAAGGGCACCAACGACGAGAACCTACTTCGTGTCTATTCGTGTCTATTCGTGGTTAAGAAGTCATTCGCGCGCGTTCGCGGTCAAGAGACCTGTCGGACCTGTGATAATGCCGGTTCGATCAATTCGCACAGCAGGTGGATGATCACCTTGTGCGCTTCTTGAATCCGTGCGGTCGCAGTGAGAGGCACGACTAACTCGATCGAAGCGATTCCCCGACAGCGGCCTCCATCTCGGCCAAGGATCGCAACCGAATGAAGACCAAGAGCCTTCGCCTGTTCGAGCGCGCGCACTACATTCTGCGATTGTCCGCTGCTAGAGAGTGCAATCAGTACATCTCCCGGTGTACCAAAAGCGACCACTTGACGGGAAAAGACTTCTTCGAAGGCGTAATCGTTGGCGGTTGCCGTCAACAATCCGCCGTCGGCAGATAAGCTCATCGCGGGAAATGGGCGCCGGTCACCGACGAACCGACATGCGATTTCGGTAGCTAGATGAGAGCTATCCGCAGCGCTGCCACCGTTTCCGCAGGTTAACACTTTCTTCCCATGCAAGAGCGCTTGTTCGATAATTTGGGCTGCTGACCGAATCGGCGACTCGAGATTATACAGTAGTTCGAGCGACGCGATCGCGTCTTGGATACTTTCGCGCACAGAAATCACTGGCAGCAGTTTCTGGTGGCGAGTGTGTGATTTCAAGCTGGAAAACCGTTCGGCGGCGATGATAGTGATCGCGTTATGCGATACATCGCTCTGTTGTTTGGGTTGCTGGTACTAGCGGCATGCGAATCGAGCAGCGAATCCTCGGTGCCCGGTCGGATTACGAAAGAACGTGCTATCGCGATCGCAATGGAAGCGAACCGGCAATATCCATTCTTTTCCAAAGTGACTCGGGCGAAGTGGCGACCGGAGGGATACCCCAGCGGTTACTATGCCATCGACTTGAAGGATGAGGACGAAGAATTCGGTAAGTTCTATCTTGTCGATGGCCAAGGCCATATCGTCGGGCAAGGTCGCATTGCCGATGATCGGTACTATCCAGCGGGCGCGACACGGTAGTTCATGGTTTTTGCGGTCGATGCCGAGACGACCACTCCTTTGCTCGACTTTAATGTCGAGAACGCAACCGAAACAAGATCGGTAGCCCGTAGTATCCCAGCTTTTCCCGAATCTTACCTTCAAGGTATCTACGGTAATCGTCAGTAAGCGTTTGCGGATCGTTGACAAAGAGAAGAAAGGTCGGAGGACGAATCGAATCAGTCCGCTCAAAATCGATTTGCGTTGCATACATAATTTTGAGCCGGCGATTGCCGCGAGCCGGTGGCGGATGGGCCTCAAGCGCTTGTTGCAGCAAACGATTGAGTTGACCAGTGCCCAACGTTCGTTCCGCGTGCGCCTCAATTCTTTCTATGCTTTGGAAGAGACGCTCCAGGTTTTCACCGGTCTCAGCTGACAGGATATCGATCGGTGCGTAGTCCAGAAAGAACAGCTGGGAGCGAATCTGACGGAAAACAGCATCGAAAAATTCCCGGATGCGGGTGGGCGGCTTCACCAGATCCAATTTGTTCACTACCACCAGACACGGTTTTTCGTTTTGCTGGATGAGGCCGGCGATCTTCTTATCTTGCGCGGTAACGCCCTCGACTGCGTCAATTACCAGCGCGCAAACGTCGGCTCGTTCGATACTTTTTTGCGACCGCATCACGCTGAAAACTTCTACCGACGAGCTGTGCTTACCTCGAGAGCGGATTCCGGCAGTGTCGATGAGAACAAACTGTTTGTCGTCCCGCCGATAAGGAATATCAATAGCGTCGCGAGTGGTCCCAGCGATTTCACTTACGATCGTTCGACGATCCTGCAAAATCGCGTTGATCAACGAAGACTTTCCCACGTTGGGGCGGCCAACAATCGCGAGTTTCAGCGCGGGAGAGGGAGGTGCGGTATCGGTCGTCTCCTCGGGCAGATGCGCGGCTATCCGTTCAACCAGTTCTGTCATCCCTCGGCCGTGGGCGGCGCTAACCGGTATTACTTCATCAAAACCGAGTTCACTGAACTCGGTCTCGTGATCCGTCTGGTTCGGGTGATCGATTTTGTTTACGACTACGATGATCGGCTTTTTTGTCCCTCGGAGTTCGCGAGCCAGGAGCCGATCGATTGGGGTCAGTCCGTCCCGCCCATCGGTTATCAAAAGAATCAGATTGGCCATCTCCATCGCGAGATCCGCTTCTGCTCTGACCTGTTCATCAAACGAGTCATCAACGGCAGAACCAATGCCACCGGTATCGACCAGCGTGAATCGGACCGAACCAATCTCGCAATCCGCCGTCAATCGATCGCGAGTAACACCGGGCTGATCATGTACGATGGCCATGCGTCGGCGCACCAGACGATTGAACAGTGCCGATTTTCCGACGTTCGGCCGTCCAACAATGGCAACAATAGGTAGTTTTCCCATTGGATTTCACTTGCCGGACGATTCCCGGAAAAAAGTGAAGCGATTAGATACTACGGCTCTTAGGAGCTCGGCAACCGAAGAAGTCGTCGGATGCCGCCCAGCACATAACAGATCCCGGAGACAATGGTAAAGAGGCTAGCCAGCCCTATCAGCCAAATGAGCCCGGTGGGAATGCGAAGCAACACCCACAGAATGCACCCTATCTGAAGGACCGTGGCCGTCTTGCCGATCCAACTTGGGCGCACCTCGACCTTGCCGCTCAACCTGGTGAGGACCAAAAAACCAATTCCGAGCAACAGGTCGCGACTGATGACGATACAGGGAAAGAACCAAGGAAGCGAGGGACGCCAACCGGAACTGCTGAGCGTGATCAGGGCCCCAAACATCAGGGCCTTATCCGCAATCGGGTCGAGAATAGAGCCGAGCCGGCTTTGCTGATTCCAGCGACGGGCCACAAATCCGTCCAGCCCATCAGTAATTGCTGCGAGACAAAAAGCAACGATCGCAAGGGTGTGAAACCCCTCCGCCGGAGCGGAGCGGCCAACCAACAAGCCATAGTTCCACGCGGACCATACGAATAGCGGAATCAGACAGATTCGAGCGACCGTGATCTTGTTGGCCAATGTCATAAGACGGCATCCCGAAAGCAATCGCCGGAAAGCAGTCTCAAAAGTCTATCGAATGATCCGGAGAATAGCCAATCGTCGCAATCGGCGAAGGTCCGCTATTGAGCGGATGGCGCCGTTCGCGGCTCGCTGCCACGATAGGCCACAATTCCCTGGTAGATGCTCTCGGCGAGGGCATCCAGATACGCCGCCGACGCAATTCTGCTGGCTTCTGCACGATTGGTTAAGAATCCGCCTTCCACCAGAATCGCCGGAAATGCGTTCCTGCGGATCACATGAAATGGAGCCGTATGGACTCTGCGATCAGCCGTCCCTGGAATCTGCAAAACGTGGGAATGAACCAGCTTAGCCAGATCGGCACTGTGCCTCGTATAATAATAGGTCTCAATACCGTGGATGTCGCGCTTCCTGGTGGCATTAAAGTGGATGCTCACGAATACCGCGTTGGTTTGTCGATTGGATATCGCCACTCGTGTATCCAGAGGAATAAACACGTCCGACGTACGGGTAAGCACCGGATAAAAGCCACCTTGTGTCAGCCGCTTCTGTAGTCGCAGCCCAACTCGCAGGGTCCAAACCTTCTCCGGCAAAACTCCGCGTGGATTGGCTCCAGGGTCATGACCGCCGTGGCCGGGATCGATCACCACGGTTCGGAAGGTTGTGCGTTCTATATTGCGTTGGACACAAGCCGAAAAAAGAACCGCCGCAGCCAAAAGGACTAGCCGGAAACCGCAACGATGTTTCGGACCTACCCAAAACAACAGCTTTGCCATGGTCGTGTAACAGCGAAGCGTCCTGCCTCGGCTGACCCGACCTTAAGCTAAAACAAACGTCGAGCAACTGCCCCGAAAGCCTTCATATGGGTGACGCGCATGCCAACTTTCGAGGCTATTGGAGTTCATCCGGCTCGTACTCGACGCGGACCTTGTACCCCAGAGGCGCAACCTTCTGCTGTAACTGCTCCTCGAAATGCTGTTGAGCCTCCCGTGGGAGATTCGGTTCTTTGCCGGTGGCAAGTTCCGGTAGTGCTTTGAGTTCGTCCTGCACGTCCTGCGGCTGGATTTTGTTCCAGAGTCCATCTTGCAATTGCTCGACATGCCAACCCAGAACCTCGGTACTCAGGATTTTCGCTCGGGGCAGTTTGACCAGGATGACAGGTCCGCGCACCGTTACGTCACATTTCTTTTCGAGGTCAAATCCGGCGTGCAGCCGGAAGGTTGCACCGATGCGGATATGCTTGGTGCTACCGAACCAGGTTTGGTCCGACTCACGTGTCACTTCGGTGTCTTTAGTCAGGACGGTCAACTCCAGGACGTTCTGCGATTGTTCGTAGACGACGTGGTCTTTGATGGAAATACGAGGGCGCAGCTGGAAGGAATCGGCCAGGATATTGCGTACTTTTTCGATTCGATCGGCCGATTCGTGAGTGAACGCGTCGACCAAACGGCCCGGCCAGCTAGCGACCTGCTGAAATAGGATAAATACCAGAATGGCGAGGATCGCACACCCTAAAACAAACGCAGCCGGCCACGATATGCGGATCCGGGACATCACACCAAAAAAATACAGCCCCCCGCATCCGCTGGATACGAAGGGCTGCTGTTCCCCCCAGAACAATCCGTAAAAAATCGAACGTTATACTTGCCTAAACCCAAGCTCATTTCAAACGAAATATTTCCTATTTTACTGCTCGGTTTAGTTGCAAAATGCAAGAAGACCGAAAGTTTAAGACCGCAAACCCCAATTTTCTAGTTACATTCTTGTAACATTGCTTGGTTTGCCCCGGAAAGAAAAGACCCCTCTTTAGCCAAATCTTGGTTTGCCCCGGACTCCGGTGCTTAGCCGCCTCCAGGCGTCACCTTGCTTGCAGGCACAACCAAGCCAAGTGAATTTCAAGTCCCCCAGCGAGAAAAAAAAAGAGCAGAAGTGCATAAAGCAAAAATACGGCTATTGCGCATCCAAGCCTGACCGCTTAATCAGCTAAGAATTCACTGTATGCAGACGATTGTCATTGGTCACCGCAATCCCGACATGGATTCAATCTGTTCGGCTATAGGGTATGCTGAGCTCAAACGGAAGCTTGGGATGACCGACGTAATGGCCGCTCGCGCCGGAAACACCAATGAGCGGATCGATTTTGTGCTGAATAAGTTCGGCGTTCCCGCGCCTGCGTTCTTCTCAGACTTAACGCCGACCGTCTCAGATATGATGGAGACAAAAGTTGTTTCGGTCGAGAGTGATGCCACTATCTCGCAGGCGCTCACGTCGATTGAACAGAGACGGTTGCGTGGTCTCCCGGTGATTGACTCCGAGGGCCGGTGCCTTGGGCTTCTTTCTGGATGGAAGATTAGCCACTATCTTTTTCCGCCACGGGAGGAGACTCCAAATTCGCGGGTGATTCGGGCTTCCATTGCTAACATCCTACATGCATTGGACGGGCATGTACTAGCCGGTTCTCCTGATGCCAGTCTACGCGATCTGGTCATTATGGTGGCGGCGATGAGCCCGGAAACTTTTTCGACGAGGTTAAAACGTCGCCAGGGCGAGCCGATCGTCGTTTTCGTAGGTGACCGGGAGGATGTCCAGCTGGTGGCGATCCAGAACCATGTCGTCGCGATTGTAGTAACCGTCGGAATGGGAGTATCCGTGCGAGTTCGGGCAGCGGCAAAGGAAGCGGGAGTTTGCCTGATTTCCAGCCGGTTCGACACTGCGACTTCGGTCATGTCGGCCCGTGGCGCGGTCCGGATCGAACAGATGATCGAGCAGAATTTTACCAGTTTTCATCCGGAAACACGCTTGCGGGCGGCCCGACAAACTGCCGCCAATGCTCCGGATTTTGTCTTTCCGGTGGTAGACAAAGACAATCGGCTAATCGGCATTTTGTCGAAGAGCGATTTTTTGCGCCCGGTTCCACGGCAGATCATCCTCGTCGACCATAACGAACTGTCGCAAGCGATCCGAGGAGCAAACGAAAATCCGATCATTGAGGTGCTCGACCATCACCGGCTTGCAAGTTTCAACACAGATTCTCCGATTCTTTTTTGGAATAACCCGCTAGGGTCAACGAGTACTATCGTGGCTCTTTGCTATAAGCAGTACGGTATCGCCATCGATCCGCCGATTGCTGGATTGCTGATGGCAGGGCTCATTTCTGATACCCTCAACCTGACTTCGCCAACCGCAACCGAAGTAGATGCGCAGGTGTTGAAGGAACTCAGCCAAATCGCCGGAGTGACGGCGGCCAAACTTTCTGAGGAGATATTTGCGGTAGGTTCTCCCTTGCGGACGTTGGGGCCCGAGGAAGCGATTTTGGTCGATTGCAAAGACTACAACGAAGGTGGATTCCACTTTAGTGTCGCCCAAGTAGAAGAGCTCAGTTTCGCTTACTTCGAAGATAAACAAGAGGCCTTGTTTACTGCGCTGCAGAAATACCAGCAGGGCCAGCAGACCTATTTTTCGGCGTTTCTGGTTACTGATGTGAACACGCAGAACTCGCGGATGCTGATTTCAGGTCCTCCCGAATTTCTCGACACGATCCATTATCCTCGTCTTGGGCCTAACCTGTATGAGCTGAACAATGTCGTCTCGCGCAAGAAACAGTTGGTTCCTTATCTCTTGGATTGCCTCCAGCGAGTCACTCCCAGTATTTCCTAGGAGTTATTCGCGAACCTTGCTTTGGCTGCTTTAGAAAAAACCTTGCATAACATAAGACGCCTGTTCTGGCGTAGTACGGATGAGTTGCGAACTCCGCTTCCGATCGCAGTGGTGGCGATTAACTGGATTCTCGCATTTCTTCTTCTGTCGTTTTTGTGCGTCTATTCTTTCTCCCGGATCCAATACACTTGGAATTGGGACAGCGTTACCAGCTACTCCAATATGTTTTGGAGTGGCTGGCTTACAACCGTCGAGATTTCCGCGGTTTCGCTTCTGTTCAGCACGGTCATTGGTTTGATCGCCGCGCTGGCTCGACGCTCGGGATTCCTGGTGCTTCGAGCCTTAAGCCGCATCTACGTCGAGACTATTCGTGGCACCCCTTTGTTGGTGCAGATTTCTTTCGGCTTCTACGTGGTCGGGACAGCATTTCACGTAGCCGACCGTTTTCTGGTTGGAGTCACCCTCCTTTCTTTTTTCTCGGGCGCTTACATCAGCGAAATCATTCGTGGAGGGATTGAGAGCATCGGCGCTTCTCAATTGGAATCGGCGCGCGCGATCGGTTTAACCAAGTTCCAGACCTACTATTACGTCATTTTTCCTCAAGCTATCCGCGTGATCCTTCCGGGTCTTGCGGGTATGTTTGCATCGCTGATAAAGGATTCTTCACTGCTATCGATCATTGCGATCAGCGAATTCACCTATAACGCACAGCAGGTGGCCGGACTCACCTACAGCCAGTTTGAAGTCTATGTGCCAATGGCGATCGGCTATCTGATTCTGACGCTTCCAATCAGCCTTTGGACCCAATCATTGGAACGAAGGACAAAATTTGAAACTTGAGGTTCAAAGCTTGTGCAAATCCTTTGGGGATCAACCGGTACTCCAGGATATCCATATTTCTCTGGAGCAAGTGCATACGCTGGCCCTGATCGGCCCTTCCGGCGGCGGCAAATCAACACTTTTGAGGGTAATCGCCGGGCTGGAACGGCCGGACCACGGTCGAGTGATATTGGATGACGAAGAGATTATTTTTCGGGAACGAGAGTTGCACCGACATCGTAAAACCGTCGGAACCGTCTTTCAGAGTTTCAATCTGTTTCCTCATTTGAGTGCGCTCAGTAACATCACCCTGCCGCTGGAGAAGGTACACGGTCATTCGAAAGTCGAAGCCAGAAAGATTGCGGAAGAGATCCTGGTACGCTTTCAGTTGATGGAACACTCCGGCAAACAGCCGGCCCAGCTTTCCGGTGGACAGCGGCAGCGAATTGCGATCGCCCGGGCAATTTCGATTCGGCCGAAACTGCTTCTTTTTGATGAGCCGACCTCCGCGCTGGATCCCGAAATGACAGCCGAAGTTCTTGAGGTGATCGAAGAATTGCGGGAAGAGGGGAGGGATTTTGTTTTAGTAACCCATCAGATGGGCTTCGCTAAGCGCGTAGCGGACCAGGTCGCCCTTCTGAACCGAGGTAAGATTGTTGAATACGGTCCACCGGCTCAGATTTTGGACAATCCGCAATCGGAGACTGGGCGCCAGTTCCTGGCCAGGATTCTGAAGTATTGAAGGCAAGGCGCGACTGTCCAACCGAAGCCTTGCGCTGTCCTGGCCCGGTCAAGTTTCGCGGAGCGGCTGGTTAGGCAGGCCGGGAAACGCAGTCGCCATCGTTCGGCGGGACGTTAACGGTTAAGAGTTAGCAGCCGATCAATGGCGGCTGCGCTTTCCGGTTGACGTTAATCAGTCGTGATGCTTTTGCGATCGCTCCGAAATGCTGGGCTTCGGTTGGACAGTCGCCGCTACCAATAAATGAATCAGAATGTCTGCTTTGTATGAATGAACTCTTCTACAAAGGCGGTTGCCGGCTGATCTTGAATTTCGACCGGAGTTCCGATCTGCTCGATTCGGGCATTGTTCATAACGGCTACTCGATCGGCCATTTCCAGAGCTTCTTCCTGGTCGTGAGTGACAAAGAAAGTGGTGATTTTCAGCTGATCTTGGAGCTCCTTGACCCAGTTCCGCAGTTCCTTGCGCACTTTTGCATCCAAAGCTCCAAATGGCTCGTCTAAAAGAAGAATCCGCGGATTGATTGCCAAAGCCCGTGCTAACGCAACTCGTTGCCGCTGCCCACCGGAAAGCTGATGTGGCAGTCGGTGTTCAAACCCCGGAAGCTGGACCAGTTGCAGTAGCTCGGTTACCCGCTCGCGAACTGCGGCCTTATCGAGACCTCCTCGACCGCGGATAACCTCCAAACCGAACGCGACATTCTTGAAGACCGACATGTGCCGAAAGAGTGCGTAGCTTTGGAAAACAAAACCGACGTGCCGCTTTTGGATCTTCAGCCGGGTGGAATCAACCCCATCGAAGTACACATTGCCGTCATCCGGGAAATCCAACCCGGCAATGATCCGCAACAAAGTCGTTTTTCCTGAGCCGGAAGGGCCAAGCAATGCGACTAGTTCGCCATCATCCGCATCTAGAGAAACTCGATTTAAAGCGGTGTAAGCGCCGAATTTTCTGATCAAATCTCTAACTTCAATTTTCATCCGAAGCTGGGAAGCTCTGCGGCGACCGGAGCAGCCCGCATCCGCCACTCGAGGAGGCTCTTAATCACCAAAGTGAACAGCGCAAGGAGGGTCAGCAGCGAGGCCATAGCAAATGCGGCGACAAAGTTGTACTCGTTATACAGAATTTCGACGTGCAGGGGGATCGTATTGGTAAGGCCGCGGATGTGGCCTGAAACCACGGACACGGCTCCAAACTCGCCCATCGCCCGCGCGTTACAAAGGATAACGCCGTAAAGCAGTCCCCATTTCGCTTTTGGCAACGTGATTCGCCAGAAAGTTTGCCAGCCGCTAGCGCCAAGCGATAACGCCACCTGCTCTTCTTCGCTCCCTTGAGCCTGCATTAATGGAATGAGTTCGCGAGCCACAAACGGAAAGGTGACAAAGATTGTCGCCAATACGATGCCGGGAACGGCAAAAATGATTTGGATGTTCCAGGAATTCAAAAGCGGACCGAACCAACCTCGTGTTCCAAAAAGCAGGACGTAAATCAGTCCGGATACGACAGGTGAGACGGCGAAAGGAAGGTCAATAAACGTCACTAACAAGCTCTTGCCCGGGAATTGAAATTTGGCGATCGCCCAACTTGCGCAAAGACCGAAGACCAGGTTGCATGGGACAGCGATGGCCGCGACTAGCAGCGTGAGGCCAATCGCCGAGCGGCCTGCAGAATCCTGGAAGGCGGCAAAGTAAGCGCCCACCCCCTTGCTCAGAGCTTCGTGGAAAACCGTGCAGACTGGAATGACCACGAACAGCACTAAGAAAACCGAAGCCGCCGTGATCAGACTTAGCCGAAATAGCCACGGATCACGAATCGTGGGATGAGCCTTCGGAATTGGAGAGACTATGGCCGAGGACATCGAGATCAGATGGTTGCGCGGATCTGGTGGGACCAACGCTGGAGCGCATTAATCCCGAATAACAGAACGAAGGATATCACCAACATCAGAGCGGCAATGGCCGTAGCGCCCGCATAATCGTATTGTTCGAGCTTGGTAATGATTAAAAGGGGCACAATCTCCGTCTTCATCGGCATGTTGCCGGAAATGAAAACGACCGAACCGTATTCGCCGACCGCGCGAGCGAACGCTAACGCAAAACCGGTCAGAATAGCGGGCAGAATCTGCGGAAACACGACTCGGCGGATCGTTTGTAAGCGAGACGCTCCCAATGATGCCGCTGCCTCTTCATATTCAATTTCCAGGTCCTCCAACACCGGTTGCACCGTTCGCACCACAAAAGGGAGTCCCACAAAAATCAGCGCGATCAATATCCCTAAGGGCGTGTACGCGACCTTTAGGCCGGTCCAAGCGACCAATGGTTGCCCGATCAATCCGTTGGCCGCGTAAATAGCGGTGAGCGCAATACCGGCCACTGCCGTTGGCAATGCGAAGGGCAGGTCCACAATCGCATCGACGATGCGGCGTCCGGGGAAATTGTAACGGGTCAGGACCCAAGCCACAATCGTCCCGAGAAAGGCATTAATGAGTGCCGCATAGAGAGAGATGGAGAAGCTCAATTCAAAAGAGGCAATCACTCTCGGGCTGGTCAGTGCGCGCACGATACCAGCCCAGCCGAGGCCAGACGCTCTCAAAAAGGTGGCGGAAAGCGGGATAAGCACCACCAGACTGAGATAGGCAAGAGTAATGCCCAGCGTCAGACCGAAGCCGGGCAAGACCTTGCGCTGGTACCATAGTTGAAGAGCGCGCCAACTCATTAGGCTACTACTCTGATATAGAATCCGGCGGGCGGCTAATGCAAAATTCCATCTGAGGAAGCTCGGACCCGATCACGACAGGGTAATCCCCAAGGTAAGAGGACTCCCGGCCCGAAAGAACCGGGAGTCCGTTCCCGCCCGAAAATCACGGCTTGTAAATCTGATCAAATACCCCGCCGTCAGCGAAGAACTTCGATTGGGCCTGCTTCCAACCACCCAGAACCTCGTCAACGGTGAATACCTTCACTACTGGAAATTGAGCCGCGTACTTTTGAAACATCTCTTGGTTGATCGGCCGATAGAAGTTCTTTGCGGCAATCTCCTGGGCTTCCGGCGTGTAAAGGTATTCAAGATACGCCGTGGCGACCTCTCGCGTGCCCTTCTTTTGCACCACTTTGTCGACTACGGAGACCGGCGGTTCCGCCCGAACACTGATTGACGGAGTCACGATCTCAAACTTATCTGCACCAAATTCCTTTAGACTAAGATGGGCTTCATTCTCCCAAGCAAGAAGCACGTCACCAAGCCCCCTCTGACCAAAGGTGGTAGTTGATCCGCGGGCGCCGGAGTCGAGTACAGGAACATTGGCATACAGCTTGGCGATGTAGTCTTTGGCCTTACCTTCGTCGTTCCCATTGGCCTTCAGAGCGTACCCATACGCGGCAATAAAGCTCCATCGTCCCCCGGCCGAGGTCTTTGGATTCGGAGTGATGACAACGGTGCCCGGCTTGATCAGGTCACCCCAATCCTTGATGCCTTTCGGGTTTCCTTTGCGCACCAAAAAAACCACCGTCGAGGTGTACGGGATGCTGTTATTCGGAAGCCGTTTTTGCCAATCAACTACCACCAGATCGCCATTATCGTGGAGGGCATCGATGTCAGCGGGCAGACCCAGGGTAACGACATCAGCCTGCAACCCGTCGATGACAGAACGAGCCTGTTTGGCCGAGCCGCCATGAGACTGTTGAATAGTAACCTGCTTGCCGGTCTTTTGTTGGTATTGCTTGCTGAACGATTGGTTAAACTGCTCGTAAAACTCTCGCGTCGGATCGTACGAAACGTTGAGCAACTGGATGGTTTCGGCGGAGGCACCAGCAGCGAAAGCGACGGCGAAAAGGAAAAGTGCGAA
>DASTDH010000500.1:0-13059 GCA_035710445.1 Chthoniobacterales bacterium
TCCCAATGTGTGCGGTGTTCTGTGAAATGCGCCGAGCTCAGTCTTCCGCTCTTTCAGAGCGACTCGCTTTGATATCGCATACCCAGGGTTCCGCAAAGCCTCGACCCTGGTCTAAGCCCTCTTACGCCTTTGATGTTAATCCCCTCTTTTGCGTCTTTGCGGCTTTGCGTGAGATTCTCTTCAGTTCGGGCGTCTTGGCGTGAGACTTTTTGGTTTTGGGATCTTAGCGTGCGGTCTTATTCCACGCGTGGCCGGAACAGCAGATCAACAATATTGCGAACGTACTGTTCGTCGGTCAGCCCGATCACGCTTTCTTCCGGGAACGAGACGAGAGACCGAAAATGAGTGGCCAGTTCGGAGAATAAATCGACCCGCGCGTCCGGTTCGAGTTCGTCCCGGCGGAAAATGGCGTCGAGCGCGATGCGTGCTTCCTCCGGTTGAACGACCTGGCGTAACCTTGCCGCAAGATGCGGGTAAGAGCGCAGCGAATTATACGAACCCCCGAGCAGCGGCTCCAGATCGGGTATGGTATCGACGTTAGTGCGAATAACAATCGTGTTGGCAGCGATATCACCCAATCGTTGCAGCTTCGGAGAAAGCAAGAGAGCGATACCCCCGACGGTGTAAAGCCCTGGTAACATGTCAATCGCACGCAAGAGGTTGCGAACGACGATCTGCGTGAACCGCAGGCGCAATCCATCGGCGTCGACAACTCGGAGTTTCATGACTCGTTTGCCCAGAGTCTGGCCGCGAAAGACCCATTCCAGAGACATGAAATAACCGATCGTGAGTAGGAAATACGCAATCGTTTCCGTTGCGAAAAATAAGTCGGTACTGATCACCTTCAGCAGACTAAGGGCCGAGCTGATCATGGAAGAAAGAAGGACGATACCAGCGAAGTCGATATAGAGCGCGAATAACCGGCTGGCCGGACCGGCCAACCGAAAGCGGAACCGGACGCCTTCCGGTGTTTGGAGAAGAAGCTCGTCGGTGGGATTCACGCCAAGTTTTTAGCTAAGGTTTGAAAATCGCCCGCAAAGGCGCCGAAAGAATCGCACACAAAGCCGCCAAGACGCAAAGGTTTCATAGCTTTGGGCTTTGGCGTACTACCAAACCGCTAAGATTGCGGTGCGTAAGATTAACCGCTTCCAACCTTTGCGTCTTTGCGGCTTGGCGTGAGATTCTCTTCAGCTCGGGCGGCTTGGCGTGAGATTTTCAGGGGTTGGGCGTGAACGGCCAGAGAACCATAAGAACGAGGTCAGGACGAGCAACTCGGTCAGGCCAAAGCCGATCTTGGCTGCATAAGGCACAATTGGTTGATGATACTGGGAAAGGAACGATTCGATTATTCCGGCCCAGACCAGCATGAGGCCGGCGCCGCAGATCAATGTAACCAACGGTGTGCCGATGGACCGAAGCCGTTGACCGGTGGATTCTGAGGATCGCCAACCGATGAGCGCCTGGCCGAGTAATAGTCCGGCCTGAGCTGAAATCAGAATGGCAGGAATCTCGATGACACCGTGGGGAAGCAACCAGCCGGCAAGAAAGATCGATTGACCGGCTCGGACATAGTCGACGATGACCGCTCCCAAAATGACACCGTTGTAGAACAAGAGGATCATGGTTCCGATCGCCCAGCTCATGCCAAGAGCCAGAACACCGATCGCGACACGGATGTTATGGGTCATAAGCGTCGCCGAGAATGTGGTATGTTCGCCGGCTAGCCGCCTGCTTCCTTCCTGGGTCTCTTCCTCGCGTACTCTCTCGGTAGGGTCTCCGAGCAGATGAGGAAACGTTCCCAGGAGTGCAGGCTTGGCTTCCGGATCATAGACAAGCGCGAGTCCGCCGAACACACCGCCGGATATGGTCAGAACCAGTGCGAACAGAAAGTATCGACCATACCGGCGGAAGGTGGCTGGAAATGTCACAAAAAACCAGCGGAAGAAGTTGAACTTGCGGTCACGGCTACGAACCTCGTTCAGTTCGGTGTAGGCGCGCGCAACCAACGACTGCAGGGAGAGTACCAGCCTTGGTTCGGCAGCGAACGTGGTGATACGAACCAGGGCTGAACTGGTGCGTTCGTACAGGTAATAAACGCGCTCTGCGTCCGCCACCGAGAGCGGTGTGTTCGGATCGGTCTCAAGTCTTTGGATCCGTTGTGCGAGTTCGTCCCAGATCTTGCGTTCGGTCTCGATGAACTGGCGAAGATCGATAATCATAAGAGCCTACAGAGCTTGTCGCCGCTTTAATGCGATATATTGAGTGACCATTTCCAGGCTCACACTCTGATTGGAGACCAGGCAGAGTTGAATCCCCCGTTGGTGAAGCTGTCGTCGTAACTCGGTTAGATGAGTCCAACGCAGATGTCCGGCGATGTTCTGGTAAACGTCGTCTATTTTCTCCACGGCCGGTGGAGTAAATAATGGGCGGACCGAAGGCGACAGAAGCATGATGGCCAATAGCAGGTGACGCCGGGCGACGAAATCCATGCTCGATAGAAACGCTTCGGATAAAACCGGGTCGTCGAGCGAGGTGAGAAAAACAATCAGAGCGCGTCGTTTAATTCGAGCCATGAGGGTGCTGGCGATGTCACCAAAATCGGGCGAGACCAATCTGGTTTGGAGTCCAGCTAAGACATCGCGACATCGGTTGAAGTGAGCAGATCCGCTGCGGGCGGTAACTAGATGATCGATCTTATCGCTGAACGTGAGCAGGCCGAAGAGATCGCCTTGGCTCTGTGCGGCGGCGCAAAAGAGCAACGATGAAGCAATTGTCCGCTCAAGAGCCAGGATCTGTCCTCCAGTGGATCCCGACGAAGTCCCGTACTCGTTTGCCACCAAACGGCCGCTCAACCGAGAATTGTCAAGCGCCACATACACTTCTTGTGCTTTCTCGGTCTGATAAACTTTGGTGATCGGGTAACGCCGTTTTGCGGTGGCCTTCCAATGAATCGTATCGAATCCATCACCCGGTTCGTACTCCCGGAGTTTTTCGAATTCGCGACCTCGTCCCAGATGGCGGTAATGATGGATGCCAACCTCGTTGCGTTTAAGGAAACGAGCTAATTGACGTCCTTCGGCAGTGAGATCGGGATAAACACGAACCTGGCAACGGATCGCTTGTCGTTCCCGATAGATCCACCAGCCAAGCGGCGAGATCCAATCGAACAGAAGCTGGGAAATGAGAAAGATTCCTCGAGTTTCGGCACGCAGCTCCAATGGAATCGCCGGCGGCGATTCTCCGGAACGAAGCCTGAGCGCGGTGTCGGCCGCCGTCACCGAAAGAGATGAAGGCAAAGCCAGGGCAACTCGGATAACACCGGAATGGCTAGGGGCTGCAGAAATACGCAAAGAGATTGGGAAGGGCCGTCCGGCGATAGTGCGGACCGTATCCGAAACCACGAATTCGAGATCCCGATGTTTTCTCCAATTCCAGAGCAGATCGAGGAGCGCGACAACGACAAAGAGCGCGATGGCACCGACTGTTAGTGTTCGCCAGGCAGGCAATAACGTCGCTAGAATCGTGAGCGGCAAAACGATGGCTGTTGCCCATCCGACCAAACCGGGACGCGGAGCGATCATCTTGGAACGGGCACCTTGTCGAGAATCTTTCGGATAACCGACAACGTATCGGTGCCTTCGATCTCGAACTCCGGGCGAAGGATCAACCGATGTTCAAGTATGCCGTTTGCTAAGGTTCGAATATCGTCAGGGGTTACAAAGTCGCGACCGTCGATGGCGGCGTTGGCGCGGCTGGCCAGCAGGAGAGCCTGGGTCGCGCGTGGACCTGCTCCCACCAAGATGCTCTCGTGCTGACGTGTTTCACGCACAAGGTCGACCAGATAAGCGATGAGCTCCGGCTTGATCAACACCTCAGCCAGGGTGTTGCGCAATCGCTCGAGTTGGTCTTCCGAAACGACCTGCTGCACAGCGCCGCTTTCCAGTACCGCCTCCGGTGCGCTCTGCGACAGCATCCGGTTTGCCAGGTCCAACTCTTCCACGCGATCGGGAAGGCCGACCCGGATCTTTAGCATGAACCGGTCCTTCTGCGCTTCCGGAAGCGGATAAGTCCCTTCAAACTCCACCGGATTTTGGGTTGCGAACACGGTAAAATTTTTGGCCAAAGAATAAGTCTGCCGATCCACCGTTACCTGCCGTTCCTGCATCGCCTGTAACAGCGCAGATTGAGTTTTGCTGGGCGCCCGATTCACTTCATCGGCGAGCAGGAACGTGGTGAAAATGGGTCCGGGGAGGAAAGCGAATTCATTCTTCTGCAGATGAAACGTATTCGTGCCGATAATATCCGACGGCATCAAATCTGGAGTGAATTGGATACGGTTGAATGGGCTGCCGAGAATATGGGCAAGCGTCTTGACCAGCAGAGTTTTGGCGACACCCGGCACTCCTTCAACCAGAGCATGCTGATTCGTGAAAATCGCGATCAGCGCGTAACGAATCGGCTCTTCTTGGCCAATCACCACCTTGGCGACTTCTGAGCGCGCGCGGTTGAGTATTTGCTTCAGTTCATCCAGGGATGCGTTCATGTGCGTTCGTTGAGACGTTGGCTAAGCTGGTTGTATCGATCCACGACCGAGCTGCGAGGATCGAGACTAGGGAGCAGTTGGTCGAGCTTTCTTATTTTGCCGGCATCAGGGCCCGCTTTGCGCCAAAGGTCCGCGCTGGTTGAGAGCAAATCTTTGGCGGACAAACTTCGACGAAGCAGGTTCACCAAAACTGTTTCTCCGCCTTGTCCCGGAACAATCAGCTTTCCGGGGGATCGATCGGCCGATTTTGGCACAAGCGTGTATCGGTTTGCCCAGACGAAGAGCAGCGCGAGGACCAACAGAACGGCAAAGGCGGATTCCAGTCCGTATCGCCGCGCCAAGCTCGCAACGCCTGGATTTTCGGTAAGTCCGAAATGGCTTTCGTCGAAAAGAACAGTGGTTTGCTTGCGAAAGAGCCAACCGAGGAACCCGGTTTCTCGATCATTGGCCAACGAGCCATTAGTGAGCAGATAAGAGTCTGCAATCAGGATCACTTTCCCGCGACCGGAGGATCGCTCAATCACCACCGGAAGGTGATCCGCTTCTGCGACCACTCGCCAGGGAGCCTGAATGTCCCGGAAGTAAAGAGGACCGAGCCATGATCCCGACGTTGCGAACACGCCGGAAACGAAACGATGACGAGCGGACGGATCCGCGTGCCGGTACACAGTCACGCCGGAATCCTGCAGAGTTTCGATCCAGTGTTCTTCAGCAGGTGGAGTCGATTTGCTGTTTGGAGAAGGCGACCTTTGGGCTTTCGATGGTGGCACGAGTTGATAGTCGGGCGATCCAGCTTTTCCTGAGCTCGCGTCCTCGACTGCCAGGGCGACAATTAACGTTCCTCCAGCTTCGACCCAGGTGCTCAGCGATTTGCGGTCTTTGATCTGAAGGATGTTGGACTGCGGATTGATTCCCGCGAGGATTAACGATCGGCTTTCGGCCGGCGGCAAATTAGAGAACGTCTTTAGGAAGCGCGCGGTTTGTACCCCCGGGACGCGGGCAAGACTTTCGTAGAGCGCCTTGCATCCGCGCGCATCCGCACGAAAACTTGAGGCGACGGGGTAACCTTCTTGTGTTTCCAAGCGGATTTCGAAGGTGCGAAGGGCGACGACGATAAACATCCCGATCGTTGCCAAAACCACTAGGTAGGCCAGAACCTTATTTCTCCGTGAGGCAGGCATGTTTCAGGCGCTGATAAAAGCTGGTCGACTGCTCAATTTCGGCGTCAGTTACCGGATGATCTCCGTACCAACAGCGCTCGAACAGCCGGCAATTGCCTCGAAATAATTCGGTCAATTCGGCTGATCGCCTGCGCCTCAATTCGGCCTCGTAATCAGAATTTGATTTCGATTGTCTGACAATGATCAGACGTCGAGCGCCGAGCAGAGAGAGGACCGCGAGAAATAATGCGCGCAATGCGAGCCGCGGTTCGCCTTCCTCCAGCTTACGGCGAGACAGGAGAATCCATTCATCTTCCGGAAGCTCGTCCGCCACGGTCGTTTCACTTTCGAGATTCGGAGTCACCACGGTCGGCGGACCAATCGAAACCAGTCTTCTTTGCTTGGAACGGCCGAGTATGCGAACGACGATAAGCGCCACTGTTATGATCAGGCCGCAGATTATCGCGTAGAGCAGCAGCTGATTGATCCAACCGGGAACCCCGCCAGCGGCCGGAAATCGGGTTGGTTCCTCTGGATTGGGGAAAAGCGATTTCCACCATTTGGCGATCGCCTCGAACAGTTGATTGATCGCCTTGTTCAGCTTGACCAACGATTTTGTGATCCAAGCGCCGAAGTCTTGCACCCAATTTTTTTCGCCGGCAACCAAATGGTGTTGCGGCTTCCGCCAATTGTATTCTGTACCACTAAGTTCACGATCGATCCGATCGTTGAGTTCGGAATCAGGGATTCGGCCGGCTTCGGAGGGAGGAGGAACACTCTTCAGTGAGGCGAGGAGGGTCTGATAACCGGCGACGCGGTGTCTGTGGTTCGGGGTGATGTCGCTTCCGACTTCGCAAATTTCTGCCTTCGCTGCAGCCGGCGGAAAGGTGCCATATAGGTCCCATGAGGCAGTAAAGCACTGGGTCGTTTCCGGGAGCCGCACTTGCCCGACGTAGCCTGTGCTATTGGCAAAATCATATCCGGCGGCGTGGCGAAGTTGGAAGCGGTACTCCGCCGCACTCATCGGGACGGTCAAGCAAAGGAGTAAGAGCAGAAGCGATCCGGCGTTCGAGGCCGCTCGCCCTTCCCTCTTCGCGGCGGTCAATGACATCAGTGATCGCTGGAGATCTCTACCGGTAGTTTGTGCTTCAGATCGGCAAACTTCGATCACCTGGATCGCTTTGGATAGCAGATCGAGTACAAAATAGGAGATCAAAGCGATCCCAATCAAATAGGAGAAGGAAATCAGCCAACGAAAGTCTCGGCTCAGAAATGTGTCGACTCCAAAGAGCGCCTTCACCAGGTACGGCAATACCCCAATCGTGATGTACACGTTCAGGAAAATCACGATGCGCAAGAACAGCGAAAGGAAAAGAAGGGACGCGGCCGCCCGTCCTCGATGGACGCTAAGGCGCCAGCATTTCGCGAAATCGCCGCGCTCCCCGGTGATAACAATACTGGCGTTCTGGAAGAACGAGAAAATGATGGAGGCGGGAAGCATGAGCAACGGAACGAAGGTGAGGAATCCCGGGATCGATGCCAACGCGGCCATCGGTTTAGCGAATAGTCCGACCGGATGGATTGCGGTTTGGTGAACGCAGCCTCGGAGAATGCTTCCGAAATTTCTTCGGTTGGGAGACTCTCCGGTATAGACCCGGACGAGTTGCCGGCAGGCCAAGTGCTGAACCGCTTTCATCCACAAATAGGAGATGGCCAAGATTGAAGCAAATCCCGGCAAGTTCATTCCGGCGAATTCTCTGTAGCTCATCTCAGAGCAGAACTGAAAGAAACAGAGCACAAAAGGGGCAATAGCGACCAGGAAAAGGGCATACGTCTCGATCGAGGTACGCCGGAGCAAATGGATCGCTTCCTCGATCAGATCAACCGGATCGTGGGTTCGGCTCATGGAGCTAGTCTGAAGAGGAACGAGCCATTTTGAACGGAGGGAGGAACCAACAAAAGCAAACGGCCTAAAATGTAGAAACCGAACCAGGCCAGAGAAAAACCGAAGCACAGCCGGAACGGGAGCGTCAGCCAATTCAGAGAGCCTTTCGGAGCCGTCTCTTTCTTGACCAGTTCACGCAGGCAAGAAGCGCAAACAAAGCGATTGTCGTGTTCGGTCACACATTCGCGACAGAAGTATTCGTGGCAGACCGGGCAGCGGACAGCGGCTTCCCGGTCGACGTGAAGTAAGCATCGTCGGGCTGCTAGTTTCATGGCGCCACCGCGGAAACCGGCTTCGGCTGTTGTTCTGCAACGATGATTGGCACAACGATCGCGCTGAATGCCTCGTATTTACGAGCGCGTTCCACAGCTTTCAATCGCCGGGTTTGAGCGGCGGTTTGGATTTTAACCACGTAGGTTGGACCGGCCAACAGGTTCCAAATAAGGACGGCGCCGGCAAAAAAAATCCAGCATGCGCCGATGACATAGCACCAATTGTTCCGAGCCAAGTACCATAGCATCCCCATCGGGATAACAATCGCCCAAGCTACGGAGGACCAGATCTAACGGTTGCTCTTGGCCGCTACGATCGCTTCGATATCAGAAAAAAAGAAACGATGGTATTTTTCGAAAATAACCATCTGCGTAGCCAAAAGCAGGTGATCGTCGGCCAGATAGAGGGTGCTGCGCGACCCAGGCAATAGTCGGGAAACCCAACTGGTAGCGGCGATCTTGCGATAGGTGGTGTTTTCAGGCATAACGCGGCAAAGCTGGGATAAGCAGCAGCAAAAGAAAAATCCAAAGGCCGGCTCCGATCAATCCCAGGAGCAGACCAAGCCCAAATCGAAGCCGCGACCGGGGGACCAAGGTTCGCTGATATCTCCATCCGACGAGCGCCAGGCAGATGGTTAGCAGGCTAACGACCAGGCCCAGCAAGAGATACGCCATGGTGAAAACGGAAAGCGCGAGCACCGCGATAGCGATATTATCAAAAAGGACGGCCTGATCGATCAGCAACGGGTCGCTTTTCTGACGGCGGTTTCGGTAGATGCAGTCCGGGCAAAGCTTGCGTTTCCCGAAGGTAATCGAGCAAAGGACGCAGAGAAACCGCCCGCATCCGTCGCAAATCGCTTCCGCGCGATTATTCGTATGGAAAAAGCAACTAGAGTCTCCTGGTTCACAGGGAACAATCGAGTGCGCGCCTGAAGGAATGGTAATCGCCAGGAAAGCCGTTGTCAGCACTTGAGCCGAACACGCCGGGCAAGCGCGAAATTGTCCTGAGTTCCAAAACTCAGGCCCCAGCAGACGATTGCAAAGCGGACAGTATGCCCCTCCTTTCATGCGTCTCGTTTTATCACCCGGGTATCGCAGATGTAGTCATGCAATGCCCTTTTTTCCGAGTCGAATGCGGCCATGATGTATCCGAGATAGATTGTGAATCCGGTCAACGCCTGGGCGAAATAACGAGCGACCGCCCTCCAATAAGAAACTTTGGATCGATCGGCTCGGACGATGCGCAGTTTTAAAGCCATCTTTCCCGGCGTCGCTCCATATCTCCCCACAAAAAATACGAAGTATGCGAAACTGATCAGGAACATCAGCAGCAGATAAAATCCATAGGTGATCCAAAATGCCTGGCTTGCACCAAATGGAAAGAGACCGGGATACCGAGTTTGTCTGGCGATACCGCTCATCATGGAGATGGAGTAAATCTGCCAAGCTATTTGCAGCGGTATGCGCAGAAAGAACAGGATGACCATATCGATCATATAGGCACCGAAACGGATCCAAAAGCCGCCATAAATTGCTTTGAGATCTGGCGCCAGACCCTCCCGGATCTGTGCGAAAAACGAATCTTTGCAGTCGGGACAAATCGTCATCGAACCGTACCGGATAATCGGTTCCTGAGGGACGAGCTGTTTGCATAGGTTGCACTTGACTGCAGCTCGTTGAAAGGCTTCGGCGAAACTGGTCCATCCAGACATTCCTTGCCGCCAGATCAATGTTCCAAGCCGAACGACGCCAAATTGGAAAAGTCTCTCCAATTCACTCAACTCGATCGGACCTTTTGGCTGGCCCTCCGCCAAGTAGTACCAAGTCATAGCCGGGTAGCAGACCCGGCAGCATGGTCATGAAGATTGGGGGCGAAATCAAGCAGTTCGGAAGGGACGCGGAGTGGCCGAGCGCCTGGTATAGGTCGTATAGGACCTATACGACCTATATGATCAGACTACCCGAGCGAGCGAATCAATTTCCCGAGGGTGGCAATGGCGTCGGCAAACTTTGGTGAAAACCGGTAGCCGCAGCTAAGCCGAAAACAGTTCTGGTATCGGTCGCCGCGCGCAGAAAAGATTTTTCCTGGTGCAATAGCGATGCGGTAACGGTTAAGCGCTTGTTCGGCCAGCTCGAGCGTATCGCAAGGAACTTCGATCCAGAGCACGAACCCTCCGCTCGGACGCGAAATGCGTGTTTCCGCGGGAAACGATTCGACAACCGCATTGGCGAAGCGAGGGAGTTGTTCGGCCAGGAAGGTGCGCATCCGGCGAAGGTGCCGATCCAGGGAACCGCTCTTGAGAAATTCGGCGACGGCAAGCTGAGTCAGGGAAGGCGTGGCCAGGCTGCCGGACGATTTAAGCTGGAGAATGCGGTCCCGAAATTTGCCGGGAGCGATCCAGCCGAGACGAAAACCGGGAGCCAAGATTTTCGAAAAAGAGTTTACCAAAATGACCGATCCGGTTTTGTCGAACGCCTTGGCGGCCACCGGTCGCTCCTGGTTTGGTTGGTACAGGTCGCCGAAGACGTCGTCCTCAATCAGCGCGACTTGATGTTTCGCCAACAATTGTACCAGCCGTTGTTTGGTTTCGGGACTGAGGGTGCACCCAAGAGGGTTGCTATGGTTCGTGACCAGAAGGCATGCACGGATACGAGGGAAACGGTTCAGCGCTTTAGCTACATCCTGCACCGAGATTCCGAGCTCCGCATCAGTAGCCAACTCGACCACGCGCAGGTTTAAGCTCTCGATGATCTCGAGCGTTCCAAAGTACGAAGGCGATTCGACCAAGACAATGTCTCCGGGATTGCAAGACGCTCGCAGGGCAAGGTTGATCGCTTCGGATGCGCCCACGGTTACGACAAAATCGTCAGGGGTAAGAAAGCAACCGCATTCTGAAGCGTGCTGCGCCAGTTGTTGACGAAGTTTTTTAGCGCCAGCCGGTTCTCCTTGGCGAACGACCTCGGCCGGAAAACGCCTCGCCACGCTGGTGATAGTCTGGACCAACTGCCGGGTGGGCAGAATTTCAGGACTAGGCAGCGTCAGACTCAGGGGAACGAAATCGGTGGCGGTGCCGAACAGAATTGTCTGATGGCGCAGAGCGCTGAGGTCGACGTTGGTCGCGTGAAAAATGGTGGATTGAGTGGAGGGAGCCGGTAGCATTCGGACATCCTTCTGGCGAACAAAGAATCCACTGCGTGGCCTTGGTTCGACTAATCCGCGGTCTTCCAACAACCGAAAGGCCCGGAGTACGGTCTCCATGCTGTAGCGATGGCGCAAAGCCAATTCCCGGACCGACGGAAGTCGATCGCCAGGCAAATAAGTGTTGGTGGCGATCTGGGTGCTGAGAAGCTCTGCCAATTGGTTGTAAGCGAGAGGCCGGTTGGTGTTCAGGTTGAAGTTCAAGTTCAAGTGAAAGGAAATAGGTAGTTTCGGTTTGCAAAGTTGCCGCGCATTCCAGGTGCGAGGTTGTCGCGTCCCGCAGCTGGAAGCCGCCTTCGCAGTCTACGGCGCGCCGAAGTTTTAGGATGCTCATGTCCCGATAGTGCGGCCGCGACGAAGCGTTACGCGTAGTCGGGGTGCGTCTACTATAATCTGTTCTGGTCGATTTTCACAGGATCTGTATCTGTTCTGGTCGCGCCCCGTCAACGAACGTCAGTGAACACCAGCGAACGACAGCGGTGAATACCGGTGAGACAGCAGCGGTGAATACAAGTCAGTGGCAGCGAACGTCAGCGAACGTCAGCGAACGACAGCGGTGAATACCAGTGAACAACAGCAAACGGTCATAAACGTCAGCGGCCAATGGCAGCGAACGTCAGCGAACGACCATGAACACCAGCGAACGTCAACGGGAGGAGCCATATCGCCCAACGAACTGCAGGGTTGGATTTTCACTTCGATTGGTGTGGCCTGTTTCAGTCTCTCTTTCGTGACTGCTCGGTTGGCGCTGCGTGGGTTTGATCCGTGGTTGATCGCCTTGGCCAGAGGCGCCGGTGCCGGTCTGGTCGCCGTGGTTTGCGTGGTGGCCGGGAGATACCCGCTGCCTAGACCTGGACAGATCGTAAGATTATGTCTGGCTGCGATCGGTATCGTTTTCGTTTTCCCGACCTTTACGACAATCGCGCTCCAGACGGTACCGGCCAGCCACGCGGCAACGATCGCAGCCGTGCTGCCGATCTTGACTGCGCTATTCGGAGTGATGCGAAGACGTGAAAGAGCACCGTTCGCTTTTTGGATGATTGCCGGCTGTGGGACTTTGGTGGTGGCGTGGTTTTTGGTTTCGCGGTCGAACGGCTTGCAACTGGAGCAAGCCGATCTCCTCATCGTTCTGGCTTGTGTTGCCTGCTCCTACGGTTACGCGGAGGGCGGCCTGTTGGCGCAAGAGATGGGCGGATGGCGGGCGATCTGTTGGATGCTGGTTTTGGCGACACCAGTCGCGATCGCCTTGCTGGTCTCCTATTTAATATGGCGCGGCGGAGTCCGTCACGTTGAGTCGCCGATCGCCTGGTTCGGTCTTTTGTACCAGATCGCCGTTTCTCAATTTATCGGCTTCGCGTTTTACTATCGAGGCCTGGCTTTAGGTGGCGTGACAAGAATGAGCCAAATCCAGCAATTCCAATCGGTGTTGGCAGTGTTGGCCGCAAGTTTGATTTTGGCCGAACGAATCGACGTTCAGCTTTGGATCGTTGTGGGACTCTTACTGATCGCGGTGGCGGCAAGTCGCTGGAGCCTTGGGGCAGCGAACGACGGCGAACGTCAACGAACGACAGCGAACGTCAACGAACACCAACGAACGATGATGAACACCAGCGAGTGACAATGAACGCCGAAATCGGTGGCATAACGATCGGCTATGACGATGCCGGCTGTGGGGAGAACGTGCTTGTTCTGGTCCACGGGCATCCGTTCGATCGTTCGATGTGGCGATCGCAGGTCGAGAAATTCTCATGCCAAGCAGACTTCGCCAAGGCTACGTCGGCCAGGGACGCCGAACCTGGAAAAATCTCACGCCAAGGCGCAAAGACGCAAAGATTACAGAGAGTTACCAAGGATGCGATACCGTTCAGTGAGTCGAGTGGGCCTCGGGCTGTAGGCCGCGGCAGATGGGCGGGTTGGCGCGTGATCGTGCCTGATCTCAG
>DASTDH010000501.1:0-10161 GCA_035710445.1 Chthoniobacterales bacterium
CTTTTTGGCCTGCCATTTCTTGACAAGAAAAAGATCCGGGAGACCAGTGCAAAGGTGGTCCATGACTTCGGGTTGCGGGAAACTGTTGACGTGGATGATGAGATCGCGCTGCTCTCGGGGGGTGAAAAACAAACCTTCAAAATCGCCCGTGCTGTTACTTTCCGCAATCGGGTTATCATCATGGATGAACCCACCAATCATCTTTCCGTGCGCGAGCGGGCGCACGTAAATGAATTGGCAGTGCAATTGAAAGAGCAGGGGCTTCTCGTGATCTATATCACCCATGACATTTTCCAAATTCATCGAATTGCTGACCGAATTGTTATAATGGAAAACGGCCGCAAAGTTACGGATGTCCCACGCGACGCAATGAGCGCAGAAGCGCTAGAAGGAATTATCCGGGATGGTGGCCGGGCTCCAGCCAAAGGACCAAAAGTCGCATGAGTCCGTCCATCAGAGATACCGTGCGGAGGCATCCGGAAGGAATCACAATCAGCCTGGTGATCCTGATTTCCCTGGCCTTTGCGGTCATAACGCAGGGGAACTGGATATCGATTGGTAACTTGCAGTCGCTGTCGCAGATCACTTCGGTGCTGGCGATCATTGCGTTTGGGGAAGCGCTCATTATAGCAACCGGCGAAATTGATATATCTGTCGGATCCGTGTCTGGAATTGGGGCCCTGATGTTTCTTGGCATCGCGCCCACCATGGGAAGCGGTCTCGCGCTCGCCGCCGCCATCATATGCGGAATTCTTATCGGCTGCTTGAATGGCTTTTTTGTTGCGTTCCTCGGCCTACCATCCCTGCTTGTGACTCTGGGTACGCTCTTTCTCTTTCAGGGGATTGGTTATGCCGTCACCTCTGGTTTTTCTTTCGCCGCGACTGACTCGCTCAGGAAGGAGCTTATCTATAATGTAGTCGGTGGCGGTAATGTCGCCGGTATTAATACTTCTGTAGTTTGGGCACTCATCGTCCTCGTCGTGCTTCAGTTGGTGGTTTTCGAAACCCCCATCGGGAATCGCATCCTTGCGGTCGGCGGCGACGCCGCTTCGAGTTTTTCCCGAGGCGTAGGCGTTACCAGAATCAAGTTTGGGGTATTTGTCGTTAGCGGGTTGCTGGCAGCGTTTGCCGGCGTGTTAGATGCTGCTTTTATTGGCTATGCGGACGGCAGTTTTGGCGTGACCATGGAGCTTTCAGCAATTGCTGCGGCAGTTCTCGGCGGATGCCATTTAGCTGGCGGCCGAATTTCGCTCATTGGTACACTCTTCGGAGCCTTTATGCTCCGTGGCATCCAGAGTTTTCTCATCATCCTGGGTGTCCAGCCCCAATGGTATATTCTCGTTGTCGGGCTCATTGTCGTCTTTGCGAGCCTAGCGGATCGAATTTTGACCAAATTCGCAACCCAACAATGAGGTGCGAGAACAATGATGAATCGGATCGATCACCGTGTTTGCCGGTAGCCCAGCGCATGATTCGCGCAATGTCAGAGCACCTCAGATATTCTCAAGATGGCTTGTACAGAAACTTATGACCAGCTTGATCAATTCCCAACAAAATAGTCGCAAAAAATGGAAGCGAACAGCACATCCAAGACGTTAGTTTATCCAAGAGCAGTGAACCATGTGGGTGCTGGTGTAGCCGACATCGAACGCGCCATCCGCTGGTACCGGGAAGTGCTCGGTTTTACCCTTCTTAAGGGTCCCACGGAAGTGCCCGCCGGATCGGGTTACCGAGCCAATGAAGCACGTGATGTTCTTGGTCAAGATTTCAACGCTATGCTCCTTGCGCACATGGTTTCGGCCAACGGCATAGGAATCGAACTTTTCCAGCTTCTTGATCCGCCTCATGACAGGCGTGAGCCTTCATTAGAGTATTGGAAGAGCGGATTCTTTCATATCTGCGTTACTGATCCAAATATTGAAGAACTAGCAACGCGCATAGCGGCTTCCGGTGGTCGTCAGCGTTCCAAGATATGGCGGATTAACCCGGAGACCGAAGTCTATCGATTGTGTTACTGCGAGGATCCTTTTGGAAATATAATCGAGATTTACACTCATAACTACGAAACGATGTACGGTGGAATCCAGTTAGAAAGGCCTCCAAAAACCTAGGCGTGAGTGAACGATTTTGCGTGGGTGAACTGAGCGTTCAACCGAACTTTACCTAACAAGGGAAGAAGACAAGAGAGCGTAAACGACCGTCACTAACGACTAGCGCATGGCGGTAACTCGTAAGGAAACGATTGTGAAGAACGATAGAATTAGGGCAGCGTTAATTGGTGCAGGGCGGATTGGTCAGGAACATGCTAGAAATCTAGTCTCATTGCCACAAGTAGAAGTGGCGATCGTGTGCGATCCTCGGCTTGAGGCCGCAAAGATGCTTCTTCCTGTGGTCCGAGCGGAAAAGGTGACTGATTCAACGGATGAAGTTCTAAGTCGCAGTGACATCGACAGTGTAATCATATGCACTCCCACAGATACCCACGCCGCTTTGATCGAAGCGGCAGCAGAAGCAGGGAAGGCAATTTTTTGCGAGAAACCGGTAGCTCTGGAATTGGGACGCACACAAAAGGCGCTTGCCAAAGTTGCAGAGAAGGCGGTTCCGTTCCAAATCGGGTTTCAGCGCCGCTTTGACACAGGATACGCGGAGGCTAGGCGTCGCATTGAAGAGAGTGAGCTCGGGAGATTGGATCAATTTCGCACTGTCGGCCGGGACCCAGGTCCGCCGCCAAGGGAATATTTGGAGAAGTGCGGTGGTCTGTTTTTGGATCAAGCGATCCATGAGTTCGACATCGCCAGGTTTTTAATGGGCGACGTCACCGAGGTAAGCGCGTGGGGCACTGTTAGATTTCACCCTGACGCCCAAGAATTGGGAGACGTTGATACTGCTACGACGTTCTTGCGGTTTTCCAGCGGAGCATTGGGAGTCGTGGAAAACTCGAGGCAAGCGGTGTACGGCTACGACATTGTCACGGAAGTGTTTGGGGAAAATGGTAAACTGGTTGTTCAGGCTGAGCCAAAAACTCCGCTGCGCCACTATCACAAGGCCGGATATAAGCTGGACCATTACCATTTCTTTATGGATCGTTTTGGCCCTGCTTTTCGCGCTGAGTTAGAAGGGTTTTTCAATGCGATCGCAAATGGCAATCCGCCTAGCCCTGGATCTAAAGATGCCTTGGAATCTCTTAAGATTGCTCTGGCAGCTACGCGGAGTTTGAAGGAAAGCAGATCGGTAAAACTGACGGAGATTGAGGAAATAAATTCGAATGAGCAACGGTGAAGACTACAGCGAACTAGTAGCATTAGCACGCCGAGGGCGTTGGCTAGCGATAAGCACGGTTGCCAAGAGCGGGGCGGGCCATGTGGGTGGACCGTTCTCGGCAATGGATCTAATGATCGCCCTTTATTTTCGAGTGTTGCGGGTTGATCCGCAAAATCCGCAGTGGCCGGCTCGAGACCGGTTTATTCTTTCGAAGGGGCACTCGTCGATTGGCCTGTATGTAGTTATGGCTTTGCGCGGTTTTTTGCCGATTGAAGAACTCAAGACCTTCGACAAAGGCAACTCGCGGCTTCAGGGTCATCCAGACGTCACTAAACTGCCCGGTTTAGATACTTCAACAGGGTCACTTGGTCAGGGTTTGTCGGTGGGTCTGGGAATGGCACTGGGCGCGCGACTGCGGGGCGAGAAGTTTCACACATTCGTTATGATCGGCGATGGCGAACTCCAAGAGGGCATGATTTGGGAGGCATTGGACGTCGCTCCGCGATATAAGCTGGGAAATCTTACCGCGATTCTGGACTGGAATGGGCTGCAACAGTTCGGTTGGGTGCTTGCAATTAACGAGGAGCATCGTGGCGATCGGAAGGATCCGTGGCCTGGGATTGATCTGCGGGGAATTTTCGAGCGGCTTGGTTGGCGCTGTCTTGAAATCAACGGGCACGACTTTTCGCAGATTATACCGGCTCTCGAGAGCTCCAAAGCGTCAGGGGATTCTGATCAACCCACGATGATAATAGCACATACCGTCAAAGGCAAAGGAGTGCATTTCACAGAAGGCAAGCACGAGTGGCACTCCAAGGTCGCTACCAAAGAGGAACTGAAAATCATTGCCGAAGAACTCGGCATCCAGGAGGCGCTAGTATGAAGGCCATGCGCGATGTCTGGGGTGACACGTTGGTCGAGTTGGGTAACACGAATCCGAACGTGCTGGTCTTGGACGCAGATTTAGCCAACTCAACGAAGGCGGACAAATTTGCAAAGGCCCATCCAGAGCGATTTCTTCAGATGGGGATTGCCGAACAAAACTTTGTCGGCGCCGCCGTGGGTCTGGCCTCTGTGGGTTATATACCGTGGCTTTCGAGCTTTGCGGTCTTCTTCACTCACCGGGCGCTCGACCCGATTCGCATGTTAGTAGCCCAAACGCACGCCAACGTAAAGCTTGGTGCGGCTTACGCAGGTGTCCTAACCGGACTTACGGGTAAAACGCATCAAGACGTCGAGGACCTGGCCATCATGCGCTCGATGCCGGACATGACCGTGCTGGCGCCGGCCGATCGGGTGGAGTGCGAGGCGGCCATGCGTTGGGCCACCGGCTACCGAGGCCCGGTGTACCTGAGGTTAGCCCGAGACGTTTGTTCGGACGTTTTCGATTCCGATTATCAGTTTACCCCTGGCAAGACGTACTCCCTCAAGGAAGGCAGGGACGTGCTCCTGGTGTCGACCGGCCCACAGAGCTCCCGCTGCAAGGAAGCGGCGGAACTGCTCGAGTCGGAGGGGATCTCGGCGGGGGTGCTGCACGTGCCGTCGATCAAACCGCTGAACGTTGAGGAGCTCATCCGAGCCTGCGAACCGTTTAGTCTGGTGGTGACGATCGAAGAGCACAACATCCACGGTGGCCTGGGCGCTTTGGTGGCCGAAATTCTGTCCGAACATTCGCCCCGAAGGGTGATTCGCTTTGGCATCGAGGATCGTTGGGGCGAGTCGGCGCCCAACGAATATTTGCTCGACCTGTTTCACCTTTCCCCGGCTCGGCTCAGCGAACGCGTTAAGCAAGCCGTGCAGGGAACCAATGAGTGAGCCAAGAATCAACGCGGTCGCAGGCGTCGATTCTTGGAATGAAACGAAAGCGAGTGGAAAACCTAGAGGAGGATTGACTTTGAAACGACATTATCGACCGAATGAGAATAGCCGGTTCTTGCTTAACGTGACCCCAGAGACGGCCGAGTGGAAATACATCTCCTTCAAGGTAGCCCGGCTTGTTTCGGGTCAAACCATCGAAACCGATACCGCCATGGAAGAGGTGGTGATCGTGCCGTTGGTCGGGCGCGGGAGGCTGTCTTTTAATAGTGAAAGGCACTGGTTGGCGCGAAAGGATCTCTTCCGCGAATTGGCGGACATAGCCTACCTTCCGCCGCGAACGAAGTACAAACTGGAAGGGATTGAATCCTTTGAGGTGGCCATCGGCGGTGCGCCGGCGGAAGGAAAGTTCCCAGCTCGGATCATCCGAAGGGATCAGATCCCGACCGTCGTCCGCGGCGGGGCGAACGCCAAACGCGGGGTAAGCACCCTCGCGGATTCAGACGAGTTGACGGAACGGTTAGTCGTCTACGAAATTCACACTCCAAGCGGCAACTGGTCAAGTTTCCCGCCCCATCGCCACGACACGCGAGATAATTCCTCTTACCACGAGGAGACCTATTATTACCGTTTTCTCCCGGAAAATGGCTTTGCGATTCAGCGCATATACACGCGGGACACCGACCTGGACGTGGCCATTCCGGTGCAGCACGGGGACCTTGTCTTAATTCACGAAGGCTACCATCCGGTTGCCAAGGCACCCGGCACGAACGCCTACTATTTGAATTTCCTGGCTGGGGACGTCCGGAAGATTTCGGCTGTGAACGACCCTAATTACGATTGGGTGAACAAGGATTGGCAAGGCAATCCCATCGAAATTCCCGTAAAGAACTGATGCGACTTCCGGGGTTAACGTGAAATACGGCTCATGAGCGCTTCTTGGCCTGCAGGAGCACGCACCAAATCCCGCCCGCTTGCTTCAGAGTTATTGCCCAGCCCCTCCGACGAGCTGTTTGCCGGAGGCGCCCATTCTCGGGGCTGCGCTTCGGGGAACACCCTCGCGCCTGCTAACAGGGGTTTGCTTTTATTCTAGGACATGAAGCACTGGCAGCCTGGCGTCGAAAAGAGGGTTATTCGTGATGCTCGATGATTTGATACGAGGTGTCGCCCTTTGTCGGACCGGCGACCAGCCCTGGTTTTGAACAGAGCCAGCCGAATCATCTATCTAGCCGCTGCTCTCGTTCTTCTTCCATTCGGCGTTCGTATTCCTCAAATTGGTCAATCTCATCCTGTAGTGGATCACGCAGATCCCAAATATAGGTTCGAGGGTGTTCGATCTGCTTCGTGATTGACCAATTACAGTGAATGATAAAGGACCTTATCATTCAGATGGTTTCTGGTGGCAGGCATCCACCGCTGGGAAATCCCTCAATCCATGTTGAGCGAATCGGGATCACGTGATGCGTGCCAGAAGCGCAGAATCTCCACAGGACGAGCAGCAGGCCCTAAACGGTAGTAAATTTGAACCGGAGTTTCCAGTAAAACGCGGACGTTGCGCGTGCCGTGCACGGGACGTCCAAGCTTTGGAAAAATGCCGAGCAGCTCCGCACGTGCGATAAGGCGATGCCCAAACTGTTCAGCCGCTTTGGGATTGTCCTTTGCGATATATGCCGTAATCGCATCAAATGTCACGCTCCGCCTCCGGAGCGTAGATCAGCGGGACCATTTCGCGGCAAAGCGTTGGCGCATTTCAGAGGCTGGAATACCTTTGCCCGCTTCAAGAGAGCGAATTGCTTCGTCGATTGCCGCGCTTTCTTCTGGCGTTGGGCGGTAGGTGTACTGCGTCTCCATTGGGAAATCGGCCCGATCTTGCAGGCGCTCGTTCTCCCGCGGGTGATATCCGTGTACGTGCACTTCGCTCATGACTCCATTTCGTTCTGCGCTCTCCGAATGCGCAAGATGTGGGGCAAGCGCATGGTGAAATATTAGGAAGGAATTGTTCTCGGAAATGTAGGATATCTGCAGCGAGCGGCAAACAGCGACGATGAACAGAGAACCGGGAACGAAGGATGTGGCAACGCTATCTGGTTTTTCAGACGGCCCAGATCTGCCGCCGGTGATGGCTCTGGTGGACGGGAAAGGACCCGACGGCGCGGGCCCCGGAATTTGGATATTGGGGCGACCGACTCGCTTAATCGAGGCGCGGGCTCCAGGCCAGTTGGCGAACGCCTGCGCAACGCTTGACGAAGCCTGCCGTTCATGTCACGCGGTCGTTCTTTCGGACTACGAGGTTGGCTCCTGGTTTGAGCCCAAACTGCAGATTGGCGTTGAGGAGCACTCCTGGGCACCATTCCAAGCCTGGTTGTTTGATCAAGCGACATGGCTCCCGCCTGATTCCTTTGATCAGTGGTTGGACCAACGCCTGGAAAAGCCCGGCGCAACCGAACGACCGTCCGGGATCGCGGAAATGCACGCCCGGTTAAACCAGTCCGAGTACGCCGCTGCGGTAGAATTGGCTCTCCGGCATATCGCCTGTGGGGACGTCTACCAGTTGAACCTTACTTGGCGAATCGATTTCACTTTCTTTGGTTCGTACTTGGCGCTCTATCGCAAGCTGCGACGATCTCAGCCGGTCAACTATGGGGCATACCTGTCACTTCCAGATCGAATCATCATGTCGCTTTCTCCGGAACTTTTTCTGGAGCGAAGCGGCGATGTGCTTGTCTCAAATCCGAGGAAAGGCACCCGGGCCAGGGACGGCGACAAAGGAACCGATCAGGCACTGGCAAGAGCTTTGCAGCAATCGGAGAAGGATCGGGCGGAAAATCTCATGATCGTTGACCTGATCCGGAACGATTTGGGTAAAATCGCGCAAATTGGATCAGTCCGCGTAGATCGACTTTTTGCCATCGAACAATATCCAACTGTTTGCCAGATGGTTTCTCAGGTGAGTGGTCGAGTTCCTGATCGGTCGCTGTTTCCTACGCTCCAAGCGCTTTTTCCGTCCGGCTCGGTTACCGGTGCGCCTAAGATTCGCGCGATGGAAATCATTGGCGATCTGGAGCGATCTTCTCGCGGTATCTATACTGGCGCTATTGGTCACATCCGGCCGGGAGGCGACTTCGTCTTTAATGTTGCTATTCGCACCATCGAGTTAACACCAAACAACCGCGGGCGCCTCCACGTCGGCAGCGGTATTGTGGCTGATTCCAGTACCAACGCAGAATATGCAGAATGTTGGTCGAAAGCCCGTTTTCTTACGGAATTACCGTCCGATTTTGCCCTCCTGGAAACCCTTCTGCTTCAAGACGGCCAGCTGAAACGCCTGGATGCTCACCTATTGCGGCTTAAACAATCGGCTGACTTTTTCGGATTCAAGTATGACGAATCGCGCATACGAGAGACGCTCTTATACACTCAGAAAAAAAGCCTCGAAGGCTCGCATCGTGTGAGGTTGACCTTGGAGAAAGACGGGAGGATCGATGTAGGGTTTCAGCCTTTGGTTTACCTTCCTCAGCGAATTTCATTCGTCCTTGCTCCCGACCGAGTGGATTCCAGCGATATTCTTCTGCTTCACAAAACGACGGCGCGCGGCCTGTACGATCGCGCTTTGCGCCGCCTCAAAACAGAATGCTTTGATGCGTTGTTCTTCAATCAACGAGAGGAACTGACGGAGGGAGCGCGCAGTAACGTTTTTCTCTTGAAAAATGGAGTGTGGTTCACGCCTCCGGTCGAGAGTGGATTGCTTGACGGCATCATGCGTCAAGAGATTCTTCGTGCCCGGCCGGTTCGGGTGCAGAAGCTATATTACGATGATTTGATTAACGCTGACGCAGTTTATCTCTCCAATGCACTGCGCGGCCTCGTGCCAACCGCCAAGAAACGCGAAGGAGATTTAAACCACGAATAAACACGAATAAAAGACTCTGAGTACGAGCGTGGCGGCTGGAAAGAGCCGACTGGGCCGACGGAGTGCTCACTAACTAATCGGACTAAGCGTACTCAATTCGTGTCTATTCGCGTCCATTTGTGGTTTAAGAATCTCGCCTTAGCGGTCTGTGCGAATTTTAGATCGGTCAGCGAAGTGTGAGCGCGTCTTCGGAAGAGCCGGCTTGGGCCGACGGAGTTCGGTTGCCGTGGGGGTGGAGGTAGGACTGGGCCTCGCAGTCTGGCGTCGGCAATCACATAGCAGTAGGCTTGCGGCAATAGCTGCGCTTAGACTGCAAAAATCAAGTCGGCCGAAGCGAAAAGCAGCTCCGTAGCGTCCTCGACACTAGGTAGTTAATTAAAATCTAAGAATCGGTTCCATTATCCGTAATTGTCGTTCGCGCTCTTACAGTCGAAATTTTTTGCCCCGACGAATGTGACCCATGATCGCCTCGAACTTTCGAGCAAGCTCGCGGTCGGGGAACTCCACGCGAGGCACAATCACCTGGAGAGGAGAACATCATGCTGAGCGATGCAACCATAGGAGAATTCAAGAAGAGCTTGCGCGGTGAGCTGATCCTACGAAACGACCCGCGCTACGAGGAGGCCCGCAAACTCTACAATGGCATGATCGACAAGCGGCCACTCCTGATTGCGCGCTGCGTGGACGTCGCCGATGTCATCACGGCGGTGAACTTCGGCCGCGATCAGGGGCTCCTCATCGCGATCCGCGGCGGTGGCCACAATGGCCCCGGGCTCGGCAGCTGCAACGACGGTCTGGTGATTGACCTTTCGATGACGAAGAGCGTGCGCGTGGATCCGGCGAGCCAAACCGTTCGGGTCGACGCGGGCTGCACGTCGGGCGATGTCGATCACGCCACCCATCCGTTCGGGCTGGCCGTACCCTTTGGCATCGTCTCGACCACCGGTGTCGCTGGCCTCACCCTCGGCGGAGGTACTGGCTATCTAACGCGCAAGTACGGCCTCACCATCGACAACCTTCTCGAAGCGGACGTCGTCCTGGCCGACGGCAGTTTTGTCAACGCCAGCAAGAGCCAACACCCTGATCTGTTCTGGGCCCTGCGCGGTGGGGGCGGCAATTTTGGTGTTGTGACGAGTTTCCTCTTCCAAGCGCATCCAGTGCACACGGTGTACGCG
>DASTDH010000502.1:0-2121 GCA_035710445.1 Chthoniobacterales bacterium
TAGCTACTTCTCCGCGGTGGGCTTGTATTCCTTAAAGCAAGCGTACGCCGCGGCATGCCAATCTTCCTGAAGGATGACCACCAACTGGAGAGCCGGATGCGGGAAATCCGCCAGTCCGGTTCGGAGGGAGGGGCAAGGCTGACCTATGTCCCTACCCCTATGTCGACTCCGCAGCCAGCCAGTGTGCCCAGATTCGGTGCACCCAACACCCGTTACAACCTCAAGATCGCGATTTCTGTCGCGCTGACAGCTCGCGCTTATTTGGAACCGGTCCTGGGCTTCGCTTTTCCCAGGCTAAAATCTGTAACCGCTACGCGGCATTCCGAATGCCAGCCTACTTGTAGCAGCCCACGCCGAGCAGCGATGGCAATGGCTTCGGCTCGTCCAATCGCATTTAATTTCCGGAGAATGGAGTTAACGTGATACTTTACGGTGCCTTCACTGATATAGAGAGCAACTCCGATCTCTTTATTGCTCTTGCCACGAGCCATTTTCTCCAGAACCTCGATTTCTCTCTTCGAGAGCTCAGCTTGGGACAATGATTCAGTCAGTTTTGATCGAACCTCCGCAGGAAAGTAGGTTTCGCCGTCGGCCACCAGACGCACTGCTTCGCGGATTTGTTGAGGACCTGCTACTTTGACCAGGAAAGCTTTGACCCCAGCACGGGCCGCCTGGCAAATGTCATGTTCACTATCGTAAGATGTCATTATGATAACCCGAGGTTTCGAAAGTCTGCGCGACATTAACTGGTGAAGGACTTGTATCCCATCCTTCTTGGGCAGCCGAAGATCGAGGATCAGGACATCAGGAAGAAACTGGTCATAGAGCACACACACTTCCTCGCCATCCTCGGCCTCAGCTACGATTTTTATATCTTTTTCTGATTCTAGAATTTTAACTAATCCTTCCCGAATGGCCGGATGGTCGTCTGCAACAACAACGGTTATCTGGTCGGTCAGACGCGCTGATTTCGTGTTGGGATAATCGCCGCAGGGCTTGTCGGACAGGCTCGTCGCCGCTAGCGGTTGTTCACGGCGTCGTTGTTCGTTCAAGTTCCTCACAAGAAAGCCAGACTAACCGAGTGGTAAGCGGACGACGATGCTGGTCCCATGACCTGGAGCGGATTGAATATCCAGCTCTGCACCAATACCTTTGGCTCGGGTACGCATATTGGTCAGTCCAAAGCCTTCTTTTTTATTCAGCGACTCCCCTGAGCCGGTCCCAGCCCTGCTCGAAGGCATCCCGCTGCCGTTGTCGCTGATTTCTAGCACCAGATTGGACGAGATCGAGCGCACGCTGACATTGATAATAGTCGGCTGGCCATGACGCATTGCGTTGCTGATCGCCTCCTGGGCTATACGCAGGAGAACTTGCTTGATCTGCGGGGCTAACATTTCTTCGCGTACCCGGATCGAACGAAACGTACAGCATAACCGACCGGGAATATTCGAGTATTTGACCAAGATTTTCAGAGCCCCGACAAGTCCTGACTCCTCGATAATATCCGATCGCAAGCTCAGTGCTGAACGGCGCGCTTCGGATAAGCCAAACTTTGCCAGGTCCGTCGCGCGTTTTATGTGACCGAGAACCTCTTTGCCGTTTTCTAGCGCTGTTTCTGCCGCGACTGTGAGGTGCATGCAAATACCGGAAAAACTCTGGCCAAGTGAATCGTGAATCTCGCCGGCCAATCGCCTCCGCTCTTCCAGCACGGCAGATCGTTTAGCTGTTTTCACTAATTGGGCCAGTTGAATCGCCAGACTGGCTTGAGGTAGGACCAGTTCCCTATAGTTTTCTTTTTGGTTATCATTAAGGTTGCATTCTAACATAACTAAGAAAAGACGGTGTTTCTAAGCATCACGATCGGGTTGATTCGCATGATGCCCGGGTAGGCTACAGGCCTCGTTGAGCGATGTCTTTCGTGATCTTGCGGAGATTCAACAGGTTCTTGCGGATGTCTGAAACTGTGTCGGCGTGATGCCGACAATCCGCTTAAAGTGAAAACAAAAATGGCTTTGATTTGCGAAACCGGAGCGGAACGCGACCTCGCCCAAGCCGAGTCCGCCATTTGTCCGCAGGAGGTGCTGTGCCCTTTCAACGCGGCGCGAGATTACATACTGATGC
>DASTDH010000503.1:0-3505 GCA_035710445.1 Chthoniobacterales bacterium
GAACGCTAGCCAAAACAGAGCTGTGCGGGAGATGTTCGTAAAAAAATATGCGGCCGCGATGAGCACCAATGCGCCTGCAAAAGCAACTGCTGCGCCCTCATATCCGAATCCTGATTCGTCAGCGAAAAAATCACCGAGCGCCGTCCCCAGGGTGTTCGAAAAAAGGATCGTCATCCAATAGAACATTTCTGTTTTGCGCGACGTAATGTAGTTGACCGAAATCGACCCCGTGGAAGCCCACCACAATCCCAGCACGAGAATCAATATCGTGAAGAGCACCACAGAGCCTCCTACGTATCCGATCTTGAGAGAGCGATCCGCAAAGTCCGCCATGGTCGTGCCCGCCGTGGTAGTCGCAACAATAACCGCCCAGTACAGAAAAGGATGAAAAGATTTGGCAGCGATCTGAGCCGCGACTGCAACAATAAAGAAGAAAAAGAAGATTGCGGAGCTGATAGCATAGCCCAAATGCATCGTCATTGAGAGGGCATCTCCGCCGGTTTCGCCCAGGGTGGTTGCAGCTACCTTGATGATCCAAAAAGCAAGGGTGATTTCGGGAACCTTGCTTAAGCCTACATCTGAAGTCCTTTTCATAAGAGTATCCAAATCAATAGGTGGATTGACACCACCAACTCACCGCGGTGCCCGACCCGGTTTCCCGCGGCGCATCGGACCTCGGTACCCCAGCCTTCAGCGAACCGCAAACGCCGATTCACGGAGTCGCTGGGAGCAAGGCGGCGATGGTTGTTTCGCCCGGACGACGCAAAACACGCCGGCGGATTTGCTAGCGGATGGCCTAAGACTGATGAAAATTAGTGAAATCTGTCAGGCTCATGCGATCGCCATGAAGAACCATCTCGGACCCCTGTTTGCCTCCGCCGCCATCTTAAATTTTGCTGCGGCATGTTCGAATCCATATTCGGCTCATCCTCTCAGTACCGATCGGCCGGTTTCATCTAAGCCGATGCCATACCAGCCGAAAGAAACTCAGATTATTTCTGAACCGCCCGGAGCGAGAATCGAAATTAACGGCAACTATGTAGGTGACGCACCGCTTACAGTGGAGCTTGCCCAACGTGGAGACTATTTCGACGAAGATACCGTGGTCCGGGCCATACCCCATGAGGAAGGCGATTACGCGCAGACAAAGCGGTTCCTTACCAATGATCCTTGGTATCACCCCGGATTTGCCGGCGATAAAATTCCTTCGCGAATTTTTTTTAACATGCATTTACCACCGGCTACGTCCAATCGCTAAGGCGTTGCGACTTTATCGGGGTAAGCATCCCGAGAAAACGCGCGCAGCAATGGAAGAGTACGCCAGAGTTAAAGAGCTCTTACGAACCGGCGAAGCCGTTATCGTCGACGACGAAGAGTGAGAAAGTGAAAATGCTTTATGAGATGGAAAAACAGACACACCAGTAAAAGCTTAGCGGAAGCTAAAACAGATGCCATTAAAGCACTAACGGAGACCATTCGCGCAAGTGAAGAAGCTCTCAGGCTAAACAAGGAAGTGTTGGCGATCTTGGAAGGCGTAAAAGAAAACCGCTCGGAGGAAGTGACTCAAACCGAGTGGCTCCTAACCTGAAACAGTCGTTGAAACGGAAAGCCACCGCGCTCACTCGAAATCGTACACGACCACCTTGATGCAAAGCGCTTTACACTGGTCGACGAACTCCAAGTGCTTGGGGTGAACTTGATATTCGTCCTGCGCCTTTTTGCTCTTAAACTGGATGTTTAATCCTACCTGGTAGCTTTGATCGACAACATCGCGATGACTGCGTGCCATCTTACCGACGTGAAAGTTCACGACGCCTGGAATCGGTGCGAGATATTTCTTCGCGCTGGCGATCACTTCATCCGGCGCACTGGGCTTGGCAGGATCGGTCCAAAAGATGACAACATGCGAAAACATTCAGCCATCTATCAGGGATTTCTCATTTTGACGCAACCCTCAAATAAACCAGCGCCTCCCTGAGTCCAGGGTTAGAGGTGTAACCAACAGACGAGAACTTTGCCCCATCTTGGTCGCACTCCTCCGGAAGGTCGCGACTGCTTTTTTCAGAGTTCTCTGACCAACGCTCGGATTCCTTTGACGGCAATCTGGTCAATAGCGCCGTAAATTTGATCAAGTTTGTTTAGCTTCAAAAGTTCAACTGCCAACGCAAATTTCTTGGCCTCAAGGGAGAGCAATAGCATTTTGTCGAAAGGTTCGGTTTTTTCGCCCTGGTGATATTTCCAGATTAAATCGGCAAGATCTTCTTTGGCGGGTTGCCGCATAGCATCGGGTTCCGCTTCGTCGGTTGGCTTAAGTTTCGGTGTTTTCATTTAGATGTGTGACGTAGAAAAACGGGGGAGCCGTTTTGTTTCCCGTTTGCAGCCTAACCCTATCCGTTCGGAGGAAAAAGGCGCACACACTCTCTCTCTCTCTCTCTCTCTCTCTCTCTCTCTAAAGGTTATCGAGTCGAGACCGGCGAGCGCTTCCTCGGCTGAACGCTTACGCACTTTTGGCCGATCTGAAACGGACACGCTACGGCCATGGCCATTTAAAAGATAGCCCTCGCGTTGGACTCGTTTGAGGGCGCGATGGACGTCACGTTCAGCGTAGTAGATCGCTCGGTTCTCTGAGCGGTCGGGGCGATCCAGCCCGCTTTTCGAAGTCTCTGAACCATCCGTCGAACGCAAACGCGTTCAATCTCGGTCCTTTACGTGCTCAGGACGGAAGCCAGGTTTATCGTGGGTTTCCCGCTCTTTACGTCTGAGTGGTGGTTACTTGGCTAGAAACGTCTTGATTCTCTTAGTGTCCAGCCAGCGATGAGGTTCGCTCAGCCAAATCCTAAGCACTGACCATTTTCGGACTCGGTGAGCCTCACGGCTTTGATTTCTCGGTTTGCGATTGCTCCTTTTATGGTCCTCACGTCGCATGCACAGATTTTCGCTGCTTCAGCCAGCTTCACGAGCCTGTCCTCCGGGTCGATCTGGCTAAGTCGTCTTTTGTCGAGTTTCAGGTGCATATGGGGTCAATGGGGTGAACATTGAAGAGAGACGCTGTGGCCGATTACGTCTTCAACCGCGGTCGCACCCTAGGACCTGGGGTCTCTCAGTCCAGAATAAAATAACATAACACAATGATGTATCATAATGGTGATGATTTGTGTGACGCTGAACGGAGGGTCTAGCCGTCATGCGCCCACATGCTATTGGGCCGGCCGACGGTACCGTTTTAGCACGACGGGGAGAAGAGATATGGTTGAGAAACCGAGTGAATAAAGAATGAGCACGAGCGACGTAGAGGTTGGCGACATTGTCATGGTGTATGGCATTAAGACCGGGAAGGTGGTTCACAAGTTTCTATCTAGGACGGGAGAAGAAGTGTACGACATCAAGCTGGCGTATGGACCATTTCGAGTAGCAGCGCTCGAGGATGACATTCTGATCAACTACGGGCCGCAGGCCAACAGCCTCAAGTACGGCATGTAGTCATCAGCCGTGAAGACAGGAATTA
>DASTDH010000504.1:0-9135 GCA_035710445.1 Chthoniobacterales bacterium
CTCTTACGGGCTCCAACGCTTTTTCTGGGCGCTCCGGTTGAACTCGGATTCTTTTTCCCAACCTGGTCAGGAAGCATTCTTTCTCAGTCCACGCAAAAGGGGGATTGCCTGGTTCTTCAGCGCAATCAAAGAATCGAGAAATCTGGCCTTGATTCAATCGGAGTGACTTTATGAGTGCTTGTTCCTGGAGCGGCAGATCGGCAACGCAATTGGGAGCCTTGGTTATCAGGCGGTGAGTGATCCCGTACGACGAACCACGGCACATCTGGAAAGGGATCACTCGCTCCAAAAACGTTTCAGGCGAGTGCCGCGTTCTTGAATCCTTGAATCTTTGATTCTACTGAAAAACCAAGATTTTGGAAAGTTATGATCGGCAGATGTGCGTGATGTTTGGTAAGCTCGAGCGCAGCAAGGATGAGTTTACCGCAGTTCGATGTACAGGGATCGTTATTTGAGAGTCTGGGAGCAATCGCGCCGGAGTTGTTCGCCGATAGCGATAAGTACAAGCTCTTCGCCAAGAAGGTCTGGCCAGTGCTGGCGCAATGCCGTGAGCAACTGACGGAATGTTATCAATCCGACAATGGCCGGCCTGGGGTGGAACCGGTGGTCTTACTCGGGGTATTGATATTCCAGTTTTTGGAGCGAGTGCCCGACCGCCAAGCGGTGGAACTGGTGAAGTACCACTTAGGTTGGAAGTTGGCGTTGAACTTGAAATTGAGCGAAGGGGGTTTTCATCCGACGACGCTGGTCTACTTCCGTCAACGACTGACCGAATACGGCAAAGCCGATGTGGCGATGCGAGCGGTGTTGGCCGCATTACAGAAAGAAGGTTTGATCTCCAAGCGCTCCAAACAACGATTGGACTCGACCCATGTCTTGAGTGCGGTGGCTGACTTGAGCGCTTTGGAATGCGTGCGCGAGACGCTACGCTTGGCGTTGGAAGAACTGGCCGGTGGATTAAAGAGAGCGGACTATCCGGACTTTTGGGAGTTGTTCTGGGAACGCTATGTCGAGAGTAAACTCGATTACAGGAGCGGGGTCGAGGTGCTCAAAGCTAAACATCGCCAAGCTGGTCAGGATTGCTTGCGCCTATTGCAGTGGCTTGAACCGATGATGCCGGAACTGCGTTACGGCCGGCAAGTGGACTTACTGCGGCAGGTTTTCGCCCAACAGTACCAACTCCGAGAGCAGCAACCCGAAGCGGTCAAAGAACATGCTACTGGTGTGGTCCGTAATCCGCATGATCCCGACGCGCAATGGTCGGCCAAAGGTAAGGGTAAAGAGAAGAAAACCTGGGTTGGTTACAAAGCACAGATCGCTGAGAGCATACCGGAAAAAGACTCTCTGAGCCAAAGCCGCTTTATTACTTCGATAGTCACCCAGAGGGCGAGCGAAAGCGACGATCCAGGTTTAGATCAAACTTTCCGAGATCAAGCTCGCAGCGGCTTGGATCGACCGAGCGAGCTCTATGTCGACGGGGCCTACGTTTCGGCTCTCCGACTGCAACAAGCCAGGGAGGAAGGCTGGGAGCTGACTGGACCAGCACAGCCTAGCGCCAATCGCGCTGAATTGGAGAGTGCCTATCGCATCGAGGCCTTCGACATTGACATTGCCAAGCGGCGTGCCCGCTGTCCGGGCGGTTATGACAGTACCCAGTGCAGCCGCTTAGAGGAAGCCAAGCGCCGGAAAGTGAGCTTTCGTTTTGAATGGAGTTACCATTGTCGAGACTGTCCGCTGCGCTCGAAGTGTGTCCCCGCCCGACAGTCTCATCGCACTATCGTGGTCGGTCAGTATCACGATCTTTTGCAGCAGCGGCGCCGCGAACAACAAACCGAGCAGTTCAAACAACGCATGCATCAGCGCAGTGCGATCGAAGGCACCGTCAGCGAACTGGCGCGTGCTCACGGTTTACGCAGAAGCCGTTATCGCGGCTTTGCCAAAGTCGAACTGCAAAATCTCTTCATCGGCACTGCCTGCAACGTTAAACGATGGTTGCGGATCGTGGCAGAGAACCAAATCGGTTCTAAGATTTACCTCTTGCCCTTCACAAACGCCTCTTACGGGCTCCAACGCTTTTTCTGGGCGCTCCGGTTGAACTCGGATTCTTTTTCCCAACCTGGTCAGGAAGCATTCTTTCTCAGTCCACGCAAAAGGGGGATTGCCTGGTTCTTCAGCGCAATCGAATCTTTTAGACGCGACCCCTTCCGCTCGACCAAGCAAATTAATAGATTCGATAGCCATTGGCGCTTTGGTTTCTCCGAGCATGTTAATCGTTCGAGCTCTTGAAGCGTCTCCGCGAAGGCTCAGCCGTGCTTTCTCCCGAGGTCTTAATATCAGCGGATCTAGCCGCCGTGTTTCACCACAGACCCGCTCGATTCTTTTTCCTTCTTCATTACCCGCTCCAGCTCGACAGCCAGCCTAGGATTTAATGTTTTCAGAGTCGCAAGATCTTTCTCGGCAGCGCTTTTTCGGCCCAGCTTCAGAAGAAGCGCACCGCGATATTCGTATGCTTGGGCGAGATTCGGTTTGAGTTGAATAGCCCGATTATAGTGTTCGAGAGCCATCAGGTAGTTTTGCGTCCCCTCCATTTGCAATGAATAGCCAAGATAACTGTGGGCTTCGGCGAAAACCGGATTTTCCGTAAGTGCTTGCGCAAACCTTGCCTGTGCTTCAGCGAATTTTTTCGAATTCATGGCCCTAACGCCTTGATCATAGAGTCTCACGGCTCGCCCGCCTTCTCCGATTTGCGACGTGTTGCTTCCCCCTCCACTGGCTGTACCTCCCCCAGAGCTCCCGGAACCTCCCCCCGTTCCTGAACCCATCCCAAAGACCGACCCAGCGATCAGACAGAGCACAAATAGACTGACGTAACGGTTCATATATCTTCTGGTCCCAACCGGGGAAGGATTTATTCCCGCTCGGGCTAAGATTTCCTGGGTTTCAAACGCGGTCTGGAACGCCTGTAGCGGCATTGTCACGCAGCCGACTACTTGGTTGCAGGCGATCTCGACGTTTGAAGTTGACAACGCCGGATCTGCAGTATCGCCATCGGTAACGATGCCGCTTGCGGTGAATCCTGTTTGATTCGGGGAAGCGGGAGCAATGTCCTGGACGTAGTTGTCGTGGATCAGGATCGGGCGACCAGGTAGTCCGCTCGAGCGGTCGATGTTGATCGCGTCAGCCGGTTTGCTTTGCCCGTACTGGTTAGTTATCTCGTTCCATCCAATTTCGATATGCGGGTCGAAGTGCAAGCCATTAATTAGGATGGGGTGACCGTCATGCTGGCAATTGATGATCCGATTGTAAGCAATCTTGTAAGCAGTCGTGACTGGTGCTGTGGTGCTGTCCTGCCAATCTGCGATTACTTCGGCGTTACGCGCGGGCAAAACAGGAGTTTAAAACGTTCCGCGACAAGCTCGATTCTCGACGGCGTTTCATGACTTTTGTTATGAAAAGTGACTTTTTCGTCGAGCGATTTTTCGTAAGTGCCTCGTGCTGAGGTGCCGGTGGCTAGGGGCGGAATCGAACCGCCGACACGAGGATTTTCAGTCCTCTGCTCTGCCAACTGAGCTACCTAGCCGGATAAAAGAGGACGGGAATATGAACAGACGACTGGCCCACGCAAGAGAAAACTGGATCACTTGCTCAGGAACTTGCTGGGCCGGGGGGACTAAGCCCGAGTGGCTTCCACTGCTTCGACTCCTCCGATATGGCAAGCGACCGTCAGCTCGATCGGACGGCAGCAAATCTCACAATCTTCGATTGTCGAGTAATTGCCAACCGAGGTGTCCGCACAGGTCGTAAACCGCGCTCCGCAGTACGGACAAACCACCTCGATATCTTCTTCGAGGTTCATGTCGCAAGCTAAGCCTAATTTCGCAAAGAGCGACAGCGAAAAGTGAAGAATTTGAAATTAAGAATTCAGGATCAAGAAGCCATAACCCGGAAGCCAGAATTTAGAATCCAGAAGCCGCAATTTGGAACTAGGAATACATGTATTCGGCGGTCGCGGTTGAGTGGCTCACGTACGAGTGCAATTCGGGATCGGTCTCCTACTGTTTTCTAAATTTTGGCCTTCTGAAATCCGGGTTCTACGCCCTCCCAGCCTGCGAACCGGTCAATGCGCTGGCAACCGCAGCTCCGTTCGGGCTTCCCAGGCCGGTGGTTGCATCCCAGCCGGGGCCAGCCGAAAACGCACCATTGTTCCCGGAAGTAATATCGCGGAATACTTGCGGATTCCGGTAAAGCGCCGGGTGAACGTAGCCGGCGCGCGGCTTTCCATTCTTAACCAGAAGTTCATTGATCAACGCGAACAACCCGGCGTAGAGAGGAGCGACCGCGCTGGTGCCGCCGATGACACTTTGAGTACCATCGACCAGAACCTTGTATCCAGTAACCGGGTCGGCGTCAGCAGCGACGTCGGGCACACCGCGACCGCCGCTCTGGGATTGCGGCGGAGGTACGTTGATCCGGCTCTGGTAGTCAGGTTTGGAGAAGTAATCGCTCACGCCTCCTCCGGTCGCGCCCTCGCCTTGGCTTTCCTCGTTCCATACGGTCTCGGCAACGATCGAAGAATTACCGGAAGAGGCTTGGAGAGTAGTCCCTCCGCACGCCACTGCGAATGGGCTAGAGGAGGGAAAGTCGACGTGATTCTTCCCGTCGCTCTCTCCGTCGGAAGATCCGTTATCTCCGGCAGCAACAAACACCGTTTTTCCCATCGTGCCGGCTTCCTGAAAAGCTTGGTTGAAGGCAGTAAGCGATTGAGAGGTGAAATTGGATTCCGCCTGACCCCAGCTGATGGAGATCAAGCTGACATCCGGATCGTGAACAGCCGACGTAACGGCGTCGATGAATCCCTGATCGCTATTCGGCGCAAAGAAAACCTTTTGCTTTGCCGCCGGAGCGATGGCCCCGGCCACTTCGATGTCCAGCTCCACTTCTCCGTCCGCGCTATTGGGATCACCGGTCGGACTGTTCTGGCCACCGTCGACCGATACCGCAGTCACCTGCGGTTCCGGATTTATTCCGAGTTGCTGAAAATATGAATCGAGATCTGTCTGCCGATAACCGCCTCCCAATTCGATGATCCCGATCGTTTCGCCTTGGCCGGTCGCCGAAGTCGGAAAGCTGTATAGCTTGGCAAGATCGGTTGGATCGAATGATTGCTGACTGACTGCCGCGGGTGAGAGCAGCCTAAAATGGGTGTCTGCCTGTGGCCGATTATCCAAACCAAAGACAGCCGTGACCACACCTTGCAATTCCGTTGGCAAGTGTACCGGACCCTGGCGAAGGCGATAGATCGAACCGCGATGGCGATAGTCATGCAGTTGAACGCCGAATCCGGCTTCCATCGCGGAAATGGATCCGGACAGTTGCACGCTGCGACGCGCCGAATCTGTTCCGATCACTTGCAACCCGTGTTTCTGTGCGAAACTGCTGACCTGATCCAGATCAGCTGGATCTGCTCCATAGCGGTCGGCAAACTGCTCCGGTGTCAGGTACTCCGATGGATGCGATTGAGAAAGTTGCTCCAGTCGCTGTTGAAGTTCTTCCCGATTTTTCGCCCGCAAATAAAGGGTCACCGTGATTGTGGCAGTGGGCGAACAGGGACCGACCAACTGTGCGTCTGAGGGGAGGCTTCGTTCAGAGCCGGGTAAGGCAAAAGAATTGGTTTGGTTTTGGGGCATGGTTGCGTATCGGTTGCGATCCTCGGGTTTCGGGATCGAGATTCAACGAGCTGAGGCCAGCATTCATCCATGACTGCTGCCGTAAAAAAAGTAGGCGTTGCTAATTTGGCGACCTCGGTGAATCATGCAACCGCTCTCCGGAAAACCTGTAAGCTTCGGGAAAGAAAAATCTCATGCCGGCTCGTGGCGTTTCGCGAATCAAGAGCAAACATTCCGTGGCGGATACTGCCTCTCGCCTGGCGGATCTATTGAACTCCAAAGGCGTCAAGATTTTCGCCCGAATCGATCAACGGTCAGAAGCGGAGCAAGTCGGACTCGCGTTACGGCCGACTGAACTGATCATCTTCGGGGATCCCAAAACCGGCACGCCACTCATGGAGGCCTACCCTTCACTGGCATTGGACTTGCCCTTGAAGGCGCTCATCTACGAAGATATAAGTGGCGACGTCTGGCTTTGCTTTAATAGTCCAGAGTATTTGGCCGAACGCCACGGCATGGAGACGGTGCCGTTTGAACCGGTGGTCAAGCTGCTGGAAGCGACGGCCGGCTAGGGATGAATAAGACGATGGGGCGACGCGGGGATGGGGCGACGCGGCGACAAGGCAATTACGTAATGAAGGTGGGGCGAAAACCTCAGCTCAAACCCGGCGCAGGGGGATGCGAGCCAAAGGAGCGGAACGATCCAGTGCCGCCAGGCTTTTCGCCGTGCCATATAGAGACGACCACGTCGCGTCGCCCTATCACCGTATCGCCCCTTCGCGTTTGCGTCCCTCTTTAGTCCGGCGGTCGCGCGCGCGGCTCACGATCTTTGGTTCCTGAGTCGGTTGGCGCCGTCACGAACGGGCCGCCCGCAAGCGGAGCAACCGCGCTGAACGCGACGTCTGGCATCTCGCTAGGTTTTCCTTCCAACGGAAAATCCTTTCGCAATGGGAAATACGGATAGCCATCCCACATCAGGATCCGCCGAAGGTCAGGATGATTGGTGAACCGGATGCCCATCATATCGAAGATCTCGCGTTCGTGCCAATTCGCGCCTTCCCATACGCGCGACAGTGTCGGTACCTCGAGACTGTCTTCGGAAACTTTTGTCTTGAGACGCAGGTGAATATTTTCCTCGAGCGAATAAAGCTCGTAGACGACCTCGAACCGCGGTTCTTCACCGAAATGGTCCACGCTGCTAATATCGACTAGAAAAGTAAAGCCGAGTTCGTCGCGGCAGCTTTGGCAAACCGACTCAATTTCATCAAGCGGGACTTGTAACGATATCTCGTCGCGAAATTCGGTCTGCGGGAGATTCGGGAAGCGCGCTCTAATTTTTTCGGCCAGTTGGGCTGTGGTCATGAAACGGTTTCGAACAATGCACGTTTTTGGTCTTCGACGGCGTGCTCGTGCATGATCTTGCGCTGCAACCTCATCAGGCCCTCCAACAGCGCTTCCGGACGCGGCGGGCAACCGCTTACGTAGACGTCCACCGGGAGGAGGTGATCGATGCCCTGGAGAACCGCATAGCTGCGGTACATCCCGCCGGAAGAAGCACAAGCTCCCATTGCGATAACCCATTTTGGCTCGGGCATCTGATCATAGATGCGCTTTACAGCCAAAGCCATCTTATAAGTCACGGTGCCAGCTACAATCATCACATCGGACTGGCGGGGAGAGAAACGCATGACTTCGGCACCAAACCGGGCAATATCGAATCGAGAGGCGCCGGCCGCCATCAGTTCGATTGCGCAACAGGCCAGACCCATCGGCATTGGCCAAAGCGAATTTTTTCGCATCCAATTGATGCAAGCATCAAGTCGCGAAAAGATGATGTTACCCTCCACCTTGGAGTCGTAGGCAGCCGGAGCGATTGTGGCCATTACTTGAGCTTATGATGTGCGATCCGAGGAGCAAGTGAAATATTTCACAAGGGTGGAGAACGCCTGGAGCGAAGAGAGGCGACAGGTGACTAGTCATTGTGTTTGGCAGCGGCGATTGTCCTCCGAAGTTAGATGGGTGGCCGGCCTAATAGTTTCATCGCAAGGCATTCAGTGAGCCCGGCCTTTGATTCCAGTCGCCATGGCGTGGTTCGCGAATGTCGCTTGCATGTCAGGTCGTATCCAGGAGCATTTCGAGCCAAAGAGCTGACTCATCAGCCTCTTCGACCAATCGAATGTCCAACTTCCCAACCCGAAGTACCGAACTCGGTTCATCTGGCTGAGTTTACAGTATCGGTGCGAAGAATGACTTCCGGCTCCCAGAGGTGTCATCGCTCAAAAGAGTGATTGCGGTCGATGGTTGGCCTTCGTCCCTAACGTGCAAGCCACATTTGCGAATCACGCCATGGCGACTGGACTCAAAGGCCGGGCTCACTTAATTCCTTGCGGCGAAATTATTAGAACCGGCACCCCGCCTAACTTCGGAGGACAGTCGCCGCTACCTCTCACCTCTTACGTCTCTTCGCTCCCGGCGCTCCCGGCCCTCTCCACCGTTGACGTGTGTTCTTGCCTGAAGAATAGTGCGGCTCTCGGATGCCCAGGCGTTTCACCCGCAATTTCTGTATCATTGCTCATATCGATCACGGAAAGACCACTCTTTCGGATCGCTTATTGGAATCGACCGGTGCGATTGAGGAGCGAGAGAAGCAGGACCAGTTGCTCGATTCAATGGATCTTGAACGCGAGCGTGGCATCACCATCAAAGCCCATCCGGTGACGATGCAATATCGGGCTAAAGATGGGGAGATCTATCGATTGAATCTCTTGGATACACCCGGTCACGTAGATTTTTCCTACGAGGTTTCCCGAAGTCTGGCTGCCTGTGAAGGCGCTATTCTCGTAGTAGATGCGGCCCAGGGAGTCGAGGCGCAGACCGTGGCCAACGTTCATCTGGCGTTAAAGCAGGGCCTAACGATCGTTCCGGTCATTAATAAGATCGATCTGCCCAACGCGGATGTTCCAACCGTGAAGAAGCAGCTCGAAGATATTTTAGCGATTCCGGCGGATGAAGCCATTCTGGCAAGTGCAAAAACCGGGATTGGGATCGACGAAATCCTCGAGGGTATCGTCCATCGGATTCCGCCTCCGGCTACTTTAGAGGACGAAAAGTTACGGGCACTCATATTTGATTCGCTCTTCGACATCTATCGAGGGGTGGTTGCCTACGCGCGGGTGTTTTCCGGAAACATTGTTGCCGGTCAGCCGGTGAAGCTGATGAGCACCTCGAAAAGTTATGAAATCAAAGAGGTCGGCGTCTTCACCCCCAAGCCTCTACCGCAGAAGGAATTGAAAGTGGGCGATGTCGGCTATTTTATCGCCAACATCAAATCGACTGCTGAAATTAAGATTGGCGACACCTTGACCGAGCAACGGAATCCAGCTCGCGAAGCGTTGCCTGGCTTCCAGGAAATTCATCCGATGGTCTTCAGCGGCATCTATCCGATTAACACCGCGGATTTCGAGCATTT
>DASTDH010000505.1:0-3599 GCA_035710445.1 Chthoniobacterales bacterium
GAAATCCAGCCCGCTCTCTGGAAAGACTTTTGGCGCCAGGCGCTTTGACTAGTGCTAGCGCGTGCTAACACCCGGCATGATGCCATTCTCCCCGATCTCCTCTCGCTTGGCCTCAGGCGAACACGGACGGAAGGGCTTCGACCCGATCCGGTCGCTGCCACAGATCGGATTTGACAACTGCTCGGGAAACGCGGAAGAACACGCTGTTTACATGAACCTTCATGTGAACCTTCCCCGGATGAGCAACGTCCCGCCACCGACCGTTCTCGCCCGAACAACTCTGTTCGACGTTGCTCGGTTGGTCGGCGCCTCAATTCAAACCGTATCCGCGGTTATTAACGACAAGCCTGGCATTTCCGAGCCTACCCGCGTTCGGGTCAGACAAGCGATCGACGAGCTGAACTATCACCCAAATATTCTGGCCAGCAGCCTGCGCGCACGTAAGAGCTTCACGATCGGCGTCATTGTGCCGAGCATCACTAATCCCTACTTCCCGGAATTCGTTCGTGGTGTCGAGGATGTGGCTCACGAACATGGATTCTCCCTATTCCTTTGTAATTCCGATAACCAGTCCGATAAAGAGCTAGCCTATCTGCAGCTCCTCCGGCGCCATGCGATCGCAGGATTTATTGATGCCTGCTACATGGAAAACAGGCGTTGTCGGGAAACCCTGGTCGATCTGATTAAACACGGTGTTCCGGTTGTCGTCCTCGGCAATTTGCGCATTCATCCGAAGACGGTCGTAGTCGACAGCAAGAACAGACAAGGGGGTTACACGGCGGTTGCGCATCTCGTGGAACTGGGCCACCGCCGAATCGGCGTGATTAAACCGCCACCCACAATCGTCGGTCTTGATCGGTTAAATGGATTCCAGATCGGCTTTCACGATCATGGATTGCCAATCATCGATCAATACTGGGTTGAAGGCGGTTTTGATGTCTCCCACGGCGAAATCGGTATCAGACGTCTCCTTGAGCTCCCGCATCCACCGACTGCGGTGATTGCTGCCAACGATCTGGTGGCGATCGGTGCGGCAACCGCTCTGCGGCAAATGGGCAAACGGGTCCCGGAAGATGTATCGATCATTGGCTATGACAATATTCGTATGGCCGAACTTTATGAACCGGCCTTGACCACGATCGCGCAGCCGGTCTATCAGATGGGAGTAACTGCGATGCGAGCAATCATCCGTCGGATTGACGATCGATCCCTGGGTGGCGCGAAACGAGATTTCAATCCTCGCCTGATCGTTCGGAGCTCGACCCAACCCTTGCGTCGAAACAGAAAGATGCGGCGCTTGATTCCCCGAGAACAAGGAATCGCCTGAGCTATATGCCTTTGTTACAAGCGACCAATATCAGCAAACGTTTCTTGGGCGTTGCTGCCCTCCAGGAAGTCTCTCTCGCAGTTGATTCCGGCGAAGTTCATGCGCTGCTGGGAGAGAACGGAGCAGGTAAATCCACGCTCCTGAAGATTTTGGCCGGCGCTCACGTGCAGGACGGTGGCGTCCTGGAATTTGAAGGCCAGCCATTGGGAGTGCAAACGCCGGCCAAAAGACAGCGACAAGGCATTGTAACGGTTTACCAGGAATTCAACCTGATGCCGAACATGTCGGTTGCAGAAAACGTCTTTATCGGCCGGGAGCCAGGACCAGGCTATTTCGTCGATCGGAGCGCAATGCGGCGCGCCACAATATCGGCGATCAGCCGCCTCGATCTGCACGTGGATCCCGCGACCCGGGTTTCCGCCTTAAGTGTGGCCGAGCAGCAATTGGTAGAAATCGCTCGGGCTCTTACGATCAATGCCAAACTGATCATTCTCGACGAACCGACCGCTGCGCTGAGTGACCGCGAAGTACAAAAGCTGCACGCTGTCGTTCGCGACCTCAAATCGCATCGTATCAGCGTGATCTACGTTTCCCATCGGTTGATCGAAGTATCACAAATTTGTGATCGGTACACCGTTCTCCGCGATGGCCGGTTGGCTGGAACCGGCGAGGTCGCAAACACCTCTTTGGAAGAACTCGTACGGATGATGGTTGGCCGAAATGTCGAAGTGCATCCTTTTACCGGTACCCGACAAACCGGCCGCGTTATCCTCAAGGTTGAGCGTCTATCGCGAACAAAAAGATTGCCCAGCCCGCAAGCAGTAATACTTCGTGATCTGAGTTTTGAAGTCCGTGGGGGCGAAATTTTGGGTCTGGCTGGACTAGTTGGTGCCGGCAGAACTGATCTGATCCGCGCAATTTATGGTGCCGAGCCGTTCGAATCCGGAAGAATCTACTTGGAAGAGCAACCGGTGAGGATCGACTCACCGGGAACCGCCATTGATTTGGGAATGGCGTTGGTTCCCGAAGACCGTAAACAGCACGCGCTTTTCCTTACCCAGAGTGTCCGTCGGAACTTGACGCTTCCGAGCCTGAAGCAGCTTAGTCGATTTCGATATTTCGTCGATCGAAACGCGGAATCCGCTTTGATCCGGCGGTTTAAGCAGAATCTGCGGATCCGGATGACAAACGAAGACGCGATCATCGGAACTCTGTCTGGTGGAAATCAGCAAAAGGTGGTGCTGGCCAGATATTTGGCTTTGAAACCAAAAGTTCTCTTTGTCGACGAGCCAACCCGAGGGATCGATGTTGGTGCTAAGGCAGAGGTCCACGATCTTTTGAGGCAACTAGCCGAAGCGGGCACTGCCATCGTCGTAGTCTCCTCCGAACTCTCGGAAATCATTTCGCTGTGCGATCGTATTATCACCGTGAAGGAAGGTCGTTTTACCGGCGAAATGGCTGCCGCTGAAGCGACGGAAGAGAAATTGATGAAGCTCATGACACTGGGCGCCGGCGAAGCGCACGTTCATCACCCAACTAACTGACTGATTTATCGCTTGCCTCCCTATGAGTGAAGCAACGACGTCCGAAACCGAATCCGCGCGTATCCGCTGGATCGCGATTCTTGAGAAATTTGGCGTTGTCCTATTTCTAATCGTTTTGATGGCTTTCTTTACTACCCAGAACGTCCGCTTCATCTATCCGCGTAACATCTTTAACATCCTGGCCGATGTATCGATTTACGGCGTCATGGCGGTCGGGATGACTCTGGTAATCCTTACAGCGGGAATTGATCTGTCAGTTGGCGCAATTCTGGCCTTTGCCGCAATGAGTGGCGCGGCTGTCCTCAAAGGCACCGGCGAGTCTCGGGGGCTGCCGGAAGACCCAATGGCTTTCAGCGGCTATGCCTGGCTGGTTGCGTTGGTGGTTGCCACCGGCGTCGGATTGGTCTGCGGCTGGTTGCAAGGGGTCGCCATCACTCGGCTAAAGGTACCCCCTTTTGTGGTTACCCTCGGTGGGATGACCGTCTGGCGTGGTGCGACACTGGTCGTTGGTGAAGGTTCACCCATCAGCGGGTTCGCTCCGGGATTACGTTGGTGGGGAAGCGGCAGTTTTCTGTTTGTGCCCGTACCCGTTTGGCTTTTTGCCATCGTCACGATAGCTGGATTTATCCTACTCCAATACACCCGCTATGGTCGCCAAGTGTACGCGGTCGGCGGAAATCGAGAAGCCGCACGGCTCTCCGGAGTTCGCGTCGGTCGAATCTTAGTGA
>DASTDH010000506.1:0-7890 GCA_035710445.1 Chthoniobacterales bacterium
AAAACAATGGTGGCTTGGGCGGGGTGTCTTTCGATGCCGCTCCTGCGGCATCATTTAGCCCGCTTTTCGGCAAAACTCTTCGCCATCAACTCCTCACGCATCCCGCCTCAGCACATACCACCATCTGGTGCAAAAAGCGGGTTAGAAGGCATGGCGGCAACGGAGCGGAGAGACGAGGAACGCCGAGAAGCGGATAGGGACGCGCTTTGGCGCTAAGTGAAGACTCGAAAAGGACCCTCCCCGCAGCAACGGAGAGAGGGGCTAAAAGAAAAGAAAATTTATGTACGCTACTTTAATCTTTGGAGCAATCGCGCTCGCTGCGTTCGGCTGTATGATAGCGAATCCGTCCAACTGGATGGCCTGGATAACCTTCGTCGTTTTTGCTTGGCTAACTTGGCCCGGCAAACGAAAGCCTGGTATAAGGGATTATCATTCGAAAAGAACCCTCGCCCGCATTAGTCTACCTGCCGTCAAACTTCGCGAAGAGGCTGCTCGAGCCCGTACAAGATCCGGCAAAGGCTTGCTTTAACCGTGCCAGCGGCACTTGAAGCCCGGATGGATCACCGAGTACTTCATGGGTGGGTACTACTGCATCTTATACTGGCTCGACTCGACCACTTTGGGCAGTAACCCGGTGGTAGCGCTGGTCACCAATAGGCATCTCGTCACTTGCCAGGTTCTTCGGTTGAGACTTTAAACATCGTGTGTCATTGGTACGCCCTCCCAGGCCAACCCGATGTGGGAATGGTATAAAGAACAAGTCTGGATGTGGGCTGCTCGTTCTTTTGGTCGTCCGACTTGTCTCTCATTCGGTAAGGCTGCAATTGCAGGATATTTAGGACCTGTGCCTTGAGAGTTTTCATTGAAGGATTTTATCGATTTAACTGTCGTCTCCACAGGATCGAATTTCACTCGCCTGTGGACTCGTTCATTTGCACTTTAAATTGGCCATAATCGGAGCCTCCAATATCTGCCATTGTCGTTCTCGCCCAGCATCGCTTAACTTCTCCTATACCCTTCTCGAAGTATTACCGTTGCTTCCGCGTATGACGAGTGGCAGGAAAGCGGTGGGCACGCTATCGCGTGATCCAGCAAGGCGAAAATGTCTCCGATCAATCTAAGTGCTGCAATTGTCTGCCGCGAGGCGCTCTCGCAGAGTTTGCTGGATGGCAAGCACGATCGTCATAAGGCAACTATTGCGAGAGATCGCGGCATCCGCAGGACCGCCACCGCTGGCGAATTTCATCTCTCTCGCAAACTTGATAATCTCGTTCATCGGTGGCGCGGGGTGTTGATTTCCACGGCGACGCGTCGAGGGCCGAAGTGTCGTCCCTTCAAGAGATCCCGCGCCTCGATTGTGCCATCTCGCGAAAGCAACAGCAACCCGTCGGGAAGAGTATGGGAGAAACCGACGAAGACAGGCGACATTCCCAAGGCAATAACAACTACAACGTGTAGAACCGCACCTCTGATAAAGATGTGCGTTATAGAAAGTGAACTTAATGAAAACATTTCTCTGCCCGATCTTAGCCGCGTCAGGGCTTTTCGCTTTGGTTCCTACGGAATCTAAGGCGATTACCATTTCCGTAGGACAAGGGCATTCCGAAGATGGTTACTATAACCGTGAACACGGCTACCGGTATTACCATTACCGTCACCATCACAATCCTTATTATCGGTCGCACCATTGGCATCATGATGGTTAAGAGCAAAGTAAAAATCCCGTTCGCGACGAATTTAGAATCTACCGCTGACGGTATGCCAAACCTTGTTCCCTTCCAGATTGGATGATCGTGAACAGGCTGTTTTCTTTCCATATAGTACGCGAAAGTCAGCCGTCAGGGAACGGATCTGGGTTCGACTTCGCGTAAAGTCACATCCCAAAGATGGCGACCCCAAACCAGACTAGACCTTTCTTGGTGGAAATGCGACCATCGAAAGCGACGCGCCATCCAAATGCCAGTTCAGATGGTCCAACCCCCGCAAACCTCGGAAAGTTTTTCAATCTCTGGTTCGGGGTTGCTGTGATCGGATTGTTCGTCTTTGCCTGTTTCTACACCCTAAAGGTAGCCGTTGACCTTTTTCTTCCGATCGTGCTTGCAGGTTTTCTCGGTTTCCTGCTAACGCCTGTCACCAGATGGTTAAAGAAAAGCGGTTTATCAAACTTTTGGGCGCCGCTCCTCGGCACCCTAGGCTTTTTGACCATCTTGATCTGCCTTTTTGCCGCACTGTGTGTATCACTGGCGAGGTTCGAACCTGATTTCCCGCGCTATCTCGATCATATTCAGGAACGCTTGGCGCCAATCCTTCAAGCCGTTCATAAAAGTTCACCATCGATCGACCGCCTAAGCACCTGGTTCAACCCGGGCAACATCATTCAGGTAGGCATCCGCGGGCCAAGCCTTATGGAGATGGCTCTGAAGAACGCGCCGAAATTCTTGGCAATTCTGGTCATCGTTCACGTGCTTGCTTTCTTCCTTCTGCTGTACGGAGCCCGGCTCCTCAAAAAGCTCGTCGATATGATCCCCGGTGTGTCAGAGAAACAAAACGTCGTCGAAAGCGCGTCCGAGATTGAGCAAACCGCCGCGCGTTACTTTACTTCGGTCACGCTGATCAATGCCGGTGTAGGAGCGAGTGTTTGGGTCTGCGTGGGTTTGCTGGGACTACCCCATCCGTTGCTTTGGGGTGTTGCTGCGTTTTTGCTCCATTACATTCCCTTCGTGGGAGCAACGGGTGGTATCTTGGCAATGACGCTTGTTTCACTGATTCATTTTGATTCGGTCTGGTACGCCCTTTTGCCACCTCTGGCCTATGTCTTTTGTGCGATGATCGAGGGCAACCTAGCGACGCCGCTGTTTCTCGGGCGCTGGTTAACCCTGAACCCGATCGCCATCCTGCTGACTTTTATTCTTTGGTCCTACCTCTGGGGTGTGGCCGGCACTCTGCTCGCTGTTCCCCTCCTGGCGACCTTCAAAATATTCTGCGACCGAATTGAGCCGCTGAGACGGGTGGGCTCATTCCTTGGGCGACCGTAGACCCATCCTAGCCCGCAAAAATCACGCAGAAGCCGAAATGAGTAATTCCGCTGGCACAGGTAGGATCTCCCGGCATTCATGGCCGTTCTGCTTGCAACTATGGAAGGGCCCACTCCCCTTATTCTGCTTCATTTTTCGGGGAGCTCCAGGAATTCAGCGGCCACTTGCGGAACCAGGGAAACAATCCCTCGAACCGCCTGATCGATATTGGTGTAAAGAGCACTTCCGGAAGATACCTTAATTCTTCTTACCCATCGTGCTGCGCCTTCAGTTGGCAGGCTCCAAAGGCCGACAAGAATCAGAGCATCGGGGACCTCAAGCTTAATGGAATGCGCCATTCTACCCACAGTGGCTACCGATCTTGACTCGATTGCGGAGAGCAAAATCCACGGGGTTTTTAGTTCTTTGAGACGTTTCACTTTCTCCGCGCGAAGAGTTCGCCAAGATAATAAATCCGTGCCGATCCCTTTAGCTGCCAGCAAACGCACGATAACTCTCCCAACAATTTCGTCCCCTTCACCCATGAAAGGCACGATAGCCATTCCCGGCTGTTCGGGTGTCGATTGCTCCGGTGGTTGCTCCAATTCCGTTGAGCACTCGACAGTCATTTCCTCGATCAGTTCGCGCAGTTGCGCATAGATCCGGGATTTTGTTGGATTAGTTCCCGGATAAAGATCGTTTTCGATCGCTCGGAGAGTGGGCAAAATTAGTTCTTCGGCGATTCCTACCGAAAGTTGCATCCCTCCCAGATCCTGCAGGAGTGCTTTGGCCTCTGAAAGGCGATTCTCCGTAAGGAGGAGAATGAATTTTGTTTCCGAGGAAGAGGGTGGCTCTGCGGCTAACAAGACACTGCAAATATTGAATGCGGGAAAATAGCGACCCAGCACTACGAGGCAAGCGGTGAGCGGTGTCGCGAGCAGCAGACCGATCGGACCCCAAAGCCAGGTCCAGAATAGGGCGGATACGATTATGGCCAGCGGTGACATTCCGGTGCTACCGCCTAAGACAAAAGGTTCCACAAAGTTGTTAGTGAACACTTCCAGAGACCCGTAGAGCGCCAGAGTCAGTATCGGTTCCTTCCAGCTGGTGGAAATGGCAATAGATAATAGCAACGGGAAAAAGGCAGATATCCATAGGCCGACGTAAGGCAAAAACCGCAATACCAGGGTCAGAACTGCCCAGAGCAGTGCGTTCGGTATACCGATCAGAAATAGCCCGAGCCCAAGTAGTAATGCATAGCCGGTGTTCACCAGCAACTGTCCCAATAGAAAACGGCTTAGTTTGGATCCGACCTCGTCAACGGCGAGGTTTGTCGTCGCAACGCGCGAGTGTCCAATCAGTCGAAGAAACCGAACCCGGAGTCGCTTTCGCTCTAAAAGCATGAAAACCACGAGCACGACGACCAGGGCAAATTCCCCAATCGGACCCGCCACCGGCGACAAGCTATTCTTCACAATTGCAAGTACACTGTCAGCACCGCTAACAATCTGGACCTTTGTTGCCTCAGGCTGTTGAACGCCTCCGGATGCCGTGACTTTGCCTAGATCGGTAATCAGCGCGTCAATATTGCTAAGGGCCAGATTCAGCGGGCCCGGAGGCCCTTCCTGAATGGCCGCCCATCGGGCATGAATATTATCGCGGTACTTCGGCAGAGAGTTTACTAGATCCAGACCCTCCAGCGAAAGCGTCGAGCAGAGGCCTCCAATCAGGGCGAAGACAATCGCTACGACGCTGAGGACGGCTACTGCGCGGGGAAATCTCCAACGTTCCAGCCGAGACACAACGGGCGCTAACAAGAAGCTAATAAGAATCGCTAGAATTAGCGGCAGCAAAAACTCCTTCGCCCAAGCAAAAGCCGAGAGAATGACAACAAGGTAGGCTACCTGGATTAGCTTCCCGAGTTCGGCCGGCTTATCAGATACGAGGTTGTTCGGCATCGATTCGTTGTGATTGGATCTTCGGGCTCATCCAGGTTCGGACATTTACTAGCGGCGAACAACTGCTCCGACTAGACATCCCTCGCGATCAGCACTGGGCAGGGAGCCTGACGAAGCACTGCCTCGGCGTCGCTCCCGTGGATTAGGCGATCAAACCAACCATAACAATGCGAGGCCATCACGATCAGATCAGCCTTTAGTTCGGCGGCTTCGTTCAAGATCTGTTCAAAGGGACTACCAATTCTGAAGGCGCTTCGGCACTTAGAATACTGACCACGCAAGAGCTCTTCCAAACGGGTAACCTCTCGCTCGGCGTCTTCTCTCGTTGCATCCAGTAATCTACCTACCCCTGCACCAATCTCTGTATCGGAAGAATAGGGCTCCGCAAATACATGCAAAAGCACCAGATTAGCTTCGAACTTTTGGGCAAGCGCCATCGCAAAACTGAGCGCGACTTTCGAATCAGGTCGCAGATCTGTCGGCACAAGAATTGTTTTCAAATGGACGGGTGGCCATATTATCTTTTCAGCTGAGCTCGGTTCCATACTCTCACCGCTTTCGCATCGATCTACCGCTAGCGGTTGATCTTGGCTCAACCGGCGGCTGCCGAGTGCTCCGGCCACAGTCTCCGCTTTGGTGGGAGCACAACCCGGGGGGCTTAGTTGTTCTCGCGTCTGACAGTCACCTTCTGTCCGGTCCTGTTTTCCTGATACCCTTCTTTCGTGCCTAATCGATTTAACTAACTTCAAGAGGCTCGTTCGGCTTCGTTAGCTTCTCCAATACTCTTATCGACGCGTTGCTGTCGCCTTTGCGTATGACGACGAAGAACGAAACCATTGATACACCATCGGAAAGACATTGAACGGACCGTCGTCGTGCGTCCCGTGGGCGCCACAAATTCACGCGGTACGTTTAGAAGGCGTTGCTAAGCGTGCTCGATCTCCGCATCCGCGCACTTGACCCTAGCCCTTCATTACCCCTCGCCTCCGGTTAAGGAGCTGTGGCCAAGAGTTATGAAGGTGTACGTCCGAATCCAGTCTGCCCGAGTCAAACGTAAACCAAAAAATGAATTTTCTCGGGTAAAAAACCTGGAAACCTGAAGGATCAGGTTTCCTCGAACGAGCTTTACGAGCATATTTCTCCGCGGCGCTCCGAGTATCAGGTGCGAAGCGCCCACCTTTAACGCAAGATCAACGATGGTATTGGGCTGGAACATCGCTAACTGTTAACGGGGGAGAATCGGGTGTCCATCGGCCTTCTCCTTCGCGTAAGCGAAGATCTTTCGCGCTTGCGGGTCGTCCGTCCAGCGGCGGAGGAGCTTCCTCACCCACAGTGTAGGGATCAGCTGCCGAGAGGATCCATTGAACCCTGGCTGACAGAAATCAATCGAGCTTTTCCAGCTCGTCTAAATTAATGAGAGCATTATAGAACAGTTGGCGATCACGCAGCGCCTGTAACATCGCGCGAGCCCCAACTCCCCTCGACTGATGAGCCAAAAGACTAGCATCCCTACGCACCCCGATTCCACGCCACCGGTGGGCCGGTCCGGGCTCGCTGCATTGGGCCTGGCCGCGCTTGGGATTGTCTTTGGCGATATCGGCACCAGCCCGCTATATACGCTCAAGACCGTGCTCAGCATGACTAGAGGCACGCCCACGCCAGATGTCGTGCTTGGTGTGCTGTCGCTGATCGTATGGACACTGATCATCATCACATCGGTGAAATACGTCGTCGTTGCCATGAGTATCGACAATGACGGCGAGGGCGGCATTCTTGCCCTTATGTCGCTGCTCTGCATCAAAAAGCATCAGCAGCCTATTATCGTGGCCATCGGGTTATTCGGGGCCGCCCTGATTTACGGTGATGGCGCTATCACGCCGGCGATCTCGGTACTCTCTGCACTCGAAGGGCTCAATATCGCGACACCGGCCGTCGGGCCTTATGTGTTGCCGGCAGCGTTGGTGATCCTCGTTGCACTATTTGCAATTCAGCCTCAAGGCACCGCTCGGATTGGCAAAGCCTTCGGGCCCATTATGTGCGTATGGTTTTTGGCGATCGCGGTGATGGGCGTCGCGGGCATAACCCGACACCCAGGCGTGCTTGCGGCCTTGAACCCGCTTTTTGGTTTGCATTACCTATTCTCGAACGGTTTTGCGAGCTTTCTCATTCTCGGTGGCGTTTTTCTCTGCGTGACGGGAGCCGAAGCACTTTACGCTGATATGGGGCATTTCGGCTCTCGCCCGATCCGATTCACTTGGTCGGTCATCGTTTTTCCCAGTCTACTGCTGAACTATGCGGGCCAATCCGCAATCGTGCTCGAGGGTACGCCGACAACGGACAATATCTTTTACCGGCTGTGTCCTGAACTCTTGCTGATTCCGTTTGTGATTCTGGCGACGATTGCGACCATAATCGCCAGCCAATCGATCATTACCGGCACGTTCTCGATGACCCGGCAGGCGATACAGCTTGGCTGGCTGCCGCGTATGTGGATCGTACAGACGTCTGAAGAGGGTTACGGCCAGATCTACGTCGGGGTCGTCAACTGGCTACTGATGATAGTCACGGTTTGCCTGACCCTGTTTTTCGGCAAGTCGGACAATCTGGCTGCCGCCTACGGTATCGCGGTATCTGCGACGATGATATTGACCTCGGGCCTATTATTTATCGCGATGCAAGATATCTGGGGCTGGAGCTTGTTGGCGAGCGCCGCGGTCGCAGGTGTGTTCTTCTGCATCGACGCGGGTTTCTTCTCTGCGAATCTCGTCAAGGTGGCTCAGGGCGGTTACGTTCCGCTGCTTCTGGCCGCATTGGTTTATGGGATCATGCTGATCTGGCACCGCGGATCCATTACGGTTGCGCAAAGTCTCGGCGAGCAGATCATCCCGGTTGACGAGTTCATGCGTTCGATAAAATCG
>DASTDH010000507.1:0-23086 GCA_035710445.1 Chthoniobacterales bacterium
GAAAGAGGCGGGAATTATTGTGCGAATGGATGGTCCGTATGCCAGTTTCCTCGATCCTGATGGCCGGACCATTAAGCTCTCCGAGGATGTTGCGGTATTGGCGTGATTGTAAACGCCGGTAGTAAGAATCCTGCCGATGCCGGGAACTCGTTTTCCAAGAGAATCAAAAGTCTCTGGTTATCTGAATTAGGGCGCGACGCTCCGCGTTAAGGTAGGGCGCCCGGACCGCAAAAGTCAGCAGCGCACTATCGCCCGATTGGACCTGAGAACTCACTCTACTTCAGGAATAGCTCACGGCCCAGCTCGCGTGGCGCGACTCGGCGCGCTGAGTCGGACCGCCCTAGCTCCTAAGTCGCTCCGGCTGATCCAGTCCAAGGGCGACCAGCACTGCCTGCGTTTTGCTCAGATCATCGAAAAGATAATCTGGTTTATGAGCCGCCAAAGTTTCCCTGGAATGGCGACCGGTGGCGACCGCCAGCACGGTTGCATTGGCCGCTTGCCCGCATGCGATGTCGCGCGGCGTGTCTCCGATAATGAAGAGTTCGTTGCAAGCGATCTGAAACTTCACCTCCGCGCGTTTTTTAGCGATCGGACCGAGCAGATTCCGATCCCGATTGTCATCAGCAAATGCGCCGACGCTGAAGCAATCCCAGAGATGGTGGGTGGCAAGCTTCATTTGCGCCCCTCGCCTGAGGTTCCCGGTAAGCAGTCCCACCGCGCAGCCGTCTTGCGCAGAGGCATCCAGCAGCGCTCTGACCCCGGGGAGGACATCGCCCGGTTGCTGAACCAGGCGCTGTTTGAGATGAGCCAGATAGGCGCCCAGATAACGGTTAACGTTGGTTTCCGAGTCGGGAATCCCTTGTTTGTTCAGGATTTCGTGGACAATCGCGACATCGGTATTTCCGGAAATCGCCACTCCCTCGAGGTCTTCCTCAATCCCAAAGACGTCTGCGGCCGCCGCTCTCAGCGCCGCACGTCCGGCGCCGTCAGTAGTCAACAATGTTCCGTCGATGTCAAATAGGATGAGCTTCATTCCTCCGGCTCTGGAGGTTCGGGGAGAAGTTCTTCATCGGGAGGCGCGAACCGGCGTTTGCGCTTACTGATTGGGAGAGGGGATATCGTCATGCTGATGCTTTTTCCCATCAACTTAGGCTCCATTTCGGCTTGTCCCATTGTCGCCAAATCATCTTTGAGCCGAGTCATGAGTTGATAACCCAATTCCTTGTGACTGAGTTCGCGCCCGCGAAACTGGAGCTGCGCCTTTACTTTGTTACCCTTCTCCAGGAATTCCTCGGCATGCCGCACCTTGATCATGTAATCGTGCGGATCGATATTGACTCGAAACTTAATTTCTTTAAGTTTTGATCCGGTCGACTTCCGGTCCTTGTCCTGTTTCGAGAGATCGTATCGATATTTGCCGAAATCTACGATCTTACATACCGGCGGATTTGCGCTCGGCGCTACTTCCACCAAGTCCAAGCCGAGAGATTGCGCTCTGCGCAGCGCGTCTTGAATCTTCATTATCCCCAACTGTTCGTTGGTTGCTCCTAAGATGACGCGGACCTCACGCGCGCGAATTCGGCCGTTTACTCGAATCTGCTGTTGCTGAATAAAACTGTTCTCCTCAGAGCGAGACCGGGAGCTGATCGCCTCGCTCAATCAAGTTTTCGATCTTTAATTTCCTGCTGAACTTTTTCCAAGAAATGCGGCGCACTCACAACCCCCTCATCGCCGCGGAGACGACTGCGCACAGCCACCTCGCCGGCTTGTTCTTCTCGTGCGCCGAGGACCAACATATAGGGGACCTTCTCGAGCTGAGCAAGCCGAATCTTAGCTCCAATCTTATCCGAACTTTCGTCTAGAGAAGCCCGAATATTGGCGCCTTTTAGCAAGGACAAAATTTGCCGGCTATAAGCCAAGTGTTTGTCGGAAATTGGTAGTATCCGCACTTGTTCCGGCGCCAACCAAAGTGGGAAGGCGCCGGCAAAATGTTCGATCAGAACCCCGCAAAATCGCTCCAGGGATCCAAATGGAGCTCGATGAATCATGACTGGTCGTTTCGAGACGTTATCGGAATCGACATAAGTCAGATCGAATCGTTCCGGCAGATTATAGTCGACTTGAATGGTGCCAAGTTGCCACTCGCGTCCGATCACATCCTTCACGATGAAGTCGATTTTCGGCCCGTAGAAAGCGGCTTCACCCTCTTCTTCGGTAAAAATTATCTCAGCTTTCGCCGCTATCTGTTTCAATGCCAATTCAGCCTTATCCCATTGAGCGGGAGTACCGACATACTTCGAAGAATCAGGATCTCTCAATCCAATCCGGGCACGAAATTGATTCAAGCCCAGCGCTCGCAATACGTTCAGTCCGAGTTCCAAGCACTGGTGAAGTTCGGCCGGTAGCTGCTCTTCGGTGCAAAAAAGGTGGCCGTCATCTTGAGTGAAACCGCGCACTCTGGTCATTCCTCCGAGTTCACCTGATTGTTCCCAACGGTAGACGGTTCCAAACTCCGAAAGTCGTACCGGCAGGTCGCGGTACGAGCGCGGTTCAGATGCATAGATTTTGATGTGCATCGGGCAGTTCATGGGCTTAAGCAAATAGCCGTCCAGTTCCCCTTTTTCCAGCAGGTTAGTCAGCTGGGCGCAGCTGCAGCCTTCGTCGGCCAGACGGGATAGCGTTTCCGGTTCGATCAGAGGCGGGAACTGTGATTCGCGGTAGTAAGGATAATGACCTGACGTCCGATAGAGGTCGAGTTTTCCAATGTGTGGGGTGAACACTTCAAAATAGCCATGCTTGCGCAATTCCTCGCCGATGAAGTTTTGCAGTTGCTGACGGATGATCGCCCCTTTCGGTTTCCACAGGATCAGTCCTTGTCCGACCTGTTCATCGATTTGAAAAAGACCCAGCTCGCGTCCGAGTTTCCGGTGATCGCGTTTCTTTGCCTCTTCCACCTGAGCGAAATACGCGTCTAACTCCGCTCGGGTTTTGAATGCGGTTCCGTAGATCCGCTGAAGCTGAGGATTGTGAGCGTCCCCCTTGTAATAGGCGCTGGCAACGCCGGTAAGTTTGAATGCGCCGATGTTGCCGGTGCGCATGACGTGAGGGCCGGCGCAAAGATCGGTAAAATCGCCGTTACGATACAGCGAGATCGCTTCGCCTTCCGGAATGTGTTCGAGAATATCGAGTTTGAATTTGCTGGGTTGCTCGCGCGGACCGAGCGCTCCCAAGCGGCCTTCTCGTGCCATCGCGAAAGCCCGCTCGCGACTCACTTCAATTTTTTCGAAAGGCTGATTCTCTTTGACGATCTTCTTCATCTCCGCCTCAATCCGCTCGAAATCATCGAGAGAGATCCGATGGTCGAGCTCGAGATCGTAATAGAACCCGTTCTCAACTGGAGGCCCGGCAGCAAATTGAGCTTGTGGCCAGATCCGGAGAATGGCCGAAGCTAAGACGTGGGCAGAGGAATGCCGAAGACGTTCCAGCTCGGTCATCGTCTTTCGCTCATCCAAGGTTTTGCGTTGCTCAGACATCGTTTGGGAGACCCGGAAACTACACGTGCGACCGGAGAAAACTAGTGTGGATTTTCGCTTCGAAAAGATCGGGAATTTTGCCAGTGCCTCTCCTTTTATCAATAACCGGCATCGCAGAAATTCCCGATTTTTCTGGAGCGAGAATCCGCGCTACTTTTCTATGGTCGAGTTATTGCGATGAATCTAATCAATGTAGCGATTTTTGGAGCTAGCGGGTATTCTGGAGAAGAACTCGTCCGGCGATTGGCCCAGCACCCTCGGGTTCGAATCGTCGGCCTCACCTCGCGACAGCACGTTGGGAAAAAAGCGTCCGAGTTGTTCCCCTGGCTGGATCCGCGCAACCGAGTAGCGGATGTGCGGTTTGCTTCTCCCGATGCCGCCAGTTTAGCCGGTCAGACTGTGACGGCGGCTTTTCTGGCGTTGCCGCACGGAGTAGCTTCGGAATTTGTTTCACCCCTCTTGGACGCCGGGATTCGAGTTTTGGATTTGAGCGCCGATTTTCGAACTCGAGATGCGCAGAAGTATCGTGAGTTTTACCATCAAGAGCATCCAGCCAAAGCTCTCTTGAGCCGATCGGTCTATGGGTTGCCGGAAATTCACCGCGATCAGATCCGGACCGCCGAACTGGTCGCCTGTCCCGGATGTTATCCAACCAGCATTCTACTGTTGGTGCTACCGCTGGTTCGATCGGGTCTGATTCGGCCGGATTCGATCATCGCCAACAGTTTGAGCGGAGTCAGCGGAGCTGGGCGGAAGGCGGAGATTTCGTTACTCTTCGTTGAGTGTAACGAGAGTGTCAGGCCATACGGTTTGCCGCTCCATCGTCACCTTTCCGAGATTGAGCAAGAAATTTCGTTGGCGGCCGGCCGGGAGACAAAGATCCAATTCGCACCGCATTTGATTCCGTTGAACCGAGGAATTGTTACGACAATCCATGCGGATGGCAATGCTGACGAAACGCAGATCAGCGAGGCCTATACGAAGGCCTACGGAAATGACCGGTTTGTGCGGCTTTTGGGTCCCGACCGGCTTCCGGACGTAAAGGATGTTGCCCACTCCAATGCCATCGAGATCGCCTGGCGGATCGATCCTCGTACGGGAAAGATCATACTCATGTCGGCGCTTGACAATCTAGTGAAAGGAGCGGCAGGTCAGGCGATCCAATGCCTGAATATCATGCAGGGCTGGGAGGAAGACACTGGGTTGAGCTGATTTTGGCACCTCGATCCAGAGTCTCGCAATACGGCGCATTAGACTCGAGCGGTCTGTCGCGCCGGATGACCCAAGATGCAATCACAATTTTAGTTACAATTCGCTCGGCAGAAAACGTCCGCTGCAGTAAACGAATCAAAGCGATCGAACATGTCTTTGGGTTTCTCTGAGATTTTTGGAGGCGTCACTGCCCCACTTGGTTTCACCGCCTCGGCTACCTGCTGTGGCATCAAAGAAAGTAGCACCGCCTCCGCAGATCTGGCACTTGTCGCTTCCAGTGCGCCGGCGGTTGCCGCTGCTACTTTTACCACTAACAAGATTAAGGCGGCTCCGGTCAGAGTCTCGGCAAGCCATGTCCGCTCCGGCGAGACTCGTGCCGTTATCGTTAACAGCGGCAATGCCAACGCCTGTACGGGGTCGACTGGTATTCAACACGCCAAGCGAATGGCCCACGCAGTGGCCAAAGAGGGACAATGGAAGGAACGTCAGGTGTTGGTCTGTTCGACTGGCCGAATTGGCATACCGTTGCCAATCGAACGAATTGAGGCGGCGATTCCAAACCTGGTCGGCACGCTTGAGACGAATCAGGGTGCCGCTTTTGCTCGCGCGATCATGACCACAGATACCTTCGCCAAAGAGATCGCGATCGAAATGAGTATCGCCGGGGCGAAGGTTCGGATCGGTGGCGCTGCCAAAGGGGCCGGTATGATCGATCCAAACATGGCGACGATGCTTTGTGTCATTACTACGGATGCGGCGATTCAGAAGGGAGCGCTCCAGAAGCTCTTTTCCGCTAGTGTCGAGCAATCCTTCAACTGCATCACCATCGATGGAGACATGAGTACCAACGATACCGCGATTTGCCTGGCAAACGGACTGGCCGGTAATCCGCCGTTTCGTCTGGAGCAGGAAGAGTCTGCCTATTTTGCGTCAGGGCTCGATTATATTACACGTAATCTGGCGCGAATGATCGTCGAGGACGGAGAAGGCGTCAGCAAATTCGTGGAGTTGCAGGTAAAGGGAGCTGCGACCTACCAGGACGCGCGCAAAGTGGCCGAGGCGGTGGCCAATTCCAGCTTGGTCAAGTGCAGTTGGTATGGAGAGGACCCTAATTGGGGGCGCATCATGGACGCTATTGGCTATTCGTCCGCCAAGGTACAGGAAGAAATGATTGATATATTTTTCAATGGTCTAGTGGCGGTCGAGCACGGAGTCGCTAGCTCGACGCCGCCCCACAAGATCAAAGAAATCTTGGCCAATAAAAAGTTTACTGTGACCATTGACCTTCATTTGGGCTCAGCTGAATACAAAGTATTCACTACCGATCTAACTCCCGAGTACGTCAGATTAAATATGGGAGAGTAAGTGATGAAGGACCCAATTGGTAATGGTAAAGAAATTCGATTCTGGACGGGTAGAGGCTTTGCTCGACGCTCTACCATTCATTCAAAAATTCCGAGGTCAGACCTTTGTCATTAAGTACGGCGGCAGCGCAATGGAGGATGACCACCTCATTGAGCGACTGCTACGTGACGTTGTCTTCCTCGAGAGTGTCGGGATCAACCCAGTCCTCATCCATGGTGGCGGCAAGGCTATCACCCAACGGATGCGAGAATCCGGTCAGACCCCACGGTTTGTCAACGGGCTTCGGGTGACGGACGGCCAGGCGATTGCGATCGTAGAAGAGGTGCTCGATCACGTGATCCGACCGCGCATCGTAGCCACTATCAATGAATTTGGAGGGAGGGCGGAAGGATTTTCCGGGCGCGAGGTTTTTGTTGCGAAGAAGGTGGCTCCGCAAGCGGACGGTAAAAATATCGTTGACGTCGGATTGGTTGGGGAAGTGGTTTCAATTCGACTCGAAGGAATTAAGGAAGCAATCGAGCGGGAGGTGGTCCCGGTTATTTCGCCGATCGCCGAATCAGAAGATGGAATTATCCTCAATGTGAATGCGGATTTAGGAGCCGGGGCGCTAGCGGGAGCGGTGAAAGCGTCGAAAATGATCTATGTGAGCGACGTTTTGGGCGTAATGCGCGACGTCAAAGACACTTCTTCATTAATTCCGACACTCAATCAGGCCGCAATCCGGCAATTAAGCGAAGATGGAATCATCGAGGGCGGCATGATTCCCAAGGTGCAGTCTGCGCTGGCGGCTATCGATCACGGCGTATCAAAGGTGCATTTGATTGATGGACGAATTCCGCATGCGCTGCTTTTGGAAATTTTCACCGCCGACGGCATCGGCACCGAAATTGTTGCTTGAACCACCAATTGGGAGGATCAGAACCCGGTTGGAAACGCGATAAGGTTCTCGCTTGGTTTCGCGTCGACCACGGTCTTTCCACTAATGTCCATTGGTGATTGGTTCTGCTGTCCAGCGGGTCTGAAAGGCGGGGAAGCGTGAAGTGGTTCTTGCTAAATTCAGGCCATTCGCGGTTGTGCCAGCGCGGCAACGCGTTATGGTAGCGCCTTTCACCCGATGAATGAATCGACCACGAAACAACTCTTCGCCGATTTTGTAGTGCCATGCTACGGCCGCTATGATGTGGTCTTAACGCGCGGCGAAGGTGTTCGGGTTTGGGATGAGGCTGGTAATAGTTATCTGGATTTTGGCGCCGGGATAGCGGTTTCCACCTTGGGTCATGCTCATCCTAGGATGGTACAAGCGCTGAGTCGACAGGCTGGCGCCCTTATTCATACTTCCAACCTCTACTACACCGAGCCGCAAGGGAGATTGGCCAAGCGATTGGTGGAACTGGCTGGATCGCCCGGTAAGGTCTTTTTTTCGAATAGTGGCGCGGAAGCGAACGAAGTGTTGTTCAAGGTCGCTCGAAAATACGGAAACGACTGTCAATCGACTCCATCGGAAGTGGGGACCAAAGTGGAAATACTCACTTTTGAACGCTCATTTCACGGCCGCACAATGGCCGGAATTTCAGCGACCGGTCAGGAAAAGGTAAAGACCGGTTTCGCTCCGCTGGTTCCCGGATTCCGGCATTTGCCTTTCAACGATCTCGCTGCGGTGGAAAACGCCATCTCCAGCCAGACAGCCGGCATTTTGTTGGAAGCTTTCCAGGGCGAAGCCGGTATTTATCCAGCGTCGCACGAGTTTTTGATCGGATTGCGACGGTTGTGCGATGAACATCAGATTTTGCTGATGTTCGATGAGATTCAATGCGGACTGGGCCGGGTCGGCCACTGGTGTGGATGGAAAGCAATTGCCCCGGAAGTGGTCCCAGATGCCGTGAGTTGGGCGAAAGGCATTGGCGGCGGTTTTCCGTTGGGCGCGACCTGGCTGCGTGCCAAGCCGATTCAAAAGTCAGATGGAGGCGAAACCCGGCTGTGCGATCTGCTTCAGCCTGGCAGCCACGGCACTACCTATGGCGGCACACCTCTGGCTTGCGCGGTATCATTAGCGGTTCTTGAAACGATTGAAGATGATCATTTGGTCGAGCGTGCGGCTAAGCTAGGCAGTTTGGCCGTCGAGCAAATCAAGAAAATTCGAGGCGTTAAAGAGGTGCGGGGACAAGGCTTGCTCATAGGGATCGACCTGGGGCCGGAATTAGTTGGCCAGGCATCGCCGGGTAAGACGGTTGCTCAAACGGTGGTTACCGCGCTGATACGGAACGGGCTGCTCACGGCTCCGGCTGGAGCCACCGTGATCAGATGGTTGCCACCCCTGATCGTCACGGAATCCGATATCTTTGAGGCGGTGAAGATCCTGGACCGGGCCTTACAGAGTTTTCGCGCGTGATGACCCATTTTCTTTCGATCGAAAAATCAAATCGAGAAGAGCTGCTGCAGTTGCTTGCGGATACGCAAAAATTCAAAGCAACCCGCGGCCAATCTAATTCGCGTTTGAGCGGCCAGACCTGGGCGTTGATGTTCAACAAACCATCCACCCGTACGCGGGTAAGCTTTGAAGTTGGGCTGCGAGAATTGGGTGCTAACGCGATCTTCCTGTCCCAGAACGATCTCCAGCTCGGCCGGGGTGAACCGATCATTGATACCGCTCGCGTACTGGGCCGTATCGTCCACGGCGCGGTCATTCGGACATTCGCGCAGGCCGATCTAGAATCGTTTGCGGCTTACAGTGCGATTCCTACCATTAATGCTTTGACGGACGAGGAGCATCCCTGCCAGATCGTAGCGGATCTATTTACCATCCAAGAAGAACGGGCGACGATTGATGATCTGAAACTTTGCTTTGTCGGTGATGGCGACTGCAATGTCACTCGCTCTTGGATTTGGGCGGCCGAACATTTAGGATTCGAGTTACGGGTGGCGGCACCCGAGAAATATCAGCCGACGGAGGCTTTTAAGAAGAGGATTAAAAATCCGAAGATATCGTTTACCAGCGACGCAAAGGCGGCCGCCGCCGGAGCCAATGTGCTCTATACCGATGTGTGGGTGAGCATGGGTAAGGAGGCAGAGAGTGCCGGGCGTCTGGCCGATTTGGCGGAATTTCAAATCAATGATGAGCTGGTAAAATTGGCTGCGTCCCGTGCTCTGGTTATGCACTGTCTCCCGGCCTATCGTGGAAAAGAAATCACTGAGTCAGTCTTGGAGAGCCATGCCGCCATCATATTTTCTCAAGCCGAGAATCGATTACATGCGCAAAAGGCGATCATTGCAGCAGTGACACCTTAGCCTGCTTTTAATAATTGATTCTCTCCCCCCGGAATTTCCTCTGATTTGTTATCATCGCCAAATTGTTACCCTGTGCCTCACCCTACTAAAGCGGGTTGATCAGTTCTATTTGCAAAAATCACTCCGCTTAGCCATCTGTTCTACCTTATTTATTCTGTAATATGATTGTTTTGCCCTTAGCCACGAGCTTCCTCTTGCAAACCGGAATCTGGTTTGCACTTATTTGCGCAGTCATTGGCCTGGGGGCCGCATCCTATTTGATTCGATTGATTTTTGCGCAGTCACCGGGGAACGATCGGATGCAGCAGATTGCTTCGGCGATTGAGGAAGGAGCAAAGGCGTATCTGAATCGACAAATTATTTCCGTCAGCATCATTGCGGTGGTGATCTTCGTTCTCCTGGCGTTTACCCGTGATTTGTCTACCGCAGTAGGCTTTTGTATCGGCGCGGTTTGCTCAATGTTGGCCGGGTACGTTGGGATGCGCGTCGCGGTTATCTCGAACTGTCGGACGGCTCAAGCTGCGACCAAGTCGCGCGAAAGCGCTTTGCGAGTGGCTTTCAACGGCGGAGCGGTAACCGGTCTTTTGGTGGTAGCGCTGGCGTTACTCTCTGTGGGCTTGTTTTTCTTGATCTGCAAAGCGATTTTGCCGCTGGACAAGGCAGTCGCTAGTCTGGTGGGTCTCGCGCTGGGGGCGAGTCTGATCAGTGTGTTTGCTCGTTTGGGCGGAGGGATCTACACGAAGGCGGCAGACGTTGGAGCCGATTTGGTTGGGAAGATTGAAAGTAATCTTGAAGAGGATGATCCAAGAAATCCCGCTACCATCGCGGACAATGTCGGGGACAACGTGGGCGATTGCGCGGGGATGGCAGCCGACGTCTTTGAGACCTATGCTGTAAGTGTCATCGGTGCGATTCTGGTAGGTTTCTTGACCCTGCCCAACACGCCGGAAGCAATCATCTATCCGTTCTTGCTAGGTGGAATTTCCGTTATTGGGGCAATTGTTGGTATCTTCTATGTGAATGTTCGCAAGACCAAGCCCGGGCGGGTGTTAGTAGAAGCGGTGCTGGCCAGTGCCCTGGTATCTGCCGTGTTGTATTGGCCAATAACAACCCTGCTGTTACCGGCAACCATTCAGATCGGTGATCGGGTGCATTCGTCGCAGCAAATTTATCTGGCTGCACTCATCGGTCTGTTGATGACCGGGATCATTGTTGCGATCACCAACTACTATACGGCGACCGGATATAGTCCCGTGCACAAAATTGCCCGCGCCTCCGAGACGGGCCATGCTACCAACATCATCGCCGGGCTGGCGATTGGACAGCATGCCACTGCCTTGCCGGTGATCTTTATCGCATTGGCGATATTATCCAGCTATTATTGCGCCGGCTTGTATGGCACCGCTATTGCCGTCACCAGCATGTTGTCGATGGCCGGAATTATCATCTCGCTCGACGCATTCGGTCCAATTACTGATAACGCCGGGGGTGTTGCCGTGATGAGTGATTTACCCAAGGAAACGCGAATGATAACGGACGAGCTCGATGCGGTTGGTAATACCATGAAGGCGGTTACCAAAGGCTACGCCATCGCGTCGGCCGGGCTCGCTGCGCTGGTCCTCTTCGGATCGTACGTTTCGGAACTTCGCGCCCACTTTGGCCAGAATGGTGGGCACGATTTAGGACCGCACGAATTTTCTCTGGAACGGCCGGAAATTATCATCGGCCTATTCCTCGGTGGATTGCTTCCCTTCCTATTTAGTGCATTCAGCTTGGAGGCAGTTGGCAAGGCGGCGGGCGCAGTAGTCAAGGAGGTTCGCCGGCAGTTGGCGGCGAAGCCAGGTATTCTCAAGGGTACGGACCTCCCAGAGTATGGAGCATGTGTCGACATCGTAACCAAGGCTGCTTTGCGCGAAATGATCGTTCCTGCATTGCTTCCCGTGATCTTTGTGATCGTCGCCGCGTTTTTTGGATACGTGGTCCTGGGCGGGCTTTTGGTTGGAACGATCGTCACCGGACTGTTTGTAGCGATTTCAATGACATCGGGCGGCGGCGCGTGGGATAACGCCAAAAAATATATTGAAGAAGGAAATCTCGGAGGCAAAGGCTCTCCCGCTCATCAAGCGGCCGTAACCGGGGACACCGTCGGTGATCCCTATAAAGACACTGCGGGACCGGCCATCAATCCAATGATTAAAGTGGCCAATATTGTCGCGATCCTGATCATTCCGATTGCGTTTCATTGAGGGTGAAAGCCTGACTCGATCGGCTGAAGTGCTGGGCTACTCTCGTTGCCTCCCTCCGGGACGACTTGGCACGCTTGGCATTTGCTGAATTTTGGTCTCAGGCCAAAATGCGTTCGCTATTGGACCAAATGGAGTGTGTTTCACGATATGGTTTAAACTTAAATCCATAATGCTCTATTACCGATAGCCGAAATCTGCTATGTGCTATCTGCTATTGGTCATCGCCGGTGATGAAGACCCTACTCTTAACTAATGAGTATCCTCCTTCGACCTACGGAGGAGCCGGCGTGCATGTAGAGTATCTCAGCCGTGAACTGGCAAAGATCATGGACGTGGACGTCCGTGCGTTCGGTGACCAGAAACTGGATGAGCCGCACCTTCAAGTTCGCGGGTTCGGACTGGATACGTCGAGCTTCCGCTGCCCAAAGAATCTCGTATCGGTGTTCGGCGCGGTCAGGCGATGCACTGATTTCAATTCGGCCGGGATCGATGCTGATATTGTCCATTGTCACACCTGGTACAGCCATTTCGGAGGAGTTTTGGCCAAGTTGAACTACGCGATCCCGTTAGTTGTCACGATCCATTCTCTCGAACCATTGCGGCCATGGAAACGAGAACAACTCGGTCATGGATACGACTTCAGCAGCTGGATTGAAAAGACCACCATTGAGATGGCGGACACAGTTATCGCCGTCTCCGAAGGGACCAAAGCCGATGTTCTGAGGTTTTTCCGGGTGGATGAAGAACGGATTCGCATCATCTACAACGGGATTGACCCGGATGAGTACCGGCCAACCGCAGAGGAGGATGCTCTGGTCGAGTACGGAATTGATCCGAATAAACCCTACGTTTTGTTTGTGGGCCGGATCGCGCGGCAGAAGGGGATCATACACCTGGTGCACGCGATTCGGTATTTTGCGCCGGGGTTCCAAGTAGTGCTCTGCGCCGGTGCGCCGGATACTCCGGAGATCGCCGCCGAGATGAAGCGAGCCGTGGAACAGGCTCAGCGATTCAGGCCCGATGTCATTTGGGTCGAGAAAATGGCTCCGAAACGGGCGGTGCTCCAATTCTTTGCGCACGCGGCGGTCTTTTGCTGTCCGTCGATCTACGAACCATTTGGAATTATCAATCTTGAAGCAATGGCTTGCGAAACGCCGGTAGTCGCCAGCGCAGTGGGAGGGATCAAGGAAGTAGTGGTCGACGGCGAAACCGGTTTTTTGGTCCCGCTGCGGCAGATGGCAGAGAGCCCTTTTGAGCCGATCGATCCGGATCAGTACGCTCGTGATTTGGCCGAGAAAATCAACATCCTGATGGCCGATCCGCAGTTACGGCAAAAGTTTGGTCAGGCCGGACGCCGACGAGCCATCGAAAAGTTCAGCTGGCGCGCGATCGCTGCACAGACGAAGAGCCTCTACGAGGAATTGGTAGCCAGCCGGCAGTAAGAAACGCGGATTTCGAAATGAGACCTGCGCAATCCGCAATCCGCCTTCCGCAATCCGCATTTCAAGAATGTTTGTCGATCAGATTAGAATCCAAGCCAAAGCCGGAGATGGAGGGGATGGCTGTGTCAGTTTTCGCCGAGAAAAATTTGTTCCGAAAGGTGGCCCCGACGGTGGAGACGGCGGCAAAGGAGGAGATATCATGCTGCGTACCGATATTCACAAAGACAATCTGGTTGATTTCTATTATCAACCAATTTTGCGAGCCAAACGGGGAGAACATGGACTCGGCAAAAACATGTACGGAAAGGCGGGTGCCGACTCCATTTACAAGGTGCCAATCGGCACGGTGGTTTATCGGATTCCTCCACAGAAACTCGAGGCGGTCACTCCGGAGGATAATCCGACGGCGCCGGCCAAGGTGCGGATCGACCCAGCCGGCCGCCAACTGGTGGCTGATCTGACCGAAAAGGATCAAGAATTCATTCTCTGTCGCGGCGGTGCCGGCGGAAAGGGTAACACGCACTTCAAGAGCTCGCGGAACCGTGTCCCGCGTCAGTATACCGAAGGAGAGACCGGCGAAGAAGGATTCTTCTTATTCGAGCTGCGGACGATAGCCGATGCCGGATTAGTCGGCTACCCGAACGCAGGCAAATCGACTCTTCTAAGCAAAATTTCGGCTGCTCATCCAAAGATTGCTCCGTATCCATTCACTACTCTTAACCCGATGGTCGGAGTCGTTCAGTTTCCAGGTTACGTGCGCGCTACCGTCGCGGACATCCCAGGGTTGATCGATGGGGCTCATCGCAACGTCGGACTTGGCCACGATTTTCTTCGGCACATCGTCCGTTGTAAGTTGTTGATCTTCGTACTAGATGCCGCAGGAAGTGAGGGCCGGACTCCGTTGGCCGACTTGGGATCCCTACGGCGTGAACTTAGCTTGTATGATCCCAAATTGTCGGAAAGACCGTGGATAGTTGTGCCGAACAAGATGGATTTGCCCGGGGCCAAAGAAAATCTGCAATTGCTCCAGCAAAGAGTGACTCACCAAACCATTGTGCCGATATCGGCGGAACAAGGTGGAGGAGTGGAGAATCTGAAGGCGGTTCTTGAAAGACTGTTAGTCGAGGAACGGAACGAAGCTTCGCGAAAATGATGGCCGCTAGGGTGTGTCGCGCCGCGACCGCTGAATCGGGCGAGGCAGGGCGCTGCGTTCCGGACCGCTGGGCCAACAGGGAAAAAGTTATTGGAAGGAGCTTCACAGCTGCTCAAATCCGGCAGTCGTTAGTAAGCGCGCCAACGGTCTTGGATGTCCGGGACGGACGCGCCCTACCTCTCGCGGAGCGAACGCCCTGCCATCACGGGACGGATCCGCCGTACTTCGCGCATGGCCACGGATGCGTCTTTACCGACTTCTCAATATGTCCTGGAAGGCATCTTCCAAATAAGGGAAACGAAAACGGAAGCCGGTTTCCAGCGCTCGTTTGGGCAGTGCACGTTCGCTATCAAGCAACAAAGCAGCTTGCTCTGCCAGAACTCCTTTCAGTGCGAAGCCCGGAACGGAAAGAAAGGTGGGGCGCCGAAGAGTGCTTCCAAGGATGCGGGTAAAATCCCGGTTTCGAACTGGGAATGGCGAAACCCCATTGAGTGGCCCGACAATTGATGCTTGGCGTGCGGCGTGCAGAAACAGATTTGCGACATCGCCGACATGGATCCAGGGCATCCACTGATTGCCCGACCCAAGCCGGCCTCCTAATCCTAACCAGAAAAGCGGTAACATCAGCGCGAGTGCGCCCTTTCGGCCAAGTACCATCGCAATTCGAACGGTCACGACTCGAACGCCGAAACTAGTCGCACGCATCGCTTCTGATTCCCAGGCCGCGGCGACGCGGCAGAGAAAACCGGCCTTGGCGACAGAGGACTCTTCGACCAGTTCCTCTTCACCTCGATCGCCATAGATGTTTACTCCTGAAGCGCAGATCATGACGGGTGGCCGATTCGGAGCGTTATGCAGCGCTTCCACCACCCAGCGGGTCCCTTGAACTCTGCTCTGCAGGATCCGGTCTCGCCGAGCTTTGGTCCAACGGCCCAAAATTGGTTCTCCCGCCAAATGCACAACCGCGTCCAGATTGCTGACGGTCATTTCAGCTCCGAAGCTCTCAGTACGAATCGTTTCCGGCAGTGCTTGGTCTGGGCTTCGAGAATATGCGACAACCTGGTAGCCCTGCGATACGGCTTGGCGAGTAATTTCTCGGCCGAGAAAGCCGGAGGCTCCTGTAAGCCCGATCAACATGATTTGATTAGTTCGGAAACGTGCGATGTAGCCAGTGCAGCGGGAAACGGTTCCCGGGACAGTCAGTCGGTCTCGGGTTTATTTCCTTGTGGCCCAGAACAATAGAATAACGCCCATCCACTTTTCCAACTCTTTGCCGTAGGTATCGGATGAGTTCGTCCAGCGCTTCATATTGAGCGTGGGTGGGGAGATCGCGATTGAAGTCGCCCACCAGGCAAATGCCGATGCCGATATAGTTCAAGTAATCGCTGTGGACGTGGCCGCCGGCCAATTGTTTCACCCATCGGTTACCGATTTCGATTTGGCCATTCCCCGTGGATGTGCCGTTGCCGATGACAAAATGGTAGGCCAATCCGTTCGGCATTTTGCGCACGTGGCGGTGATAATAATCAAAGATTCGCGCGTTTCCTTGTCGGGTCCCGCTATTGTGGACGACGATATATTTCCATCGATTCCGGGCTACCCGAGCATCGTCAATCGCCTTGCGGACGGTAGGAGTGAGGTAATGCCAGCGACCGCGATACTCGCCGACCGGTGCCATCTCGCTTTCGTCGCCGGATTTTTGGACTACGATTTCATCGTCGTCTCGCTTTCCGAAGAAAAACCAGCCGTGTCGCTTTTTTGGCTTAGGGGTGGGAGCTGCAACCATCGCCGGTGTTTCCTCTTGGGCCGGAGGCTTGGTCACTTCCGGCTCCGGGGTTAAGGTTGGGCTTGGAGTCGACGGGGCGGGTGTCTCGGTAACCTCAACCGGAGCGCTCGAGCGTGGAACTGGAGTGTGGGATGGAGTGACCGGAGCCTTCGAGTGCTCTTCGGGCTCCGCCGGCCGAAACCGTTTGTGCGCGGGCGTAGCCGGCACCGGGGTCTCTTTGGGCGTTGGCGTCGGGCTTGGAACGATTTCCATTTGCTGACGGCTCTTCAAAAAGAGTTCTCGTAGCCGCTTCTCCTGGTCCGGATCTGCAGCTGGAGCAAATGAAGTGGCGAGGATATATAGGAGCAATAGCGGTACCCATCGGGCCGAGTAATGGGATTGGATCTTCCGCAAATTTGGACAATACAAACTTAACTCCTCTTCACGTACAAATTTTTGGCATTTCGCGTCGATCCGCTCTGTTCTAAAATCACTGGCAGGAAAGCATTCGTTCCGGTAACCTCACCGGCTCATTAGCCTATGTAAGCAAATTCTGCCCGCGAAGTACAAACGGCTTAACATCTTTTTTGGTTTTTGATGAAAAAAATTTTGATCTTCACCGCAGGATTTGGGGAGGGACATAACACCGCGGCCCGAAACATCCGCGATGCATTGGAGTTGGTGGCCCCAGACGAGGTGAATGTTCAAGTGGTGGATTTGTTCGACCGCTGTTACGGCAAACTGAATGAATTCCTTCGCAAAGCGTATATCGCAGCGATCAACCGTACGCCCAGAGTCTGGGGCAAAATCTATAACGTGATCGACGGCACCCAGTTCGTAGAATCGAATATGGTCATGCTGGCCAAGATGAAACGCTCCATGACCGACCTGCTCAGCCAGATAGAGCCCGACGCGATCGTATCGACCTATCCGCTTTACAACTACGTTATCGATGAGGTCTACCCGGAAGGCGAACCTCGCCCATTTTCGCAGATCACGGTCGTAACTGACTCAATCACTGTAAATTCGGTTTGGTACCGATGTGCCAGCGATTATTTCATTGTGGCGAATGAAGACACTGCCGCCGTGCTGCGCGCCGGGGGGATAATCGATGACCGGATTCGAATTTTTGGCTTTCCGGTGACTCATCGGTTCGCCGAGATGACCGACCGCCGTTATGACAGCGCCGATACCGGACCTCGCCGGGTTTTGTATATGATCAACTCCGGGAAGAAAGAGGCTCCGGCTCTGGTTCGCCGGCTATCCCGCCGCCCCGATATTCGCCTCACGGTGACGGTTGGCCGGGACGTTAGCCTGCGTCGCGAAATTGAGGCAGAAGTGAAATCGCCGGTGCATCCGGTGGAAATCCTCGGCTGGACTACCAAGATGCCGGAACTTCTGACCAGTCATCACGTTATTATTACGAAAGCCGGCGGCGCAACGGTGCAGGAAGCAATCGCCGCCCGAACCCCGGTCATTATTAGCCAAGTTGTTCCCGGGCAGGAGGAAGGAAATGCCCGGCTGATCGTGGAGAATGATTGCGGGCGTTTGGCACCCGATCCTGATTCGATCGTCGAAGCCCTGGAAGACGCATTTGCCAATGGGGAGGCGGAGTTGAATCGATGGGTCGACAACATCTCTCGACTGAGTAAACCGGACGCTTCATTGCAGATAGCTCGATTCATCCTCGACTTGGCGGTGTCGGAGGCTGTCCCACCTCGCCGAGCGATTGCTCCGAAGGAGCCCGTTCCAGTCAATCTTGGGGTAAAGTCGCCTTCGATCCTTCTCTGCGACTTCCATTCTCATTCCGTTTTCTCGGACGGAAAACTGACGATTCCTGAGCTGGTGGACTTTTATGGACAGCGCGGGTTCGATGTTCTTTGCATAACGGATCACATTTGTGATCACAGCAAAGTGATCGGCAGAATGACCAATCTGACCGGGCTCGTGCTGACGTTGGACCAGGTCGAGGATTATTTTGAGACGATCGAGAAGGAGAAGAAGCGAGCCTTAGAGAAGTATCGATTGATTCTTTTGGGCGGACTGGAGTTCAACAAAGACGGTCTCACCCGGAGAAGCTCGGCGCATCTCCTGGCGGTCGATCTCAAAAAGCCAATAAGTCCCAGCCTGCCAATCACCCAGACGATTGCCGAGATTCATGCCCAAGGTGCGCTGGCGATCGCTTCGCATCCGCATGAGTTCAAAACCCATTGGGGCAAGAATACCCTTTATTTTTGGGAACATATCGACCAATACGCTCCATTACTGGACGCTTGGGAAGTGGCCAATCGAGATGACATCTTCAATCCAATCGGGTTGAAGCGCTTGCCGTTCGTTGCCAACAGCGATTTCCACAAACCCAAACATATCTTTTCCTGGAAGACGGTGCTTTTCTGCGAGAAGGAGCCGGAAGCTATCAAGCAATGTGTCCGGGTAAATCGGAATGTTGCGATTACGTTGTATCGCGATCACCGCTTGGGGATCGGGTTCACTGATCTAGAGCCGGACAACGAATTGAGTAAAGACAGTCAAATTGTTCAGTTCCCGTACTACCGGCAGAACTCGGCGTAGCGCTATCCGGCTCTCGCCGGATAGCGCATGAGAAATCGCAAATCGCAGATAGCAGATAGCAAATCGAGCCCGCCGCCGGTACGGGTAAGGTGCTCGACGAAGGCAAACATGTCAGTCTCCCCAAGCACACTTAGGGAGTAGTGCTCACACTATAGGCGCTCGCGATCTTCAGCGGCAACTGTCTCCGGAAGCAGTTGGCGTCGTTCAACCCTAAAGATTGGACCGGAGCAACTAATTCACGCAGGTCCACAAACGCAATCGCCTTGCCGTTATCGCGATTTGAGCCGGGGTCAGAAACGTATTTACCGGGAAAGATCTGTCTGATTCAAAATCGTGAATCCTTCGCCGGCTAGAACGGACCAACCACAATCCGCGTCATCCAGGTGTAATGCCAGCGCGGATCGGCCGTGCGGTCGAAGAAGCAGCGGGTAACAAACCTGGATATTGACCTCCGCCATCAGAAGGCACTGCAGCAGTTTTCGGAGATCTACGGCCACTTCCCGCATCTCAACCACTAAGATATCAGAAATGCTGTAGGCGATCTCGTTGAGGTCAAAAATGTTTTCCACCGCGTCCGGATCGCTGACCACCAGTCGGAGCAATGCGGAATCGGTTGAGTCCTGAGAATTCAACGCCAAGACATGCACATCGCTCTCATTCAACATTCGAACGATCTCAAGCAGGGCTCCAACCCTATTCAAGAGAAAGACTGAAAATTGCTTTACCGAGGGTCCGGACGTCTTTTCTCTGATCTGCGGTTCTTCCGTGGCCATTCAAATACGCCAAAATTCTATTTATAGGAGTAGATCAAGCAAAAGCTTGTTGGTCGCGAGTCGGCTGAAGAGACTCTCACGTAATACAGCCCGCTCGCATCTGGGCTAAATCCCGAAGCGGCCTTGTTTTCCGAAACATATGGCTCGGATGAGACCGGATGGCCGGCATAATCGTAAATCGTGATTTTGAGACCGGTAGCCGATTTCGGACCGGCAGCCGAAAACCAATAGGCGTTACCGCTGTAAAGATTCACTTCGATGGTTGCTGGGTGGTCCTTCGAGGTTTTGGCATACCAGACGCCGTCTCGGATTTTGAAACCGTCGTTCTGGAAAGCGCCTGCGAGATCCAGAACATCGCTGCGCATGGCCACTTCGTCGTCAGCGCTCTCTGTCGCGATCAGCGGAGTAGAAGCCAGCCACAACCACCCGAAAGAGGAAAGCAAAAATTTCATTTTCCGGTGGATATTTCTTTTGTGAGGGTAGCGGCCGTTTGATTGAGGGTTTTCACCTCTTCCGGCGTTGGCACGTGGTCGGGCGAAAAAGAAACCAGTTTCGCCATGGTCTGTAGCTCTCCGTTCACTTGGACGACCAATTTGTCTTGGCGGATTCGTTGAGGCAATTGATCGAGCTTGGCGCGCAAGTAGCCGACCAGATCGGGCTGGCGCAACAATTTGGCAACCTCCGGGCTATACGTCTGTACCAACAATCCGGTAACAACCTGGGTGCCGCGGATCCAACCGCCGATGCTGACCAACGTGATTAGATCGGTATCCCGATTTTCTTCGAGCGCTTTTTTCACTTCGTTTTGCGTAGCCTCAAGCTCTTCATTCAGCTGATCCCAGGCCCCGCTCTCTGCGAATTGGCTGATGCTTTTGCCGCGCGCAATGACACTGTCCGACACGCTCAGTTTTTTCGCCAGTGTTAAGACATCTCGGCCAATGTTCTTCACCTGCTGCCCATCTTGGGCTTCAACCGCAATGTAGCCGTCAGCAATGAGGGTGCCTAGATTCAGTGCCATCTGTGCCCGGCTGGTGCCGTCGATTTGGGTAGGGGGTCGAAACTGCGAAGACCAGTTGGGCTTGCCTCCTTTGTCGATCGCCTTGAAAAATTCTCCCGGCGTAGGCACGGTGATAGCGTCGACGGTTACCGCCTGTTTCATCTCCTCCGAGGTAAGCGGTTGAGCCGTGGCAGTGGTCTTTCCGGTATCCTGCTGGGTCCAGCCGGAAGTGATGGGAAACAGTGCGATTGCGCTCAACGTGAGCCATTTCCGCAAAATGCGCATATTCGATGAACTTTATCAACTGAGGTCCGGCTGTCCAGCATTGGATGAGCTGTACACCGGGATGCGTCTCTTTCGAGAATGTTTGTGCACGCAATTATTTCTTGTGTTGGGTCCGATCAAGGCCGTGCAAATTTTCCTTTACGCGAACTCTTCCTCCCTCGATTGTGCCCCTCTCTTCATGAAGCTGCAGGTGATTGTGATGCCTAAGAAAACAGTGCTCGACCCGCAAGGCGTTGCGGTTCGAAACGCCATTCGGGAGCTTGGGTTGGACGGGATTGGTCCGGTACGTGTCGGCAAAGTCGTGGAGATTGAAGCTGATATTTTGCCCGATCGCAGCAAGCTTGAGCAAATTTGCCAGGATTTGCTTTCTAATCCGGTGGTAGAAGACTATGAAATTTGCCTGCCTGGTTCGGGTGAAATGACGCACAAATGAAGATCGGCGTGGTCCAATTTCCGGGATCCAATTGCGACCAGGATTGTCTTCGAGCGTTAACCGCTGGATTGGAGTTCGAAGCAGATTACCTTTGGCATAAGGCGACCTCGGTCGCCGGCTACGATGGGATCGTTTTACCTGGAGGATTTTCCTATGGCGATTATTTGCGATGCGGGGCGATCGCTCGTTTTTCGCCGATCATGCGCGCGGTGGTGGCGGCCGCTCAAGACGGTTTGCCGATTCTTGGTATCTGTAATGGATTCCAGATATTGTGTGAAGCTGGTCTATTGCCGGGAGCGCTGATTCGGAATCAATCCTTGCTCTTCGTTTGTCAGCCCGTTTGGATACGGGTAGAAACGAACGAAGCGCCCTGTACCCGGATGCTGGAGCGCGGGCAGAAGTTACGTTTGCCGGTTGCGCATGGTGAGGGGGCCTATATTGCCGATGAAGGTACGCTGAACGATCTCGATAATAACGACCAAGTTGTATTCCGTTATGTTGACTCCAGCGGTGATCCGACTCCGGCCGGAAACCCCAACGGCAGTCTTCGCAACATCGCTGGAATCTGCAATCGGGAACGCAATGTTGTCGGAATGATGCCGCATCCGGATCGTGCTTGGGATGCCCGGCTAGGTAGTGAGGACGGTTTGCCTCTGCTTCGGTCAATGTTCGGATCTGTTTTGATTACTTCAGCATGACTGGTGCGATTTCGCCTGATCTTATCCATACTCACGGTCTCACTGACGAGGAGTATTTGCGCATCAAGTCCATTTTGGGACGGGACCCGAACATCACGGAGCTTGGCGTTTTCTCGGTGATGTGGAGTGAGCATTGCTCATACAAAAACACCAAGATCGAGCTCAAGAAGTTTCCCACGACCGGACCAGGCATTCTGGTGAAGGCGGGCGAAGAGAATGCCGGCGTTATCGATATCGGTGACGGGTGGGCGATCGCCTTCAAAATGGAAAGTCACAACCATCCGAGCGCAGTTGAACCATTTCAGGGCGCTGCGACCGGCGTGGGTGGGATTATCCGCGACATTTTTACGATGGGCGCCCGCCCAGTTTTTCTGATGAACTCTCTTCGTTTTGGACCGATTACCGGGAAGTCAGCTATAGCCGGCCAGAATCGGCGTTTGTTTCGAGGGGTGGTAGCCGGCATCGCTCATTACGGCAACTGCATCGGGGTACCCACTATCGGAGGCGAAGTTACGTTTGACGAGTCGTACAACGGAAATCCACTGGTCAATGTCTTCTGTTTAGGAGTATTGCGGCACGATCAGATCGCACGCGGAGCAGCCGCTGGAGTCGGCAATCCTGTTTTCTACGTAGGATCCGAGACTGGTCGGGACGGTTTAGCCGGTGCTTCGTTTGCTTCGCGCGATCTGACCGACGAATCCAAGAAAGATCGGCCCGCTGTGCAGGTGGGGGACCCATTCAAAGGCAAACTACTACTCGAAGCATGTTTGGAGTTACTGGCAAGCGGAGCCGTCGCAGGCATCCAGGATATGGGGGCGGCCGGCTTGACTTGTTCAACCTGCGAGACGGCCAGCCGCGGGGGTACTGGAGTCGAAATTGATCTGGCTCATATCCCCAAGCGCGAACCCGGAATGACTCCGTACGAGGTCCTGCTGAGCGAATCGCAAGAACGCATGCTGATCATCGTCCGACGTGGTCACGAGAACCGAGTCAAAGAGATCTTCGAGAAGTGGGATTTGCCCTACGCCGAGGCCGGTGCGGTTACGGCTGACGGCATGATGAGAGTATTGGATCATGGAAAGATCGAAGTAGAAATTCCGGCAAAGGAACTAGCCGAAGAAGCGCCGATTTATCGACGTGAAGCGGTTGCGCCACCGCCTCCCCCTTTGCTGTGTCTCGAGGAAATTCCCGAGGCTGATCCGCGCACGAGCTTGCTTCACCTGTTAAGCGACCCGACCGTCGCGTCCAAGAACTGGATATATCGCCAGTACGACCACACCGTGCGGGCCGGAACGGTGGTGCCTCCGGGATCGGATGCCGCTGTTTTC
>DASTDH010000508.1:0-10429 GCA_035710445.1 Chthoniobacterales bacterium
GTTATTTGCACCGTTCATTTATCTCGAGGCTCCCCGGTTACTTCGGGCGATTGTCGCACTGGCTGGACTTATACCCACAGTAGTGTTGCTCCGGCGACTGATTGATCGAAGACTCTATCTTTTTCTCAACGCACTGGTTGTGCTCTTCGTTCTCGATCTGACTCGGTTAATACTGTTCGGCTTTCCATTGATAAATCGCGGATTGTTCACACTGGAAATGCTGATCGGCATCTCCTTTGTCGGCTGGCGTCTTCGGATGATGCGGCCTGCGGTTGTTGGTGATCTCGGACAACCGGCGCTGCCTCCGTGGTTGCAGCCTGGGAAACGCAGCAGCCGGTTCCTACCCTGGGTCGCACGCATCAGCCTCATCCTGCTCATCGCCGCTTTGGTCGGAAATTGCCTCGGCAACGTCAGTTTGTCCTTCCTGTTGGGTAGCGGTGTCTTGGCCGGAGCCTACCTGGGACTCATCGGATACGCCGCTGTACGAATGCTCGAAGGATTGGTAGTGATCGCGCTTGGGGTCAGGCCTTTGACCTATTTAGCCGCGGTTAGAAAACATCGAGGGTTACTCCATCGGCGCATCATGCGTGTAATCGAATTCGTGATATTCCTTCTCTGGCTGTTCTTGGTCCTCAGAAAATTTCAGCTGGCTGGGCCGTTGTTGGCGGTGGCGAACGATGTGCTCGGTGGCACCCTGGTCTTTGGCTCTTTCCGGTTGACACTAGGGCAGATTGTCGCTTGCGCGCTCGTCATTTGGTTCTCGTTTATTCTATCAAGGTTTCTTCGCTTCCTGTTCGAAGAGGACGTCTACGAGCGCCTCAAATTGTCGCGCGGCCTTCCTTACGCGATTTCGGCCGTGCTTCACTATACCATCTTGCTCTTAGGATTTTTCTTCGCGTTGGCCGCGCTCGGGGTCGACATGACAAAGTTCACAATCCTGGCCGGAGCGTTCAGTGTTGGCGTCGGGTTTGGTCTGCAGAATGTGATCAACAATTTCGTATCGGGTCTGATCTTACTATTTGAGCGGCCGATCAAGGTTGGAGACGTTGTTCAGGTCGGAGACGCAACCGGAACGGTGGAAAAAATCGGTATCCGAGCCAGCGTTATTCGCACCCAGGATGGCTCTGAAGTGATTATCCCGAACGGGCAGCTCATTTCGGGTCAAGTGACTAACTGGACCTTTTCTGACCGGCAACGCGCGATCGTGATTCAAATCAGCGTACCACGAACCGCTGATCAAAACCGCGTCGCCGAGTTGCTTAGACAAGCCGCAAGCGAGACGCCAGGCGTCGCCGCTACTCCGCCGCCACAGGCATTCGTCGTCACCATGACTTCGACAACGCTCAGTTTCGAAATCCGCATCTGGACGGATCGATTTGAAGATTGGATGACCGTGCGCGGCGATCTCTGGGCAACGATCAACCGCAAATTGGCCGAAGACAATGTCGCCTTGGCCTAGCCAAAGGAACCACAAATTCGATGATAAACACGAATGGACGCGGAAGACTAAACCGCGAATAGACACGAATCAAGAGGACTATTCGAGTGAGGTCGCGATTCGTGGTTGCCCATCGGTCAGGACAATCCTTTCCCATTCCAATTTCGCTCTGCTGGAAATTGAGAATGAGTCCGACCGGCAATCCAGTTATTCTCAGATAGTTGATCATCCGGCCTCTTTCGTGATCGGAGATTTTATCGATAACTTTCGGCTCAATGATTATCGCATCGTTTGCGATCAGATCCGGAATATACTCACCGACTTTAGTCCCTTTGTAGACGACGTCGAAGCATCTCTGTTGCTGACAAGACATTCCGCGCAAAGTGATCTCCACCACCAAAGCGTTCTCGTAAGGCTTCCCGTGGGATCCGGGTCCGAGCCTCTTCAACACCTCCAAGGCGGCGCTCACCAGTGAATAGACTTCCGTACCCAAGATCAAATTGCTCACGCCAATAATACACAAAAATATAGAAAATAATGATGTTATAATATTTCGATTGCAAGAGAAAACCTCAAGAAATCGATTCGCATTACCAGCCGAATGCGACAGGGAAAAAGGGAACTGAACTTGAGGCGTCCAGAATCGGATCCTTTATTCGTGCCTATTCGCAGCCGATCCTGCCGTAGCTCGTAGAGCGAAGGAGGATCTATTAGCGGTTTAATCCTCCGTGTCCATTCGTGGTTCGACCTTCGACGCTACCCCTCCATATTCTTAGCCGCACATGGACCAAAAACGCTCTTTATTCGCGTCCATTCGCGGTTCAATACTTCGTGTCCGTTCGCGGTTCGCTACCAGGAGATGAGGCCGCGGCCGGCTGGGAGCGGTCGTTTCAGTCCGTTTGGATCCGTCTTGATCCGTTCGCGCAGAGCCAACATTTCCTGTCTAGCCCTGGCGTGTTCTGCACTGAACGCGCTTTTGGAGGTATAGCCGTTCGGCTGTTCGAGATCCCAGGCGAGCGCCCGATCAAGCGCTTGTACAAGCGCTGTGGACCGTCGGTCCGCTTTTTCGTAGATCGATTGTCCCACACTTTCCGATAACAACCAAAAGTGTGCTTGTTCGTCCGAAGGTTCGGCCGCCTTGGCTTTGGCCAAAACCAAGAACCGATACCGAAGCTGGCCCACATAATACCAGAATGCTGCGTCGTCCTTTTGCCCACTACGGAATAACTCGGTCGCTAGCGCGAAGTAAGTAGAGGGCGCCTTATTCTGAATGCCGACTTCCAGTTCCTGAATGGTCTGTGCTGCATCGGGCTCGCGTCCGGCACTCGTCTGGCAAAAAAGCGAACAGCTCAGGGCGGCAAAAAGAAGGACGCGCAACATAAGATCAAAAATGAATCGCACGGGGCAAGGCATCAGCATAGAGACCCGTACAGATGCAATTTATTCCAGAATGGATGCACATTGTTTGAAGCTACGCAGCAACGCGGTGGTTGCATCCGCTTTGGGAACGAATTCATGAGCGATGTATCCGGCATAACCAGTCCCTTTAATCGCTCGCAATATGGCGGAGTAATTAAGCTCTTGCTCGTCGTCCAAGTCGTTTCGGCCGGGATTGCCCGCAGTATGGTAGTGGGCAATCCAGGGATAGTTTGATTCGATCGTGCGAATAATATCTCCCTCCATGATCTGCATGTGATAGATATCGTAGAGGAGTTTCACTCGCGGCGAGTTCACCTTCCGGCATACCGAAACGCCCCACTCAGTGTGATCCGCCTGATAATCGGGATGATCGACCTTGCTATTGAGCAGCTCCAAAATCAGGTTAAACCCTTCTCGTTCAGCCAACGGAGCTAGCCCTGCCAACCCCTCCGCGGTGATATCTATGCCCTCGCTGTCTCCCAGACCGTTTCGATTGCCGGCAAAACAGATCAAGTTCGGAATCCGGTAGCGAACCAGATCAGCAAGTTTCGCCTCGATTTCTTTTTTGATGCGAGCATGTTGATCCCTGCGGTTGAGTCCGACCGGCAATGATTCGTGACCAGCGATGGCGGCAATCTGAAGGCCGTGATCCGCCACCAATGAGAAATACTCGCTTGGCACTAGATCCACCGCCAGGTAACCAGCATCAGCAGCCGCTCGAACGAACTCTTTCGGGGTCAGCTTTTCCGGAACGAAACACCACCAGGAAACGGATTGAGCAATTGCAGGCATGGGAGGACGAGAGAAAAAAGAATAGCAAATCGCAAATAGCAGATAGCAGATCTAAATACAATGGCCATGCATCACTCCATGAACCCGTAACGCAATCGCGACTGCCATTTCTGGCTGGCTTTGCAGCATAAAAGCATGGGGGACAGTCGCCCCTTCCAATCTTCCACCCTTCCATGCTTCCAATCGTCCAACCTTCCGTTCTTCCCCCCTTCCATCCCCCGCTGTCTAGCGCGTTCTCTCAGCGAATTTTGCTCGATAGGAATCGACGATGACGGCGAGAATGATCACACCGCCGGTGATCATCTGCCGCACAAAATCGCCGACCCCCATAAGGATTAGGCCGTCGGCGAGCACACCAATCAGGCAGGCCCCCAAAAAGGTGCCGATGAGCGATCCGCGGCCGCCGTTGAGGCTGGTGCCGCCGATGATCACCGCGGCGATCGCGTTAAGTTCGAAACCGCTGCCCAGGATTGGGCTGGCGATGGTGAGCCGTGCCATATAAACGATTGCGCCGACTCCGACGGTAAGCCCGGAAATGACGAATACTGCGACCTTATAGAAAAACGTATTGTGCCCGGAAAGGCGGACGGCCTCCTCATTGTTACCGATAGCATAAATCAGGCGACCGAAGACAGTCCGGGTCAAGACTGCCCAACCGAGAACAACGAAAATTAGTGCGACAATGAAAATTGCCGGCACGCCTAACAAGGTCGCGGTGCCAAAAGAGTTAAACTGATTGGGAAATTCGAACAGCGTGCGGGCGTTGGTCACCTCTAGAGCCGCTCCCCGAGCGACGTTCAGCATGCCCAGAGTCACAATAAAGGAAGGAACGCTCCAAAAACTCGCGATGAAACCATTCACGAAACCGCAGGCCATGCCGGCGGCGACGCTCGTCAACACGGCAAGCGCGATCGCGGCGGGAACTGGCAGGGCCTCGTTTTTCAGCACAAGTCCAGCCACCATTGCGGCGAGCGCCAGTACCGAGCCAACCGAGAGGTCGATGCCACCGATCAGGATCACAAAGGTCATGCCCGTCGCCATGATCAGATTGATCGTCACCTGCGTCAGGATATTGGTGATATTTGATTCGTCGGTGAAGTGTGGTGCCAGACCGGCAAAAATAAGGATCATCAGAAGCAGGGCAATCCCAATGCCCGCCTCGCGTAACACGCGCTGCACTAACGTAAATCGGGCCGAGCGAGTTTCGGCGGTGCCGAGAGCATCAACCGAAGCTTCAGCCGGTTTAGGCTCGCTCCGCCGATCTTCTTCAAGCATCTGAGCGCCCTCGGTTGGTATTGCCAAAGGAAGGCCCAGCGCTCATCGATTCACCGCACGCCAAGGATAAGATTCTCGCTTCGGTCGCGTCATCGCGGGGGACCTCGCCGGCGAGCCGGCCACGCCAAAGTACCAGGATGCGGTCGCAAAGCGCCACTAGTTCGGGCATTTCCGAAGACACAACGAGAATTGCCTTGCCGGCAGCGGCCAACCGGCGAAGCAGATCTTGAATCTCCGCCTTTGCTCCAACGTCAATGCCACGGGTTGGCTCATCCAACATCAACACTTCGGCATCGCGAAAGAGCCACTTGGCCATCACCAGCTTCTGCTGATTTCCGCCGGATAAGTTGAGCGCTGCCTGCTCCAGAGAGGCGATTCGCATATCGAGTTCTGCAACCCAATTCTGAGTAAAGGTCTTTTCCTTTGATGCATTGAGTACTCCGCGTTGCGAAATTCGTGAAAGATCCGTTAGCGTAACGTTGACGCGCACCGGCATCGGAAGCACAAGTCCCTCTTCCTTACGGTTCTCGGTCAAAAGGCAAACCCCGTGCTCGACGGCATCTCTGGGAGTATCGAAATAGACTCGCCGTCCTTGCCGGTAAATTTCTCCGCCATCACACGAGTCTGCGCCAAAAATCGCGCGAAGCGTCTCGGTTCGGCCGGACCCCACCAGACCGGCCAAACCCACGATTTCACCATAGCGCAACGCAAAGGAGATCCCATGCGGGTTGCCGCGGAAACGCAGATCTTGAACTCGGATTGCGGCCGGCCCGGGAGGCGGCTCGGCCGCCGATCGACGAGTTGCGAGCGCCACCTCTAACTCGTGGCCGACCATAAGGTGGACGATTTCTGGCGGGCTCGTTCTCGTGACGGGCAGGGACACAATTCGCCGTCCGTTCCGCAAGACGGTAACCGCGTCGCAGAGATCGAAGATTTCATTGAGGTGATGAGAAACGTAAATGACTGTCACACCGGAAGCGCGCACGTCACGGATAATCTCGAAAAGCCGTCCGATTTCGCGCGGCGTAAGGGTCGCCGTCGGTTCATCGAGAATCAGCAAGCGGCTGGCAAACGACAGCGCCTTGCCAATTTCGAGGAGCTGACGCTGGGCGATGCCGAGATGCTCAACTGGAGTCTGAGGATCGACATCGAGACCAACTCGCTCGAGTAACACCTTAGCTCGCTCGTGGAGTTTCCGGTAGTCGACCAATAGCCCGTAACGTCGAGGCAGACGATCGAAAAGCAGATTCTCGGCCACCGAAAGATAGGGCAGCAGATTGAATTCCTGATACACCACCCGAATACCTGCTTTGAGGGCGTCCAGCGGCGATCCCGGACGGTACGGCGCGCCATCAAACCACATCTCGCCCGCATCCGGGACGTAGCTCCCGCAAAGGAGCTTGATGAGGGTCGATTTGCCGGCGCCGTTCTCGCCCACCAACGCGTGGATCTCGCCCGGTGCCAGGGAAAGATCGACCCCATTAAGTGCAATGACACCGGGAAACTGCTTTGTCAGCCCCTTGAGTTCGAGTAGCGGCCTGTCAGGCTTGGAATTAACCGGCATGAGGCAATCAATTTCCGTTGGCAACGATCGAGCCGTGAAGCTTCGCCGCGACAGACTTACTTCGCCTCGGCGGAGATGAGCTCTGATCGTCCGTTCAGGCGGCCTGGCGGGCGCCGTCGTTCCGCCGCGAGTCGCCCGACGGGACTATGCCGCCCCTCGGTTTGAGGTCATAATCGTAAGTCAAACCGCGGGGAAGCGCCTGGTCGGGAGTCGGCCCCTATCGGATCCGCTAGCCGCAACCCCGCGAGCTTGAGAGCGATCGCACGGTTTGTTGACCGCTTGGGTTTACTTCTGTTCTCCAGCTTCGTATCCACTCGCTGTCACGAGCTTGATCGGAGTCTTAATCCATCCCTCGAGTTTTTCGCCCTTTAACGCTTTCATTGCGTAATCGATACCATTAGCCGCCATTTTGCTACCGAACTGGTCAATGGTCGCAATCAACTTACCATCCTTGAGCAGTGGCTGGACCGCGGCAATGTTATCAAAACCGACAACCTTGATTTTACCAGATTTTCCGGCTGCATCGATTGCCTTGACGACGCCAAGTGCCATCGAGTCGTTGGCCGCCATCACACCCTGCACGTCGGGATGGGCGGTTAGTAGGTTGCTGAAGACGCTATTGGCTTCCTCTGTTTCCCAGTGGGCGGTCCGGGAGTCGACCAAATCAAGCTTTCCTTCTTTGACTGCGTCATCGAAACCGCGCTTACGCTGCTGGGCGTTATCGGCACCTGGATTACCTTCGATAATCACCACTTTCCCTCCAGGGCCCAGTGCTTTCGCCAACACATCGCCCGACAGCTTGGCTCCGGCTCGGTTGTCAGGACCGACGAACGCCAGATCAACTCCCGCCTGTTTCTTAGCCGCCTCATCAAGCGCTACATCGATATTGATGACGATGATGCCGGCCTTGATCGCCCGCGCCAGGGGAGGCACCAACGCCCGCGAATCGGCCGGGGCAATCACAATCGCATCCACCTTCTGGGTGATGAAGTTTTCGACGGCGCTGATTTGGGTATCGATATCGGTCTCCGAGTGCATCCCTACCGGAACCAGGGTCAGGTCGCCGCGCTCCTGGACGTGCTTCACCGCCCCTTCCTCCATGTCTTTAAAGAACTCGTTAGCCAATGACTTCATAACCAGTCCAATAACCGGTTTTTTGGATTGTTGCGCCTGTCCCGCACCGGCGCCACCCAACATCAGTATGGCGCCGAGCAAACAGATTTCTCTAATTGTGTATTTCATGGTTACTTACTACGATGGTTAGCACCGCAAGCCGGCGTTGCTTGGCAAACGGAATCAGCTTGCAAGTGAGGGGGGATAGCCACTTGATTGAGCAAACGACTATCTTATTTCGGCACGATAATCACCGGTCTGTCAATGAGAATCGCTTAGTTATCCCGCCATCAACGGTGCGGTACGTCTGCTCTGCCTGGCGCGCGCGGGCTCAGTGGTTGAACTCCGAACAACCAGTCGGGTAGGCAACACGGTGCGCCGCCCATCGAGTTCAGGATTGCGGATACGCTCAAGTAAACGTTGAACGGCTTGCTCCCCCATCTCCGTGACTGGCTGAGCGATGGTGGTAAGCTCTGGCAAAGTGTACGAAGCTAAGGAAACATCATCAAATCCGGTTACGGACAAATCACGAGGCAGCGTCAAGCCAGCTTTCCACGCAGCATGCAAAGCACCGACGCCGATGACATCGGTTAGGGCAATCACTGCCGTTGGCGGTCTGGGCAGTCGTAAAAGTCGCTGTGTCGCCGTGAAGCCCAATTCAAATTGTTCGTTTGCGCCTATAACTGTCAGTTCGTCCCTCAGTTCGATCCCCGCTTCGCCCAGTGCCTTCTTAACGCCGGCAAGTCGCCGAGCCATCGACCCGCTATACTGTGGAGCGCCAATGACGCCGATCCGATCATGACCTAGTTCGATCAGATGCCGGCAAATTTGGTAGGCACCCCCGAAATTGTTACTCAGAATACGATCAACATTGAGTCCCGGCAGATCCCGATCGACCAACACAATCGGAACTTTGATTCGTAGCAAGCGTTCGATGTTGGCCAAGCTATGCCCGGTCGGAACCAGAATGATGCCATCGGCTCGTTGGCGTAAAAGCATCTCGATGTAAGCCGACTCCTTCTCCAGATCTTCTTCAGCACTACATAAGAAAGCGCGATACTGCCGTGCAAACAGCGTCCTTTCGATCACATAAGCAAGCGAGCTGAAAAAAGGTTGCGCGAGTTGAGGAACCAGCACCCCGACAGTCTGCGTCTCCCGGCGTCGAAGGCCGCGAGCCAATGCGCTTGGTTGGTAGTGTAAGGATTCCATCGCCCGCAAGACCTTCTCCTGAAGATACGGCGCGACATAGCCGTTTCGATTGATAACCCTCGATACGGTCGCGATCGATACTCCGGCGCGTTCGGCGACTCGCTTCATCGTGGACATAGATACAATCGGGCGGCTATCGTGTTTTTCGACCCAGCCAAAGTCGGGCCAGCCACTGGTCGCGCACGAGCGCGATCAGAATAGCGAGAATCATCGTGGCTCCCCAGATGGCTGCTGTGAGGTAGGGACTGAAGCCTAGCAGATTAAAACCCGTGGAGATGACCTGAAGCAGGACCAGCGAAAGCAAAAGACCCAAAACCCGGCCGAAGCCGCCAAAGGGATCAACTCCGCCCAACACGGCGGCGAGAATCGTAACGAGGAGGTATGACTCAGCATAGCCCGCGCTCGCAGAATTGAATCGAGCCATCATCACCAGGGCAGCTACCCAGCAAAGCAGACTGGAAAATACGTACACCCCGACTAGTACCCACTCTGTCGGCACCCCCGAGTAGCGTGTGGCTCGTTCATTCGAGCCGAGAAGCCGGACCGAGACCCCAAACGGAGCATGGGTCAAGATCACACCAACGATACCCGCGCAAACGACGAAGACGATCAGTGACGCCGGAATTCCGAACAGCATCCCATTACCCAGGAACAGGATGGCCGGAGGAAATCCGCCGACCACCGTGCCACTGGTCGTCAGGACCGAAATACCTTTGATCAGGGTCATCGTGCCGAGCGTTACCAGAATTGGGTGAACACCAAAGAAAGCGACGACTATTCCGGTCAAAAATCCGATTACTAGCGACGTCCCCATACCGGCGAGAAGGGCAATCAGGATTGCTTCGGTCACGGCGATCGGCGGGCTCGACGGCTGGATCAGATGGGTCAGAATACCCGCCATCACCAGCGCCGAGAGATTAGCGGTCGCGATAATGGCGAGATTAAGTCCCCCACTCATCAGCGGCACCATCATCGCCAGCGACAAGATCCCGAGCTCGGGCATTTGGAAAGCCATCGCGCGCACGGTATCGCCCGAAAGAAAGCGGCTGGGCGCAAGAAGGCTAAAGATGATTACTGCGACAACAATCAGAACGCCGAGCAGTGTAATCGTCGGATCCCGTGGCAAAACAGCGGCCAACCGCGGCTTGGAGACGGTCGCGGAGCCGGCGGCAGTGTCAGATGGCATGGCGAAGGCTCCTCTTTTGCTGGCGCTTGGCGGCGTAGGCGGTAGCGCTTACGCTGACGAGAATCACTAGGCCGGTGACGAGTCCGAACGAGTAGGAGGATACACCAACCAGGGTAAGGCCATTCTGGAGCACCGCGAGCAAAACAATACCGAGGATCGTACCACTGACCGTTCCGACACCGCCGGAAAGACTCGCACCACCTAATACGACAGCGGCAAGCACATCCAGCTCCCGTCCCATCAGCGCGCTGGGCACAACCTCCTCCACGCGATGCGCCTGGACGATGCCGGCAACCGCGCCCGTCAACCCCGAATACCCGTATACGAAACAGCGCATTCCCGCCACATTGCAACCCATGCGCTTTGCAGCTTCCGGATTTCCGCCAAGGCCATAAATGAGCCGGCCGATTGTCAACCGGCTCAAGAGCAAGAG
>DASTDH010000509.1:0-8623 GCA_035710445.1 Chthoniobacterales bacterium
GAAGTTCAAGGTGCTTCCAGTCGCAGATCGGACGGCAATAGTGACGCTTGCACGCAGTGAAGTTCCCAACTTGATTGTTCTTGATCTGAAATCGTGTTTTGACGTTTGCCGCTCTCTGAAACGTAACTTTGTAACGGAACCGGTACCCATAATTGCGCTTCTGTTTCCCGCAGAGGAAGTGGATCGAGTCGCGGCGCTAGAGTTAGGTGCCGATGATTGCTTGGCCAAACCATCCGCGAGTTGAATTTGCGCGGCTTCCCTGGTTCGATGGCGAGTCAGTCGGGTCTCGAAGGCATTACAGTCGGCGTGCTGGCCGATCAAGTGGGGATGTCCAAGAGTGGCCTGTTCGCGCACTTTGGCTCTAAAGAGCAAGTGCAAATTAGTTTACTGGAGCACCACGCGGAACTGGTGGCGGCTCACATCATCGCGCCATCTATGAAGGAGCCCGAAGGCCTTCCTCGCTTAAAGGCGCTGGTGAAAAACTGGCTCGGCTGGACTTCACGTGCGGGCCTGCCGGGTGGGTGCTCGGTGGCGGCCGGTATGTTTGAGTTTGACGACATTGAAGGTCCCGTGCGCAACAAGATTTTGGAAATCGAAACCGAGTGGCGCGATCTGTTGACGAAGACCGTCAGAGAGGCGAGCTCCCTCGGACATCTCCGTGCCGATCTGGACGCCGCCCAATTTGTGTGGGAGCTGAACGGCATCTATCTGGGCCATCACGCCGCGCAACGTTTTCTGAAATCACCAGATGCGGATCAGCGTGCGCAAACGGCGTTCGAGGCGCTCTTAGAACGAGCGGCGCTGGTTCCGAGGAAGAAAAGATCCAAGTTAACCAACCGCTGGAATAGATTGCGTCCATTGCGATGACGAGTGCAGGCGTCTCGCACGACGCCGCGCGGGTGAGGTGTGTCCGTTGTTCAGTGTGAAGAGTTAGGAGTAAGAAACCAGAGTATTCGAAAGGAGACGTCATGAACTATGCGCAAGTCTTTATTGATGGGCTTGGATTCACCCGCAGGGCAGCGACACGGTTCAAGTCCGGAAGGAGCCGCATATGGGCGAGCTGAAGGATTTGGTGATCGCCGCCCATGGCGGGCTGGACCGGTGGAACCAGCTTTCCGAGGTGCGGGCACACCTACTCATCGGCGGTGTTGCCTGGGCGCTGAAGAAGCAGGACGGAGTCATCCAAGACACCATGGTGCTTGTAGAACTGCGTCGGCAGTTCGCCAGCTACTATGCGTTCGGGAAAAACGGACTGCGCACGTCGTTCACCCCAGATCGGGTCGCGATTGAGACGACGGCGGGGCAGGTAGCGGCGGAGCGGTCGGACCCGAGGGCAGCATTTGACGGTCATGTCCTGGACACGCCGTGGGACATGCTTCACCTCGCCTACTTTTTGGGCTACGCGCTGTGGAACTACCTGACGACTCCGTTCTCATTCGCGCAGCCGGGGTATTTGGCGAAGGAGCTGGAGCCCTGGCGGGAGAACGGCCAGACTTGGCGCCGGCTCAAGGTGAAGTTCCCCGCGCACATCGCAACGCACTGCGCGGAACAGGTTTTTTTCTTCGACGCGGACGGCCTGCTGCGCCGCCACGACTACATCGCCGAGGTCGTTGGCCCACGATCCCGTGTTGAGGCAGGCCATTGAAAAGCAGATGGACCGGATCGAGCACGTGCACCGCTTTACGCGCGCTGTCTCGGTAGGCAACCCACGGGAATTCCTGCAGGCAGAGAAAGAAGATTTAGCCTTACGCTTACATCGCATAGGCATCCTCGAATTCTTGAGCATCGACGACATGGGACTCAAAATCCTCCCGCCAAAGAGCGGTGAAATCCCTCTCGAAAATCTCGAAATTATCATACGCCGCTACGAAAACCGCTCGTCAAGAACTTGATCAGCTCCTCCTTATGGAAACCTACGACAATTAAGTCCATTGAGCACGGCGGCTCCTGCTGCATAGCCTCTGCGACCTTCCTCGAAGGGAACCTCTGAGAAAAACTCGCGAATCGATTCCACGCCCGCACCTTGCCACTGAGGCCAGACAAGACGCAGCGTCCGTAGATTCTAATCGACGGTGCCCGAGGAGTCTGTTGTGTTCATCATCCTGATTTCCTCCGTTTATCCCACCTTCGTTGTTATCAACTTTCGCGGCTACGACTATTTGACCTTTTATCAGCATCGATCTGAGATTTTTGCTCTTCTATTCCCGCTCATACCAGGGACGCATCTGTGCGCCGCGTAAGTCCACTCCGTCAGTGAGCATCGCGAAGGCTTCTGGAGTTAGCTTTAGCTTTGCACTATCGGCCTGACCTGGCGAGGAATTCCGGTCGGTGGCATGTCCTATGAAGTGGATCCCAACCTCAAACCGCCGGAGGAAGGTGGGAAGCCCCATCGCCGCGACTGCGCGAAGCTTGGCGAGGAACTTATCGAATGCATGGAGTTATCGCGCCAGAAGGTCTGCAAGGTCCGAATACGGAAGGTCAACGTTGACCTCGAAATCGAAGACGAGAGTGATGAATGTCCGGATTAGCGAAGGCTTATGGTTCAGGATTCAGAACTGGAAACAAGACACAGTTCCGAAACAGCTGTCTTCGGAGTTCCTTCGTTCGGGTTACAAGACAACTTCTCTAAGAGTACGGACGCAAGCGTCTGACGATGCAGCCTACAGGTGGTCGTCTCAGTGCTTCTCAGAGAACCAGGCACATTGAATCTGCGTAATCTGTGCAATCCGCGGTTCGTTTCCTCTAGGATCCTAGGCTAATCCGTTAATTGGCGGATCCTCACTTGGAATTCAGATTAAAATAGTCGGCCGCCGTTCGGTACTATGCGGTCGGGCGAGAACAAGACCACTTTTCCGTCAGTGTCGGGAAAACCCAGGGTCAGCACTTCCGAACGGAAAGGTCCAATTTGTCGCGATGGAAAATTCACAACTGCAGCCACCTGCTTTCGGACCAGGTCTTCCCGACGATAGTTCGCAACGATTTGCGCGCTCGAACGTTTCCGGCCAATCACACTGCCAAAGTCAATCGTGAGCTTAAGTACAGGTTTTTTTGCCTCGGGAAACTCTTCGACCTCGATTATCGTGCCTACCCGGATGTCGACGCGCAGAAACTCATCAAAGGAAATGAGAGGAGCCGGCGGAGCATTCGGATCGTGTCGCTGGTGCATATATTCCTCATTTTAGGCACAAGGAAGAGGTAAGGCCAACAGATCAGGTCGCAACAAAGTGCCCATCAGGGCAGGGTTGATGGAGTACTGGGGTATTGGAGTGTTGCAACCCCAGTGCTGCGGTCCGGGACGGACCGGCCTATTCATCGTCCCGTCGCGCATTACTCCTCGTTGAGTATCTCAAGTCCGCGCGGCAGCTTGCCCCAACCAGCGCCTCATACTATGATGGCTTTAAACGCGCCGATGCACTTCCGGCGTTGGCCTTCCTATCACCCTTAGGAAGATGTGTGATGGACAATCTGCAGATTCAGCGGGCATGGGGAAGGTTCATCGAGAACGGCGCCGCATCGAATGCCGTAAGAGGGGTCGTGGCCGCTTCTTGGGAGCGTTCTCAACAATACCAGATCCCGGTTGAACGGACCGAGACACGTCTCGCGCCCGAAACCGAGCTGCTTCATCGTCGCTCAGAACGGTCAGAACTGCTGGTGGCGGCTCAACTCGCTCTTGAACAAGCCCGGCTGCTCCTCGCGCAAGCAAGCTCTATTGTTATCCTCACTGATCCCTCTGGAGTGATTATCGAGACGGCGGGAGATCCACGAACGATCGATGCCGCTCGCATGATACACCTCGAGCAGGGCGGACAGTGGGCCGAGGCGGATATCGGAACGAACGCGATCGGAACCGCTATCGCGGCGTTACAACCGGTCCAAATCCATGGTGTCGAGCATTTCTGCAGCGAGGTTCAACGATGGACTTGTGCGGCCACTCCAATCTGGCACCCCACTGATGGTGAGCTGTTAGGAATTGTCGACATTTCGGGCTCGGCCACGACCTTCAATCCGCAGAGCCTGGCATTTGCTTGCGCAGTTGGACGGCAGATAGAGAGTATGCTCGCTCAATCGATCAAGGATGATCATGAGCGACTCTTACGGTATTTCATCAGCAAACGGTCGGAGTGGCTCACCGAAGATATCGTTGCGATTGACCGGCGTGGCGTGATTGTTCACGCCACCGGTTCAGCGATACAGGCGCTGGAACGACTGAGCCAAGGCTTGATCTGTGACGGGCGCATTTCTTCCCTCAACCAAGTACCAACCTTGGCGTGGCCGTCGCGCTTGAACCAGCTGGCTCCCCACGTTAGTAGCGAGCTGGTCGTCGATCGTGGCCACGCCATCGGGATCATCCTGGTCTTGCACCGACCCCGGCGGAAGTCCCTTCCGACGATAACGCCGGAAGAATTGCAAATGGCTCTGGCACACGAACGGGAGAGGTTTGCGCAGGAGCGCACAATCGAACTGGCCAAAGCCAACGAAGCGCTGCGCGGATGTCTCGATGCGCTCGCTTCGGTGCCCGAACTGGATCAGCTCATCGGGCAAATGATGGCGGCGATCACCCGGCATCTGGACGCGGCGTCGTCCGTTTTGCGATTGCGCGACTTCGAACTGAACTGTTTGACCGTAGAACTCGTTTTTCAAGATGGTCGGGTGATGACTCCGGCGGAAGCAAAGTATCCGCTAGGGTTTCTATCCACTCCGCTTGATGAGCGACAGCTTGAGCTATTGAAGCGACCAGCCGCGGTGTTACATCTTCTTGAAAACATTCCGCCGATTCCTGATGCTTATCGATCGGTTCTACTTGAGCTGGGGGTAAGGACATTGCTAGTGGTTCCGCTAAATCTAGCGACGCAGTTGATCGGCTGCTTGGTCTTTCGGTTCGCTGAGGATAGAGAATTTCGTCCGGAGGAGATCGAAATAGCGCAGGCTCTTGAAAGCCAGGCCGCCCTAGCCATTCAGATCACGCGACTAGCGCAAGCCGCCAGACAGTCGGCCGTTCTGAAAGAGCGCAATCGGTTGGCGGGCGAGATTCATGACGCCTTGGCGCAGAATTTTACCGCGATCTGTATGCAACTGGGAGTTGCCAAGGAGGAACTGTCTTCCCAAGAAGGGGATGCCCTTGGCCGCATTCAGCGGGCGGTTGAGTTGGCTACCCTGGGCTTGGCGGAAGCACGTCGTTTCGCTCACAAGTTGCGGCTCAGTGACGACTTAGGATTGGTTGCTGCCCTTCAGGCCATGGCCGAACGTACGAGTTTACCTGGGCGGTTGCGTTGCGATTTCCGGTCCGAGAATCTACCCGAGAAAAGCCTGCCGCCCAGAATGCAACATCAACTGTTACGCATCGCCCAGGAGGCAATCCACAATGCGGTGCGCCATGCCAATCCAACCGCAATCGCCGTGGGGTTACGATGGGACGCACCCAACCTCCATCTTCAGGTAAAAGACAATGGATCCGGTATCTCCTCGGCTCGGCTGGAAAAGAGTGAAGGCTTCGGATTAGCGAATATGCAAGAAAGAGCGGCAGAGATCGGCGGCACATTTGAAATCCAGACTGCCGTCGGCCGTGGAACAACTATCATTGTGTGCGTGCCGATCTTGCTATAACGGGGGGCCTCGCGGGATGGGCAGTGTGAACCTCCGCGGGTGGGTGGGCCGAGGATATTGTTCATATTCTCGCCGGTCTTTTCCGAACCGCATCGCCGGCGGAATTGCTCGCGAGCCTCAAACACCAGTTCGACCCGCCAATGGCGAAACCGGCGTCAAGTCTCCGCCGCTCAAGGAGCCGCTTCACCGCTGCCGACGTCATGGTGCGAGACACGGATCTGGCCGGCCAGCACCTTGGCGACGAAACGCGCCGTGGCTTCACCAACTGCCTCGGGCGAGTCCTCCGGCAGGAAATGTGAGCCCTGTACCGTTACCGTCTGCTGATTGGGCCAGGTATGACAGAATTCCCGCTGTGCCCCGATCAGAAATCCGGCCGGTTCCGCATCGATGATCGACGAAACGGTAACCGCCATCTGGAGCGACCCCGGAATTGCCCATGCCAACCGTAGTTCGGCGCGAGGCAGCGCCCCAGGGGCAGCAATGGGGGGATGATATTGCGCCAGAGGTAGGATGGGTGGGGTTGCCGTGCAGAAAAACGATTGGATCGCCCTCGCCGGCGTCGACATAGGCGATGTTGGTATCAAGCAGCGAGACTGCTGGTTGAGATCCAAATAATCTGCTGCGTAGACCCTAGTGTCTGCTGCGTTGTTTTTCTTCCTCGAGGGCGGACAGCAGGGCTTCCGTTTTTGCCCAATTTTCAGGGGCAAAGGCCTGGTCAACCATGTGGAAGTTTTCGAGGAACGATCGGATGGGGCCTACTTTGGTTGCTGTTGCGATGCCTAATGTTCGGGCGACAACATCCCAGCTAAACCAGTCCGATTCGGTTGAGGGGGTTTTGAATCGGTGCAGCGGCATCATGTCCAGAAGGATATTTTCGCCTTGACCGGTAACCCGGACCACCAAATTCAGACGACCTGCGATCATGGTAGAATTGGCCGAGTTTTTTGGATTCTGGGCTTGGCCAGACACAATGAAATCGCGCTGCTTCAGCGTATCTGCTATTTCGTCGAAGCGAGACATAGTGCTCACCGGCAAGAATGCCGTTTGCGATTAAAAAGTAAAATAACATCGACAATGATCTCTGTCTCGAGCGGTTGGGCCTGCCGTGCCGGACCGCTTGGGACCCCGACGAACCTTTTTCCGACGCGGTCCGCGCCTTGCGATCCGTCAGTTGACGGTCGTCAATATGCTCCTCGGGCGGATACCACTGCCGGGACTGTTTCCAGAAGAATGCGGAAATCAAGCTGCAAGTTGCCGTGCTGCAGGTAATACAAATCCAATTGGACCTGCTGGTCGAACGGAAGATCGGCGCGACCGGAGACTTGGGCGAGGCCGGTCAGTCCAGGGAGCGTATCGAGTCGGTGGCGCTGTTCGCTCGTATAGCGTACTACCTCCTCTGGAAGCGGTGGTCGTGGGCCAACCAGCGACATATCGCCGGTGAGCACGTTCCAGAGCTGCGGCAGCTCGTCTACCGAACTTTTTCGCAACCATCGGCCGATGGGAGTGATGCGCGGATCTCTCGGAATTTTGAAGGTGATGCTGTCGAGACCGAGGTGGTTCATCTCCGCGACTTCGGGCCGCCGTTCCAGAGAATCCTTATACATTGAGCGGAACTTATAAAGAACGAAGACTCGGCCGCACTTCCCAACTCGCCTTTGGCGAAAAAGAGCCGGACCAGGCGACGTCAGTCGAATAGCGGCAGCCACGAGCATCATCGGGACCAACAGTAGTATTAGACCCACGCTGGCACCGCAAACGTCGAGAATCCGCTTCCCGGTGAGGCGCAGCATGTGGCGAGCTGCCGGAAGTTGTGTTTGCGGGACCGACACCTAGTCAACCTCCCTTCGGCGAGAAACTGCAAGGGCGGCAGCAGCCTCGAGACTTCGCGCGAGGAAAAGGGGATTACCCAGAAGATATCGTCGCCACAGGCGCCTTGGTTCATGATAAAGCCGAACGAACCACTCCATTCCGATCGCTCTTAGCGCGACCGGAGCACGAGGAATTCGGCCGGACAGATAGTCGAACAATCCGCCAACTCCAAACGCCATCGGCGGCTTAAGGAACGGCCTCATCCGATTCAGCCAGAGCTCCTGACGCGGCACGCCCAGCGCAACCAGCAACATCTGTGCATCCGACCGATTGATGCGTTCAACCACCTCATTGTCTTCGTCTTCGCGCAGGAAACCTCGGTGAGCGCCGGCAATCCGCAGTCCGGGACACAACTTGCGAAGGCTCTCCGCCGCAGCCTCCGCCACTCCAATTCTGCCTCCAAGCAGGAATACGGAACCGCCGGAATCGGCCAGCCGGTGGCAAGCTAGCGGGATAAAATCGGTGAAGCTAAGGGTCGAAGCGAAACGTTTCCCATGGAGTCGGGCGGAAATACTTACTCCACAACCATCAGGCAGTATCAAGTCAGCCTTGGAGAGCGCTTCTCTATAAGTGGAGTCGAGCGCAGCGACGTTACTGCAATGAGCATTCAGATAATAGACGCAGGTCCTGATGCCGTAGAGCTTCCTGGCAAAAATCCAATCCAGGGTTTCGGTCTCGGATGTACTGGCGACGCGCACGCCTAAGAGATCGATCGTGGGCAGGGGCGATGGGACAGAGCTCGGTAAGGGTGCGAGAGCAATGCCAATCTCCATATAATGCTTCCCGGATGACGCGTGAGGTTGAATCCCACGAACGGTGCATTGCAGGAGGAGTTTAGCCGTCAGTCAGTGAGATTTAGGAACTCCATATGAGATTCATAAACTCCATATCGGCTGGGCGGGTTGCCAAAAAAATGGCTCCTCGCTGTTTCGTGTGGGTAGTGGCGTGGGTTAGGTCAGTTCCGCTACGATCTTCAAGTCTGAGGGAAACAGAAGACCGAAGAGGTCTTCTGATTCAAAAAAATTCGAGTTTAGCGCGGCGTCCTTCTATTTCTCGTCACCTACACAAAACAGCGGGTTGCCAAAAAAATTGACGGCTTGATGCCGGCGGAATCACCGGGATCAAAACTATCGTGTCGGCCTAGCTTCTA
>DASTDH010000510.1:0-12508 GCA_035710445.1 Chthoniobacterales bacterium
CGTGAACCACAGTGCCGAAATGCGCTGGATCGAGCCGGGCAAATACGCTGATAAAGAGATCAACTGCTGATAGCCGGTTGAATCTTTGGTAGCGGCGACTGTCCGGCGAAGCAGCTTCAACTTCGCATGACTCCGATCATCGATTGCCACATCCATATGTATCGACCGGAAGTGTTTGCGAATCCGATCGCTTGGGGCATCGCTCATCGTGAGCCCTGGTGGACCGAATCCGTAGCACCGGCGAATCGAGTGACGATACAGGGATGGGCAGACATCACCCGGCTTCTTGCGGATATGGATCGAGCCGGCATCGAGCGTTGCGTTATGCTGGGCTGGTATTGGGAACAACAAGCCACCTGTAACGAACAAAACGGCTGGTCGATTGAGTGGGTTCACGAACATCCAGATCGTTTGTCGGCATTCGCCGCCGTACAGCCGGCGGCGGGACAGCCCGCGATTGATGCTCTGCAGGCCGCTTTGGATGCCGGTTTGTGCGGGATCGGTGAGATCCTGCCCCAAGCGCAAGGGTTTGCGTTCGATGATCCTTATTGGGAGGCGGTTGTCGGGATCGCGCTGGAGCGAAATTTGCCCATCAATCTTCATGTGACCGATCCTTTCATCGCGAGTGAGGCGGTCACCCTGCCGACGCCGTTGTCGAACTACTTGCGGCTCGCACAGCGATTTCCGGACGCCAAATTCATCTTGGCCCATTGGGGAGGCGGCATTCCGTTCTACGAATTGAATCCACGGGTCCGACCATTTTTGAGGAATGTGTGGTATGATACGGCAGCTTCCCCGCTTCTCTATGACACGCGAATTTTCCGTCAGGCGGTCGATTTGATAGGAGCCGATCGAATCTTGTTTGGATCCGACTATCCTCTTCTACTCTACCCTCGGAAGATACGAGAACCGGCGTTTGATCGGTTCCTGAAAGAGATTGCTGGTGCAGGGTTAACCGACCAGGAAAAGGAGAAAATCTTGGGAGCAAACTTTCGCCGCTTGATCGGGATGGCGCCGGCCCGATAGGGCTTGTCGGGGCGATAGAAAATCTGGGGCTCTTCTGCAAGTGCGATTTCACTCCAAGCCGCGATCGATCGTCCCTCCGGGACATGGCGTACTTTGGAAACGCGCAACGGCTCAGGAGCGAAGCCTAGGTTTTTCTCTACAACCGAACGAAATCGAGCAGGAATTGGAACCAGAGGTAAAGCATCCCACGCCAGGTATAGCAGACCTGCTTAGCGCCGACCGGCTTTAAGAGACCTGACCTGACGTTGTGATCAATCTGAGCTCTAAGGTCTTGCTCCAAAAGTTCGCGAGACTGTTCCGGGTTAAGTGGAAGAACATCACCGTCGTGGAGCCGCTCTTTTTTTAGCAGAGATCGATGCGCCTCGCACATTTCGTGCGTAGTCATGTTTGATCGGACGCGGTGCACGCGAGTTTTAGGCGTAAATTTGAGCGAGTAGGCGAACGGATAATTCCACGTAACAAAAAGTTGACCGTCGCGAGATCGTGTCATCAAACTCACGTAGTAAAAAGCCAGTTCTCGCTGATTCACCAGACAGACGGTGGCTTGGACATTGTCGGAGGGACGGTGGAAGAGTCGCAGAAACTGCTCTTGTACTTCTGAATCGTAACCGACATCTTCGGCCAACTGAAAGTCCTCTTTTTCCATTTCGTCGGTCAGGTCCTCCAAAAGCGGAAAGAGTTCAGTGCGCGGCGGTGTTTTCTCACGAAAAGAGCGATCGAGCGGTAGCCGCATCCGACGGATTCGCGTGAGAATCTCCAACCAAGGCAGGAGGAACCACAAAGAGACCGCGGCCATTCCCAGCGCCCAACTCCCGGTTGGCAAGTATCCGATCAGAAACGAGGCCGATAAAAAACAGGTGACGCTCAGTCGCTGGCAAATCGGGTTGTGGTAGGAACGGAATGCCGCGCCTAACACGACGACACCGAGGACGAGCAATATTGAAGAAAACATCGTGAAAAAGGGAAAGGGCCTTAAGGATCTTAAGGCAATATTTGGTGTTGTTGAAGGAATTCTTCCAGGTCTTCCGGGCCGAAATCCGCCAATATCAGGTCGCCTACAGCAAGGGTGGGAGCATAGGTCTGGCCCGAAAGGTGTTTCATCTCGGCAAACGCGGAGCGGTCGCTGATCACATCGATCCACTCGTAGGCATAACCATGTTCCCGCAAGTAGTTTTCTGCTTTGCGGCACCACGAGCAGCCTGGCTTCACGTATAAAATCAATTGCTTCGAAACCATCAGGGTTGATCGGCCATTTGTTTGGAGAGCATATAAAGGACGAGGTGGCCCGCTTTCGCAAGTGGTTCTGATCCGAGATGATCTCCGGTATCGTCCGCCGTATTCAAAATCGCTGAATCAGCATCAAACAACGCAATTGCGGGAATCCCGGCCTCTTGAAAAGGCACATGGTCCAGCAGAAGCGGCCGGCTGCCCGCCTCCAGCTTCAGGTTTAGTGCTTCTGCTCCGCTGCGGAATTGCCCGATCAAACCGATATCGGAATTAGGTGGATAAGCGAGAGCGCTATTGCGCTCTCCGAGATTCTCCAGAGAGATGACGGCACGTAGGTCCTTGGTATGTTGATTGATGCGCAGCGCTTGGGTGTAAAATCGGCTGCCAAAGAGTCCGTCGTGCGGGCCCAGTTGGCGGAAGGGCATATGCCCGTCTAAAAAAAGCAATTCGATATGGGATGCTAATCGCGGATCGATCGCCAGGGTCCGTGCGATCTCCACGAGAATCGCAGTGTTTGCTGCGCCGTCGGTAGCGCCCAGGTCGTTTGCGATCCCCAGGTCAGCCGTATCAAAATGCGCAACGACAGCGAGTCGAGGCGTGGCCGCCGGGAGCCGGGCAGAGTGAGCGACCAGATTGCAAAACTCGATTTGATGCCCGGTGGGACTTAGCTCGGTAAATCGCTGCTCCTCTGCTTGCCATCCAGAACGTTTGAGCTCTCCGATGATGTAGGGCCGGACCTGGTTCAGTGACTCCGAGCCAGAAATTCTTTGGCCGAATCGAAGGATGGCCTTTGCGGTATCAAGCGCGCGTTCGCCATTGAAATCGTTCCAAATCGCCTTGCGGCGAGGTGGTAGAGGCGGTGTTGGGGATGCCGCTAACGTTTGACCGGCGCCGGGAGACTGAGTTGAGTTTTCCGTCTCTGGCTTCTTCTCGCATGAACAGAGAAGCCAGATGGTAGCCGCAGAGAGCGTAAGAGCCGCAGAGAAAGGCCGCATGATTCGGCGCGCTACTCAGTCATCACACCCAAAAGAGCAAGGATGCGTTCCAAGTCGTCGTTGCCGTAATATTGAATCTCGATTCGACCTCTTTTTTCTTGGTGATGAATCGACACGTGAGTCGCTAATTTCTCTCGTAAACGATTTTCAAGCCGAGTCACGGCGTGGTGCACCGTCGGCCTCGAAGGTGGTATTGGGCGGACCCCAGCTTTGCCACTTGGGGTGAGACCGTGGCGTGCAAGCTGGTCAGCTACCAGTTTTTCGATCGTTCTGACGGTTGCATTCTGGCGGATCGCCCGGTCGGCGAGCGCTAGTTGTTCCTCTGCGCTTTCTAAAGTAAGCAAGACTTTGGCGTGGCCCACACTCAGCCGGTTTTGCGAAATGTAGCTTTGGACTTCGTGCGGTAAATCGAGAAGCCGCAGGGAGTTTGCTACGACCGACCGGCTTTTGCCGACTCGATGGGCGATATCCTCCTGCCGAAGAGAAAACTCTTGCGCTAATCTGCGGTACGCTTGCGCTTCTTCGATCGGATTGAGGTCCTCGCGCTGCAGGTTTTCAATCAGCGCCAGTTCCAGCACGTCCTGGTCGGATGCGTTTCGAATGATGACCGGTGCTTCGTGCAGACCAAGTTGGGTAGCGGCTCGCCACCGACGTTCACCCGCGATCAATTCGCACTTGCCGTTCACTCGGCGAACGATCAGCGGTTGAATAATTCCGTGCTCTCGGATCGAGTCGACTAATTCCTGCAGCTGATCGGATCGAAAATCCTTACGCGGTTGCAGTGGGCTCGGCACAATTTCGGCTAAAGCAACCCTCTCCACGCGATCGCCCGGCTCAAGACTTGGCGGCTTCGGGGTATTGATGAGTGCTCCTAGCCCTTTGCCGAGAACGACCTTTGCCATAGAATCTGCATGCTAACAGGGTGAAGACCAATAGCAAATAGCCAATCGCAAATTTTGGCCAATTGCTATTGGCTTTTCTCCGGGAAAATGCTTCTAGCGTAGGGTGAATATTTGGCGTGATCCGAAGGCTCGGATCGTGTTGACCGCAAATTTTCTTTTGGTTGTCGGCGCGAGCCTCACATTTATGGCAATCCCGTGGCTGCTGATTCAGCAGCCCCACGGGAAGGCTATTCTTGGTTACACCAATTCCATCGTCACGCTGGTCATTCTGTTCCTGCTGCCCTACCTAGGCAAACTGGTCGACCGCAACTCGAGGAAAGCAGTTGTTCTGATCTTTTTGGCACTCGGATTTGCCGTAAATGTTTTCGTGATGGCAGCGATGATATTGGGCGGGCGGGTCGAAATCTGGGAACTGCTTACTGTTTTCTGTTACGGTTCACTGGGCGCGAGCGTCTACTACCCGGCCCAATTTGCCCTCAATCAGGAAATCTTTGCTCCGGACCAATACGAACAACTGAGCGGAGCGATCGAAATTCAATGGCAGGCGGCGTCGATGATTGCGGGAGCCGTTGGCGCGTTGCTGATATCGCGAGTGCCGCTCTGGGCTATTCTGGCAATCGATGCAACTACCTACGCCGTGAGCTTTGGCTTGATCACACATTTGGCTTACTCGCGAACCGTGCTTGGTTCGTCCTCCAGTTCGGCGTTGAAAATGATGTGGGAAGGCGTTGCCTACCTGCAACAGCGACCACGACTCTCTATCGTGATGCTCGCCAGCTTTCTGCCTTTTCTGGCACTAATGGTTGCAAACTATCTCTCGCCGATCTTTGTTCGGGACACGTTAGGAATGGGCTCGGAGGTGTATGCCGCTGGTGAAGTCAGCTATGCGATTGGCGCCGTGGTCGCAGGCCTGAGTGTGCCTTTCATTAACGGAAAAATCGGCCTGATCCCGACTCTTCTTTTCACAATCGGATGCTACACGGTCGCAGTTGGGCTGAATCCGATTCTGCCGTCCGCCGCCGTTTTCCTTATCTCGTTCATGCTCCAAGGATGGGGTAACGCGGGTTCGCGAGTCGCTCGAAGCATTCTGGTTTTAAAAACTGTCCCGAACGAGATTGTTGGCCGCGTCAATCTATTCTATGGCGCGGTCGAGCGGTTGTTTCGGGCGGGCTTACTCGCGCTCGTTACCTTCCTGCTAAAGGATTGGGGACCTAATGTTTCATATTTCATTCTGGCAGGCGTTTGCCTGGTGGGATGGCTTCTGGTGGCCGCTTGCCGCAACGTTCGCACCCACAAGGTTGCACCCGCTTCAGTGCCTCTCGCATGATTTTTGAAGACCTCATCTGGATTGATGATTTGTTCCCTCGGCCGGCGGCTCTCAATATGGCAATCGATGAGGCGCTGCTTATGCAACCAACGACCGCGGCCATATTTCACACCTATCGATGGCAGTCCCGCAGCGTTTCTTTCGGTTATTTTTCAAAGTGGGCGCCAGTCAAGGACCAATACCCGAACTGGGACTTAGTTCGGCGCTGGACCGGTGGAGGAATAGTTGAGCACGGTGCAGATTTTACCTATTCACTCATTCTTCTGCGTGCAAAGAAGTCGTTGCGGGCGCAGTCTTTATACGAAGCGCTGCACTTGAGCATAGCCGAAGCGTTTCGTGAAAATGGAAAACCGGTCGCGCTTTCGGAAGGCATAGGCGACGGTCCATCGATGAATTGTTTCGATCGGCCAGTTCAGCACGATGTGACTCAGGGAGGTATAAAGATTGCCGGCGCGGCTATCCGGCGTCTACGTGATCGGTTGTTATTGCAAGGTAGTATTCAGCGAACCGATTTATGGCCGGACTTAGGCTCCCGGTTGGCACACAAACTGAGTGCAACGGTTCGAAAACAGCCGATCTTGCCTGACATAATCGATAGAGCAGCGCGTATCGCGGACGAAAAATATGGAACGGATGCCTGGACTCGTCGATTTTAGCGGTTTGACTCAGTGTTCTGCGGCCCGACCAATTGTGTGCTGATTGTTCCGATCTAATTCATGAACGACGCATTTTTCCGCAATCGCCTGTTTGCCGACGTGAAAGCAGATACCCTGCGGTCTGTCGCGATTCGGGAGATGGATTTCAAAGCGGGCGAACTAATCGTTCGCGAGGGAGCACCCGGAAATTCGTTGCTTCTGGTAGGTACGGGTAGGGTGCAGATCTCGAAGGTCGGGCGGCAAGGACAGGAAGAAGTACTCTCGATCCTTGAGCCAAACGATTTTTTTGGCGAATTCGCGATTCTCGATCACGGTCCCCGTTCGGCAACTGCGATTGCTTTGCAGCCGAGTTTGATCGGGGAAATCGATCGAGCGGCTTTGGATCTCCTGATGGAGAGTGCACCCAGAATTCTTCCGATCAATTTCACCAAGGTGGTGGTAGAACGGCTTCGGTCAACCAATGCCCGTTTCATTGACGAATTATTGCGCACAGAAAGGCTTACGTTACTTGGGACGATGCTCAGTTCGATCGTGCATGATTTGAAAAATCCGATGGCCGCGATCGTCTCTTCGGCAAGCTACCTGCAGCAGAAAGCGCCGGATGACTTCACCAAGAGTGCTGCTGAGATCATCAAAGGCGCGGCCGATCGCATGATGCTATTGACCGAAGAGCTGCTTGATTTCGCGCGCGGTACTGCGCGCCTTCGGCCAACCTGGACAACGGCCAGTCGAATTCTGGAATTGCTCGATGGCGAGATCTTGGAACAAGTGAGGCTATGCCCGATTGAATTAAAGATCGATGTACGAACTTCAGATCAATTCTTGATCGATGAGGGACGCATGACTCGATGCTTAGCGAACATTATCAAGAATGCGAAGGAAGCATTGAAGGATCGGGGAGAAATTTCACTCAGTTTGGCTCCGCGTGAACAAGGATTGTTGATCGCGGTTGCCGATAACGGCCCGGGTATTCCCGAGGTGATTCGCGGCTGTGTTTTTGACCCTTTCGTTACCGCTCAAAAGCGGGGTGGGACCGGCCTCGGACTTTCCATCGCGAAGTCGTGCGTTGAAGCGCACGGAGGAAAAATTTGGTTTGAGACCGCGGCTAAAAGCGGAACGACGTTTTATGTTTGGCTTCCACGGGCAGCCTCGGGGCTGAGCCTCGCCCGCATGACAAATGACAGATAGTAGACGCAGCTGCTAGCTGCGAAACGTATCGTACGCTCACGAAGTTTCATCGTCGTACTGTGCTAGATGTTTTTTGGAAGTAGCGGTTGGTAGTTTGGAGCGTTCTGAGCGACCACGTCTTCCGCACCTGGAAGCCGCCTTCGCAGTCTACGGCTCGCCGATACTGCGGCCGCGACGAAGCGTTGCGCGTAGTTGGGGTGGGACTACTATCCGTTACCGGGTCGAAGGGTCCTCTAGCCTGGGAAAGATAGGTGTTGGATTGCCAACCCGGTGTCCGTCCGCCAAGACGCCCCACTCGAAACCGGTCTCATTCGCGGCATTGAGTTGGCGCAGAATCGAAGAGCTGGCGCCTGGAGTAATCGGGCTCATGTACTGGGCCAATAATCGAGCAGTTTCCGCCAACGTATATAGGACTGAATCGAGTAGATCACTCGCGGTCGCGTCCTTGGCCAATTTCCAGGGTGCCTTCTGTTCGACCAGGGCGTTCGCTGCGGCGACGAGTTCCCACACCGCTTCCAGCGCAGCGTGCGGTTGGAACTGCTCGAAAGCTTTCCGGTATTTTTCTGTCGAGGAGCGGGCGATTATCTCTAGTCGCTCTAAGTCCGGGTCCGCTACCTTTGCCTTTCTTAGAGTCCCGGACCGATACCGCTGAGCCATATTGATCGTGCGGTTCACCAAGTTACCCAGATCATTCGCGAGATCGGTATTGTAGCGCAAGACCAGCCGCGCTTCGCTGAAGTCGGCATCCTGGCCGGTGATGATATCGCGCATGAGGTAATAGCGCAGCGCATCGGCTCCGTATTTCTCGCTAAGGAGCAAAGGATCAACGATGTTACCAAGGCTTTTGCTCATCTTCGACCCACTCACATTCCAGAAGCCATGCACGAGCAGGCGGGGCATCTGGCGATCGGAAAACCCCATTGCATGCAACATGATCGGCCAATAGATGCCGTGGGCCGGGACCATGATATCCTTTCCAATGATGTGGGCCTGACAAGGCCAGAGCTCAGCGAACTCGGGTAATCCGCCACCCGCTTCGGCCAGATAACCGGCGAAAGTGACGTAATTGAGCAGCGCGTCGAACCAGACATAGGTCACGTATTCCGGATCGAATGGAAACTCGATTCCCCAAGAAAGTCTTTCTTTAGGACGAGAAATGGAGAGGTCTCCGGAAATCCGATCGATCGCGTTCAAAAGCTCCTGCCGACGAAAATCCGGAATTACGAAATCGGGACGGCCTTGTACGAACTGCTTCAGCCATTCTTTGTGCTTGGCGAGCCGGAAATACCAGTTCTCCTCCTCCAGCAAAATCACCTCACCCCATTCCGGTCCGAATTCGCCCTCAGCGTCCCGCTCCTTATCAGTGAGAAATTGTTCCTGACGAATGCTGTAGTAGCCGGAGTATTTTTCCTTGTACAGCTCTCCTTTCTCGAACAGGGCTTGGAGTACATTCTGCACCGCTCGCTTGTGCCGCGGATCGGTGGTAGCCGCCCAACCGTCATATTGAATCGATAGTTTATCCCAGAGATCGAGGAACGAGTCGGTGATTCTCTGCGCAAATTGCAATGGCGCAATTCCCTCCCGCTGGGCCGCCTGCTGCACCTTCTGACCGTGCTGGTCCACTCCGGTCAGGAAGAACGTTGGCTCCCCGGCGACCCTCCGATATCGGGTAAGTACGTCAGCCAACACTTTCTCATACGCGTGACCGATATGCGGTGGAGCGTTGGTGTAGTCGATTGCGGTGGTAACGAAATACTTTGCTGGTTTCACGGCTCAGGATTTCGGACGGCGGTCACGGGTTGGGTTCCGGCGCAATCTTCCCGCCCCAGGAAAGAATGCGTGCTTTTCCGCCGGCTGCCTCAGCCTCTTTGATCTGATTGTTGCGAACGTAGAGCAATGAAAGACTCGACCAGGCCAGTTGATCATTCGGATGCAGTTCAACGGCCTTCTTTCCTGCTTCGATGGCCGGGATGAAGTCTCCGTTCTTCATGAGCGCCATACCCAACGCATGCCAGCCATCAAAGAATTCTGGCTCGATCTCTACGCACTGTCGATATTTCTCGATCGCGTTCGGCAGGTCGCCTACCGCCAACTCAGCGTTGGCGTCATCGAATAACTGCTCGACGGACTTGGGAACCTCTTCCATAACAATCGTTCGGCTACCGTTCCTGGCAAAGATTGACTTGGGCAAGGGCGCGAAGCTCAGCTGCTCTGGAACCCGGTAATAGGAGAGCCCCCGGCTCTTTGAGTCGCCACCCGCAGCCACTCCCGAAACATTTGCCCGGCAAAATAATCATTGAAGGCGGCGTACTGGGCCTTTTTATCGGCCAGGTATTTGTTTTCGTCGATTGGGTCTTTACTATCCAGATGGACCAGCAGGCCATCTTCGCCTTCGAAGAGGACCCCGGATATCTGTCCCGGCTCCAATTCTACCTGATTGATGCGCAATGCGATAAAGACGGGATTCTTCATATCCACCTTGCCCATCATCGCGAACGGTTCAGCCGTCTCGGCTTTTAGACCGGCTTTCTGCACGGCCTCGGCAAACGTAGCTCCGCCTTTTATCGCTTCTTCGATTTGACTGCGGATTTGTTGGCCTTTGCTTAAGATAGCCTCCTGGACTTTGCCCTTTTTGATGCTGGTTATGATCTGGTCTTTCGCTTCTTCCAAGGTCAATGGACGGCTGGGCTGTGTCTCCACCAACCTAATCACATAAAATCCATCCTTGGCTTGGACCTCGTCGAGAGGTTGTTCTTTGGTCAGGCTCTGTGCTTGCTGCACTACTTCCGGCACCGTCATGATCAATGGATCGGGTTTGCCGGACTCGAAAAACCCGGTTTGTTGAACCTTCAAGCCCTTTTCTTGGGCAATTTGATCAAATTGATCCGGATGATCGCCAAGCGGCTGTACGAATACCTCAGCTTGTTCTGCCAATGTCTTCAGGGCAGCCTGTTTCTCTTGCTCGCCCAATTTCTTTTGCTCATCGGTCAACGCGAACGCCACGAACTCGATCTTCTTCTTTTCCGGCGTTTGTAATTGAGCGGCATGCTCTTTGTAGTAGTTCTGTACGTCCTGATCGGAAACGACGATTTCTTTTGCGAAGTCGGCGCCGTTCAATCGGATAAATGAACAATGGAGGAGCTGATTTTGTTGTTCATAGGTCTGGCGGTAAAGCGCTTCCGGTAAGGGACAAGATCCGCGAATAAGGGCAGAGATCTTTTGAAAGCGCAGCTGATCAGCCACTACATTGTCGAGGTCAGCTGCAGTCATGCTGTTTTTCTTCAATAGCTCGACAAGCTGTTGATACTTCGAAGCGTCAAATTGGTTGTCAGTCTGGAACGGCGCTAGATTACGTTCCGCGTTCCGGATCTCTTCCGCGGATGGATCGAGCTGCAGACGTTTGGCCTCATCCCGAATCAGTAAAACATTCCAAGCGAAAAGCTCGCGCTGTTGTTCTCGGGATCCATCGGAGCCGGCGAGCTGATGGAGCAAGTCGGAAAGCTGAAGGAGATATGCAATCTGAGCCGAGCGATCCACTCTTTGGAGTTCTTCTACCGTCACAGAACGGCCATTGATCTTGCCGATCACGGCTTGAGGAGTGCCGCGCGTCCGGGTCGGGTTCATGAACCAGACGAACGAAATGATCGTCAGGGCGGTGACGACGATCAGCAGAGTTCTCTGCCGTTTACGAATAGTTTCCAACATATTGGGAGCAGGAAGTTGGACCGCTTGAAGAACGCCGTCAACGGTGGGAACGCCGGTAGCGCGGAGAACAGCGAGAGGTGATCGGTGACTGGTGAGAAGTAAAGCAAGCAAGCGGAGCAGTCACTGGGGCCAGGAATCGAATTCGCACTTGCGCAAGCGGCAGCGGCGACTGTCCCTTTAGGCCGCCGCGCGTCCCTGGCTAGAGCGGGTGTAACGAAGCGATTGGTGTAGCGGACTTAGCGGCGCAGTCGCCATCGCTCGCCATCACCCGGTGGCGCCACTGCTCGGATGTTATGCCGAAGCCCGTTTTTACGCCACGCGGAGCGCGGACTTCCCTCGGGTGAGGCGCTACTCTCGGCAGACCTATGTTCTATGCCGCAAACTCGACTCAGCCCGGCTAAACTTGTCGAGAGGGTTTGTACCGGCCCGGTCGCTCCCTACATCAAGCCCGAAGACTAACCCGTTGCCGGGAAAACCGGGTCGGTATCGACCTGATGACCGGCTACTGGATTTCAAGGCGCTCTGAATCCGTCCTTTTAATTTATGCCGCACTAGAAGGGGAGATCTCCGCGACCTTGGTGGGCGGGCGCGGCATAAAACAGCTTACAGCATAACGCCCGTTACGCCGCTATCGGCATACCAGGAGAACGACGCCAAGGCGACTGCGTTTCCAGGCCAGGGTGAAAGAGTCGCTCCGTTCGGGTCTCTAAGTTCAATGACACGAGCCGCTTCGGTTGGACAGTCGCCGCTGATATCAGCGGCGCAGTTATTGATGACCGAGCGAAGCGGTCCTGCACAGCAAGGCGGAGGGAGGTTGTGAATAACTGCGCCGCAGGCGAGAGTTTCGCCGGCGGACGTCCTGTCCCGGCTCGATCACAGTCACAGTCGCCGAACCCCAAGAGGGTCAGCGGTAGGCCACTGGCCGAGCCGGAGGCCCTTGCTCCGACATCTCATAGAAAGAGGCCTCAAGAAGGCCATTATATCAGCTCGATGGACAGCCGGGCAAAGCTCTCCGAGATTGGCGACGACCGCCAGCGATTCGGCGGCGATCCGCAAAACCTCCAATGCCTGGCCGGCAGCGCACCGGTGACGAAGCGTTCAGGAACACAACGCAAATACTGGCACGTTCATCAGCGCTGGGCTTGTGACAAACACCTCCGTCACGCCATGCACCTTTTTGCTGAGCAGAGTCTCTCTCGCTGCGTCTGGGCCGAGCTTTATTATCAGCTTCATCGCCAAAAGAACCAGAGTCACGCCAATGCCTTGCGCCGACTCGCTCACCGCTGGCTCAAAATCATCTACAAAATGTGGATCGAGCGAACCCCTTACAATGCCGAGCTCCATCACCGCAACCAACTCCAACACGGCTCCTGGATCTTTCAGCTCCAAAAATCCTAACCTCAAGCGGCCACAGCAAATTGGTCGACCGTATCGGACAAGAAGTCGCCAATTTCTAGCATCGCTAGCGTATATTTATTGAGC
>DASTDH010000511.1:0-3673 GCA_035710445.1 Chthoniobacterales bacterium
TGGTGGATTCGTATCGGAGAGTAATACGGCCCGAACCACACGCGCAGGATTGGCTGGAGGGCTCTCGTGCTTCAGGTAGCGAGAAAACTCCGCTGCAGGCACTGGGTGGTTAGGCTCAACGAAATCACCATGCTGTGGGTCGGCCACGGCCGCTGCGTGCTCCAGGCTATGTCCCGTTGCCAATGCCAGTGAGAAAACTTCATCAGCCCAAAGTCCACTACGGCCCGCGACAAGGACCTGAAGGACGGCGGTCAATCCGAGGGTGAGCAGCAGCAACGACCAATTCATATGTCCCCAAACAGCCTGTGCTGGTTCCGGAGCGGAGGCAGAGCTTGGCGCTTTATGAAACATGGGGGCCATCGGTTTCTAAACGATCATCGGGACATGGATCACCGTGAATAAGGCGATTCCCCTCGTGAATTTGTACATTTTACTCTGTATCAGCGCTTATTGGCCGTTTTTGCAGATCCCGGTACGGACCTGCGCTGAATACTTGTTTAAGCCAAATGTCTAGAAGCACGCGCCAGTAACCACCGCTCACCCGAATAAGCCTAAATGACGATGCGCCCATTTGAGGAGATCGATTGATCCACGAAATCGGCACCTCTTTCACGTGATAGCCAAGTATGAGCGGCTGGAGTCCGGTCTCGGCGTTCACAGCGAAACCGGGTTGACGAAGTTGCAGATCGGCTACTACCTCTCGACGCATCAATTTAAGGTTATTCGTAAGATCACGAAACTTTTGCAAAAGCAGCAGCCGCGCCAGCAAATGAAAGCCCCGATTTGCCACGATTTTCAGAAAAGGATAGTTAAGCAAGACACTATGCCGCGAAAACCGACTACCGACCACGACGTCATAGCCTTCGACAGCAGCATCGAACAGGTCGCGGAATTCGGGCAGAAGACGTGCAAAATCGCAATCCATTGTTAGCACATAACGCCCACCGGCTCGGGATAATCCTTCAGCTATGGCATGACCGACCCCGTTTGGGGGACCTCGGTACAGAGGTTTTATCCGATTATCCTGCTCGGCAAGATCGGCAATTACTGCCGCGGTGCCATCGGTGCTGCCGTCGTTAACGAGTATAATCTCGTATACAGAGTCGCCGTACAAGTTAAGCAGCTGGGTCACCAAGGGCAGGATGTTCGTTACCTCGTTGTAGCATGGGACGACAACCGAGATTGCTCCTCGCAGCGATCCGTGTGCAGTCCGCGGTCCGCTCGGCGCGGCCATCCCTCCGGGTGGTTTTTGCGCGTGGACAAGAATTGAGCCCGCCATCGCCTGCACACCAGGTGCGTTCTCAAGCAGAATCGACAGATTACGCAAGAGCCAGATCAGGCGCCGTGTCAAAGGAGCAAAGACAAAGTCATTATAAACCGCGTAAACGTCGACGAACCCGCTACCCGCCAGCATTCTGTAAAGTTGAGATCGGCTAAGAAGACGCCGCAGATCTTGCCTACCTGATACACGTAGGAAGAGCCGGCGCAGCGCAAGAAATGGATTCAATGGGTTGCTCTCGTAAAAAACCATCTTGCCTCCGGGCTCAAGAAGCTCGTACACACTTTTTAGAAGGTACGAAGCGTGGTGGCGATCCGCCAGGTCCATTGCAACTATGCAATCAAATCTCCGGCCCCTAAGCGAACTCGAAAAGTCGGAAAGTTCCAGACGCTCGACCTTAGCTCTGATATCCGGCGGACCTGCGACGTGCTCCTGAAATGTCACTGCGGTAATCGGATTCTCCCCGCGGCAAACCCGCAGGAGCGCGCCTGTGAAGAGCCCTTCTCCGCAGCCGAGTTCGAGAACCGTCTGCCCCGGAAAGAGATGGACCGCGTGGCGGAACGTCTGGGCACGCCACAGCAAACGATCCTCGGCAATCGGATCGTTATTTCGCCAGTAGTCGTCGCGATATCGCTCCCGGAGAGCCAGGGTCGAACGAAACGAAGTGTTTGCTTGCATGGAACGTGGCTCCCCTGCGAGCAATTCCTCAACGTTGCGCGTGCTCGATCATACTGGACGTTCCCGTCGGCAATCGGATAAACAACATTGCAAGACGCATCACATTCTTCAATGTCACGGCCCAACCGAGTCGCCCTTTTTTGCTATCGATGCGAGAGATTACTAGCGGGCGGCCCCGACTAACCGTTTGAAGGTCTAATAGTCCGCAAACATCGATTCAGATTTGATCGTAGGGAAAACTGTGATTTTCATGCAAGCACAAATCCGCAGACTTAAATCGCTTGTTCTTGGTTCAAGAATACCGGCCGAACCCCGGGAGCCTCGTACACTTGCCAGCCGTTTCGGTATGGTCTGATTTCAATGATCGTCAACTAACGCATTGCGCGTTCCTCCAGACAAGCGTAAATGTTCATGCGAACATGATCCAGCCAAAGCCCGGACAAGGTCGTTTCACTGCTGAGCGCGTTGCGCGAACCCGGCCAAAAACCTACCGAGCTATTGTCCTCTGATGTCGATTTTTGGGAACGTTGCCGAAATCGCAGCCGAGCGCATGGAGGAACTCGCCGGTGGTGCAAGTCTCCGCGACGCGGGCACGACAACCGGAATCGCAACTGACAAGCTGCTTGCGCTACTCGGGGAAGCTGGGGGAGGCGTGCCTGTGCAGATCAAACTCCAGGTTAACGCCCAGGCGTTGCACGAGAGATATGCCGACATGGTACGAAAGCTTGAGGAGACAGGTCCACAAGGGTCGCCTGGAAATTGCGATGCCGGATGATCGATTTGTAGACACGGGAAAGAATTGCCAAAATCGAGCAACGCTCGCCGAAGCACTTGACGAATAGACGGCGTTTTCGTGCGCGACCATTCGCAACCGCTCAGATCGGGAGTCCTAATGAATCTCCCTCTGAAAATGGTGTCGTAGAGGCGTAAAAAATGGTGCGCGCCCGGGGTGACTCGAACACCCGACCCACGGATTAGAAATCCGTTGCTCTCTCCAGCTGAGCTACGGGCGCATTTAGCGGGTAAGTCAGCGTAACAAAGTTGGCGTGATCGACGGACTGTCAATCCGTGGCTCATATGTGGAAACCGTGAACTGTTGCCGGCGGTTGCCAAATGATGCCTTAAGGCGCTGGTTCCACAGGGGACGTTCCAAGGATGGCGAAACTGGCAGATTCGCCAGACTTAGGATTCCGAAATCGTCAATTTCAAAGCGTTCCTCTCCGTTTCCACCGATCGCCGATTTACGGGAGAAAAACGCGATTTTTCAACTATCAGAGCCGCGTCGACGACCGATTTGATCGGGCGGTCTGGAACAGGTGCGTGTCGTGTAACTGCATTTGCGATTGAGCTTTTCGATTGCCAATTCCAGAAGCGCTTCCGTCAAGCAACTGACTCTTAACCATGCTCGCCACCTTGCGGACAACGCCGCATTACCGAATACGCTATCGATCACAATAACACATCTGATTACGCAGCGACACCGCTACGATGGTCCGATGACGAGTGCTACGCCGTTTACTAGCGATGGACTGACGTGTTCAACGCATCAGCGCCATCAATCGGCTGCGACTGGACACTTCCAGTTTGCAGAAGATGGAATGAAGATGTCTTTTCACCGTTTCAAGACTCAAACCAGCTTCATCGGCAATCTCCTGATTACTGCGCCCGTCGCATACCAAACGCGCCAAATTCTGTTCTCGACTCGTCAGGCGGACC
>DASTDH010000512.1:0-20547 GCA_035710445.1 Chthoniobacterales bacterium
CGTACAGGTTCTGCCGACCTTGCGGCGACACAGTTTCCCACCTTCCTCGGCCAAGTTCTTCACCTCCAGAGTTCCGCCCTTTCGGGCGGCTTAAAAAGGAGAAATGTTACTGGAAGCAAGGTACAAGCGGCGACTGTCCAAACAGAGGCAAAACGCGTAACTCGTCTTGAGATTTGAACGAGAGGAATTGAGCGGTGCTCACCAAAATGTGCAGTCGCCATCGTGCGGTTCGCATATGCCGGAACCCATGAACGGATCGGCGCGCTCCAAACAGAGCGATACGATGGCGACTGCATTTTCCGGCGGGCACGACCGGTCGCTTCGCGATACAAGAACGGACCGGCACGGTCCTAGGCTTCGGCTGGACAGTCGCCGCTTGTACCGAAAACTGCATCCGACAACTCACTGCCGTATCAGCGAATCAATGCGCCGTGGCCGCCTACGCAAGCTACGGCCGGCCCTAGTTGAAAGTCATACATACCGTAGCCGCAGCCGCGACGTAGGCTCTGCGAAGTCGGGTTTTCGCCCTACCATAACGGGTAAATCGCGCACCCACACCCCTTCGCCGTGTCGCCCCTTCGCCCTTTCGCCGTGTCGTTCCGTCCTACTCCGGCACTTGTTGCGGATGGACGGGCTGGCTGTACTGATCCTGGCTGCTTTCCGACTCGTCAGTATCATTCCGAGGAGGCAAACTGATCGTGTCCTTGCCGGTAACTTTCTTTTGAATCCAGCCGCCCGCTTTGCGGAAAGCTCGCTCTACCGTACTTTCGACCGATTGTCCGTAATGTTGCATCGACTGCCCATAGCGGCGGGCGCGATCGGAAATCGATTCGTTTCCGTTAGAATAATCACGGCGCACGTAGCCGCTTTCTGTGTCCGTATCCGAATGCTTGTGAATCGAGGGTTGTTCCGAAGATTCTGGAGTTTGGTTGAGGACTTCTTGATCTGGATTCGGTGGCGATCCTTGAGATGCCAACCCTCCGGAACCGCCGTTGGCCCAATTACTCGAACTAACCAGCGTACCGTTGTCAGCCGCCACCCTCACAATCCCCACGTCCTGTTTTTGGGCATTGAGCAGATGGACTACCCAACGCGGTTTGCCGGTATCCGCATCGACGGTCAACCGATAATTCGCTTGGCCAAAACTTACCCCGTTCTTTTTGGCTTCTTCCTCTGCAACCTGATACGCTCCATCCGAATCCAGATTGAGTTGATCCAGGTCGATCGTTTTGCCCCCAGCCAACTCACTGCTGACCGGTGTTCTCTCCGATGCAACCTGATTGGAAACGATCTGCAGTTCTCTAACACCACCGCGCGCAGCCGCATCATCCAGAACGATTGTCCACATAGCAGGTTGCGGATTACCGGCTTCACCAGAAACCGCCAGAACCTGCTTAAGCGCCTCTTCACCTCGTAAATTGCCGATCAAGCGAAGCGCAGTGTATGCCGTGTTCTCTTCGGCTCGAATGGAAACGGTGAGGAAGAACAACCCGACGAAGGAAGTGGAAAAACATCGCATGCGATTGCACGTATTTTTACTGGAATTGAGAAATATTGCAATGGCACAGTGGAGGAATGCGGATTGCGGAAAGCGAATTGCGGGATGTAAGATCCACCATTCGCATCGTTTTCTGCGATAGGAATTGAAGGAACGGTCAGCCAAGAAGATTGCTTGGAGGCGGAACCTTTACGTTCTGCAATCCGCATCGGAAGGACATGACCGCGAACATCGAGGAACTGCAAAGGCTCAATCACCTTTATCGAGGTGTGGTCGAAGTCAGTGCCTTGATTAATTCGATTACCGAGTTTGACGAGTTGCTTTCCGCCATCCTCGATGTCGCCAGTCGGGTGATGCGTGCCGAAGCAAGTTCGCTTTTTCTTATCGATCCCGATACTGGAGATCTGGAACTGACTATCGCCCGCGGACCCGCCGGCGATTCCTTATCCCGGCCTGCGAAAATCAAAGTTCCTCGCGGCCGAGGAATCGTCGGCTGGGTGCAGGAGCAACGCAAAAGCCTGCTGGTCATTGATGCATACAACGACCCGCGTTTCTATCCCGAGCTAGATCGAAGCTCCGGTTTTGTTACTCGTTCGGTACTTTGTATTCCGTTGTTTCAATCAGAGGTCGAGATTGGGGTACTGGAGGTTCTCAACCCATTGGATAAACCGCATTTCGATTCAATCGATCTGGAGGCATTTGAGGCCTACGGCAGCATGGTTGCCACCGCCATCACCAAGATGCGTGCGATCGAACGAGATCGGCAGCGACGTCTTTTAGAAAAAGATTTGGAATTGGCGACGGAGATCCAGCATTCCTTCCTCCCGGATGCGTTGCCGTCAACTCCACTTCTGGATTTCGCGGTGCGCTATCGTCCAGCTCGCGAGATCGCAGGGGATTTTTACGATGTCTTTGAGAGAAACAAAGGAGAATTTTATTTCGTTGTCGGCGACGTCTCCGGAAAAGGGATTTCGGCTGCGCTGATGATGGCTCAGGCATTGAGTATGCTTCGTTTCATTGTTCATCCCGAGATGTCGCCGGCGGACGTTTTGCAGCGATGGAATGCTCGGCTCTGGGATCGCACCATTCATGGCATGTTCATCACGGCGGTTCTTGGCCGAGTGTTCCTGCCAACCGGCCAGATTGAGTTCTCGGTCGCGGGCCATTTCGCCCCAATGCTACGGCGAGGTATTGGCCAAGTGGAGGAACCTGCGATCGAGGCATCCCCTCCGCTCGGAGTAGTAAAAGATCTCTCGTTCGCGCTGAATCAGATCAAATTGTTGCCGGGAACCCAGGCGATCTTCTATACTGACGGCTTGATCGAGTCGTTCAATACATCCCGCCAACCTTTCTCCATGGATCGCCTAAGAAAAGTATTGGCTCAGCCCTTGAGCGGATCAGAACAGATCGTCGAAGCTTTGGTTCAAGCGGAAGCTGAGCATCGAGGTGACCTATCGCCCCACGACGACTTGACGATTCTGACCATCGGCCGCAAATGAAGAAAAAGATCGAGTTCGCGAGTCACCCGGCCAACCTTTGGCTGGTTCGCCACTGTGTTCGTCAGTTTTTGCAAGGCCGGGCCTTTTCCAGCCGAGAGATCGACCTGATGGTGCTCGGGGTCGATGAAGCCTGTACCAATATCATCCGGCACGCCTATCATCTGGCCGATGATCAACTGATCTCGCTTTCTCTGGAAACAATCAAAAGCAACGGTGTACGTTTTCAGCTCCGAGATTACGGCGATCGATTTGATTCGACGAAGTACCGCGGCCGCTCACTCGATCAACTGCGCCCCGGCGGGCTGGGAGTTCATTTGATTGGCCATGCTTTTGACCAAATCGATTACCAGAAAAGGCGCCGCGGTACTTTGCTGGTACTGACAAAGCTGAAATCAAACGCCAGCGTTCCGCAGGGGTTCTACGAAAGTAGCCCGGCAGTTAGGTAGCCGCAGCTTGCCGATTCCAAATTCCTTAGATTGGGCATGCATGGCAAAGCGTTCGCGTTTCGCAGCTGCGAGTTGCGGCTACTTAAGCAACAAATTTCTTGCCAAACGTCCGTTTGTCTGGTTAGGTCACACACCAATTTTCCTAAGGAGGCTCACAACCTATGATCTACTTCACTGAACTCGATTCTCGTCGGCAAGGTGATATGTACGGAGTCCTCCTGCTCTCTTCGAAGAAGAACATCACCGGGCATTGACCCCCGGTTCTGTTCGGCGGCCGTAAGGCCGGAGTTTCATCGCCTTCCCTTCGCGAAACGGGAGCCAATCTCTTTCTTGGGCTAAACATCCGGGACGGATGCAGGCCCGCAACCCGCCATGTCTGATCCAATTTCCCAAATATTCGATCGCTATCTCGATCAGCCGTCAACGCTGCCGGCTGAAGTGCGGGGTCGCGTCGAGCAGGCGTGCCGGGGCGAGATCATTCAACTTTACGCGCTGGTCGATCTTGATGGTTCGCTGCGGCTTTGCCAAAGCTGGGTGACACTCACAGCGAATTATCTGGCCGTCATCCGAATGGCAGACCGCCGGGTCGATGAGCGTATCAAAGTGGTCGCACGAATCCGCCTGGAAAAAATCATCGAGCAGCCGGGCTTAAGCTGTACCGTCGTTCATTTCTTGGAGAGGGATCAGGAACAACCATTTGTCACGATCCGCTACACCCACCGGCAACGGGGTGCGATCAGCCACTTGCTGTATGTGCTGGATCAACAACTCAATGGTCGACCTCTCGAGTTCGGTCCAAGCGACGAGCACTATCGGGAAGCGATTGTGCGGCCGATCAAAGAAGCACAAGCCTCGGTTAGTGGTAATCGATTGGCCATCGTTTGGCGTCTGCTCGGCTACCTGCGGCCATATCGCGCCCAAGTTGCACTCGGCATGTCCGGTGCTGCGGTTATGACTCTGGCCCGTCTACTACCGCCTTTTTTCACCGGACAAGTTCTCGACGAGGTCATCCAGCCATCTCAAAGAAGAGCCCTTCCGCTCGCTCAAGCGTGGCCGCTCGCGCTAACTTTGCTCGGTGGCTTAGCCGTCACTCTCATTCTGCAAGAAGGCGCTGCGTGGGTCCGCCTGCGAACGATGGCAGTCTTGGGCGAACACGTTGCCCGCGATTTGCGGACGCAAATGTATGACCACCTCCACAAATTAAGCGTCAGCTATTTCTCCAGCAAACAAACCGGAAGCATCATTAGTCGGGTTGGCTCGGATAGCGATCGAATTTGGGATTTCATCGCCTTCGGCGTGGTCGAGCTCTCGTTATCCTTCCTGCTTCTGATCGGATTGAGCACTGTACTGATTGTTCTGGATTGGCGGCTCGGGCTAGTGATGACGCTTCCTCTACCTATCCTGCTAACCTTGATCTATCGGAACGGCACAGTCATGCATGGCTTCTTCCTGCGCGCCTGGCGGAAGTGGTCCAATCTGACGGATGCGTTGTCGGATGTCGTGCCGGGCATTCGAGTGGTCAAAGCGTTCGATCAGGCCGAACACGAGAAACGCCGGTTCGGCGAGCGCAACGAAGACTTTACCGACGAGTGTTTTCGCATTCATCACGTGTGGACCGGCTTCTGGCCGATCCTCATGCTGCTCGTACACAGCATGACGATTTTGACCTGGGTATTCGCGCTGCCGCGACTGTTAACACAGGCAACACCGGATCTTTCGGTGGGCACGTTTGTCGCCTTCCTCCTTTACATGGGAATGTTCTTCTATCCGATCGAAATCATCGGACAGATGTCACGGCTGTTGAATCGGGCACTGAGTTCGGCTCACCGGATCTTTGATTTGCTCGATACCGAGCCGCAACTTGTAGAACCAGGCGAAGGCCTACAACTCAAGCCGCTGCAAGGCGCGATCGAATTTCGAGATGTAACGTTCGGTTACGACGCAGTGCGGCAGATTGTCAAAGGCGTTTCATTTCGGATTGAACCGGGCGAATTAGTTGGTTTGGTGGGCCCTTCGGGATCCGGAAAAACCACGTTGATCAATCTACTGGTTCGTTTCTACGACGTGACCAGCGGAGAGATCCAAGTTGACGGAGTAGCGATTCGGCAGCTCGCACTCGGAGCGTTCCGTCGTCAAGTCGGGATGGTGCTCCAAGATCCGTTCCTGTTTAACGGCACCATTATTGAGAATATCCGATACGGTGTTCCTGAGGCGTTGCTCAGCGACGTGATTGCGGCTGCCCGGGCGGCTAATGCCCACGATTTCATCTGCCGCTTGCCGAACGGATATGATACCGTCGTCGGCGAACGAGGACACACTCTTTCGGGCGGCGAACGGCAACGGGTTTCGATTGCCCGCGCCATCCTGCATAGCCCGCGAATCCTGATTCTCGACGAGGCGACCAGCAGCGTCGATACCGAAACCGAACATCAAATTCAGGAAGCGCTCAACCGACTGATCGCCGGACGGACGGTGATCGCGATCGCGCACCGGCTCTCCACCCTAAAGCGCGCAACCAAACTGTTGGTGCTAAAAGAGGGCCGACTGATCGAGCAGGGCACCCATGCTCAACTTCTGAAAATACCGAATGGAGTCTATCGACGCCTCCACCAGATGCAGATCCAGCTAAACGAAGTTCACCATGATTGGGAGGACACTTATGCCGCAACTCAACAGTAATGAAGCCGGACAGCTTTTGCTACGCAGCCAAAGGGGATCTATTCCGGTCAGACCAGTCGCTTGCTTTCCGTGGTCCGAGCCGAACAACTACATTTCGCTGCGCAATGAAGCCGGAATGGAGGTTGGATTTATTGACTCGACCGCGGAACTTGATGATTCGTCGCGCACTGCGTTGGAAACGACCTTACGGCAAACGCGGTTTGTCTTTGAAGTTACCGCCATCGAAAAGGTGGAAGATGAGTTCGAGCTGAGGACCTGGTTGGTCACAACGCACCAGGGCCCCCGTTCGTTTCAGACTAAGTTGGACGATTGGCCTCGCACCCTAGAGAACGGGGGCATCATCATCCGTGACCTGTCGGGTGATCTTTATCACATCGAAGATCCAACCGCGCTCGATTCCGCCAGTCAAAAGCTGATCTGGGCGTTCAAGTAAACGACAACCCGGCAAAGGCAGGCTTTGGTGCGCCTTAATCTGAATGCTCCGGATACCAGAAGACGTGGCCGCCACCTAGGCTTTACTAAGTCGGTTTTTCGCCCTGGCCGGGGCGGTTAATCTTTCGAAAGCGATTGCAAATTCCCCTTGCGGAAAACCCTCCGCCAGCTTTTGGGTAGGTTCTTGGTCTTGATCCGCCTTCATGAATGTTACTCATAAACTCGCCAAGCTCACTGATGGCTCGGCGTTAATCAGCGCAGGAGCCGCCTTTGACCGCTGGCGCCAGCCGATTAACCCGGAGAAGGTCTTAGAGCAAGTTAATCACACTGGCCTCGAGCGAATCCGAACCCGTTACGCCGTGCCCGGCGAGAAAACGCATTGGCCGAAGTACCTGGAGGCCCCGCGTTGGATCCGACTCAATATCCGGCGAGCGCAGGAACTACGTCTCAAGCTTCGCCCGAAACCATTGCGAATCCTCGATTTGGGGAGTGGCGCCGGATATTTCCTCTTAGTGGCAAAATACCTGGGCCACTCCGGGGTGGGTTTGGATATTGCCGACCCTGAGATGTATGCGGAAATGTTTGAGCTCTTCGGATTCCAAAGAGTGATCTGGGAGATCAATGCTTATCAACGGCTCCCGGATCTGGGTGAGAAGTTCGATTTAGTCACCGCATTTTCTATCTGTTTCAACGGTCATAAACGCACCGATCTCTGGGGCCCGAAAGAATGGGACTTCTTTTTGGACGACCTATATACCCGTATCCTCAAGTCCCCTGGTGAGATCTTTTTGGGAATGAATCCGGAAGAAGACGGTTCCTTCTATAGTCCGGAACTAAAGGGATTCTTTCTGAAACGCGGCGCACGAATCGACCGTTCCAAGATTTGGTTTCGCGAGCACCGGTGATCGGTGATCGGTATTCAGTAATCGATAAACGGTAAAAATACCGAGCACTTGCCGCGATACGGCGACGCGCGAATGGGCGTGAGGGCGAATTGCGCCTTTTTTACGGTAGGGCAAAAGGCAGATGCAGATCAGGCCGCGTCGGCGTTCGGGCGCCGACTCTCGCTATTTTTACCGATTACCGATCACTGATTACCGGTTACCAATCGTTGCCGATCAGATTTAAATTCTAGACTTGAGTACCTACGGCAACGTTCCTTTAATGGAGAGCTCACATGCGCCCGCGTGCCAAGATACTGATTTGCGACGATCAACCGGAGATCCTAAACGCGATCAAATTGGTCTGTTCGGCGGAGGGAATGCAGTGCAGTACTGTCGATTCGCCAGACGCGGTTTTGCCCAGGCTAGCGGACGAAGAGTATGATCTGCTGCTCATGGACATGAATTACCACCAGGATCGAACCGGCGGCCAAGAAGGGTTGAACCTACTCCGTACGGTGCACCAAAGCGATCCGTCCCTGCCGATCGTGGTCATGACCGCCTGGGGCTCGATTCCACTGGCAGTCCAGGCCGTGCAGCTCGGGGCCAAAGATTTTCTCCAAAAACCGTGGGAAAACGAGCGATTGCTTTCGATCGTCCGAAACCAGATCGAGCTGCGCGCCGCCCTGAAGGGAAAGGAACGTCTGGAAGCTGAAAATTCGGTCTTGCGAAGCGCGCAGGTTTCCGTTGACGGGTTTGTTGCGCTCTCGCCTGGCATGCAAGAAGTCAAACGGATTGTGGAGCAGGTCGCTCCTTCCGATGCAAACGTCCTGATTACCGGCGAAAACGGTACCGGTAAAGGCGTCGTAGCACGTTTGCTGCACCAACTTTCAGGCCGATCGCAGCAACCGCTGATTAGCGTGAATATGGGCGGCATACCGGAAACACTATTCGAGAGCGAGATGTTTGGGCATGTCAAAGGCGCTTTCACCGATGCGCGAACCGATCGAGCTGGCCGCTTCGAATTGGCGGATGGCGGTACTCTCTTTTTGGATGAAATCGCAAATTTGACTGGTTCCCAACAGGCTAAGATTCTGCGGGTTCTGGAGACGGGCGAATTTGAGCGGGTCGGATCGTCAAAAACCAAGCAGGCTGATGTTCGAATTCTAAGTGCGACCAATGCTGACCTGCTCGCCGAAATCAACGCCGCCAGGTTCCGAGAGGATCTTTACTTCCGACTCAATACCATCCAGGTGCATCTCCCGCCTCTGCGAGAACGCCTCGAAGATATCCCAGAGCTGGCGCGGTATTTTTTGGGAGAGCTCACAGCTCGTTACCGCAAGAAAGGCTTTGAGCTGAGTCCGGAGGCACTCCAGGCGTTGCGCCGATATTCCTGGCCGGGAAATATTCGCGAACTACGCCATGTCATGGAGCGAGCGGTTTTGCTTGCTCGATCCTCCACCATCCAGCCGGCTGATCTGGGGCTGCAGCCGGCCGCCAGCCGGGCAAACGTTTTGGAGGAAATGGATTTGGAATCCATGGAAGCCCATTTGATCAAGAAGGCGCTCGACCGACACAATGGAAACGCCGTCAATGCCGCAAAAGCGCTGGGATTGAGCCGAAGCGCCTTTTATCGACGCCTGCAGAAATACCAGATTCCGACGACCAATTGAGGCCGAGTTATCAATCGCCTTCCGACCGCCGCGAGCGGCGAATACCTAGTAATCTGGACCTGGCAAAGGAATCTGTTATCCTGTGTATCGACGAATGGCGGAACCTCTGCTTTCTCCTGACCCTGACGAATCGCGAATTGATTCCGATCGAATCGCCGAGTTGGCTGCCAGCTTTCGTGAATCGAAACATTTCCTCTTGAATTCGATCGCCATCTGGACGGTGCAAGCCGAGCTGGCAAAACGGGACTCAGAGTATTACCGGAAGCTAGCGGAATCGATCCTTGAGCGCTCAGAGAAATTAGTCGAGCTGGTTCAGGATACCGACAGCAAGATGCGGCTCATATCGCCGGCCGGTTCACTGCCGTAGCGGCGTCTGAGGCGATCCGCGATAGCGGGATCTGATCTTTGACGGCGGCGACTGTCCTGCTGCCGGATGGATCTTGGCGAAACCGGAGAACTCATTCGAAGCTGCTCGGGTTGGGGCAACCATGCACTGCAGTCGCCATCGTGTCGCAGCGTTTGGCATTTTCTCGTGCGATTCCAGGCCATGTGACCATCGTTCGTAAAACATGCCAAGGCGACTGCACTTCACAGTCTGGCTCCGTCAGTTCCTCACGGTCCAAATTTAAGGAAAGGCGCGCGTCTGGCTTCCGGAGGGACAGTCGCCGCGACCAGAGCCATCGCGCGCCACTCTCACTTGCCCCGACGGTTCCAATATGCCCTTTTCCAAAACGACTGGTGGCGTGCCCGGTCTTGTGCTTTGGTGATAGTTTACTCGTTTTGACCAAATGGCTGCGGAGAAGATTCGTATCGTAGGTGCGCGCCAACACAATCTCAAGGGGATAGATGTCGAAATTCCGCGCGAGAAATTGGTGGTGATCACCGGAATGAGCGGATCGGGCAAATCGTCCCTCGCGTTCGATACGCTCTACGCCGAGGGACAACGCCGTTACGTCGAGAGCCTGTCCGCCTACGCCCGGCAGTTTCTCGACAAAATGGAAAAACCGGATGTCGACTTCATCGAGGGCCTCTCCCCTTCCATCGCGATCGAGCAGCGGAGCTCGGTGGCAAATCCTCGCTCGACCATCGCCACCACGACCGAGATTTATGATTATCTGCGGATACTTTTCTCTGCAATCGGTCAACCGCACGATCCGGCAACCGGAGAGAGGGTTTTCAAACAGACCCCGCAACAAATTGTTGATCAAATCCTCTCCTATCCGGAAGAAACCAAGATTCTCGTTGTCGCCCCGGTGATACGCCAGGAGCAGGGAGAGTTTCGCGACGTGCTGGAGAAGATAAAGCGGGAAGGATTCGTCCGAGTCCGAGTGGATGGGGAGATCCTCGAGTTAGCGCGGCCCGAACCGATCCGATTAACGAAGAACGCCCGGCACACCATCGAGGTCGTGGTCGACCGCTTGATCGTCCGGGATGGAGTGCGTACCAGACTGGCCGACTCGCTGGACACGGCATTGCGATGGGGGAACAATCGCATTCTCATCAGCCGCCAATTGCCAGAAACCGATCTATGGGAAGACGTCCCCTACTCAACTGAATTTTGTAATCCGAGAACCGACTTTTTACTTCCCGAGCTAACACCGAAGCATTTCTCGTTCAATAGCTTGGCGGGAGCCTGCCCCACCTGTCAGGGCCTGGGCAGCGTCAGTTTCTTCGATCCAGACTTGGTCATACCCGACCAATCTCGTTCTCTCTCCGATGGGGCCGTCGCACCCTGGCGCAAAGCCAGCTCCAGAATCTTGGCCTATCGGCGGGCGCTCTTGGAAGCGCTGGTTAAGACTTTCGGCGGCGATATGGAAACTCCCTTTGCGGAGCTATCGGAAGGCTGCCGAGCGGCGGTACTGTACGGATCGGATGATCGAGCAATTTCCTTTCAGTTTGGGTCAAAGCAGATCGAGAAAGCGTTCGAAGGCGTATTGACCCAATTGGAGCAGCTATACGATCAGACTGAGAGTGAATTTACGCGATCTCGATTGAAGGCATTCCAGGGACGACGACTTTGCCCGACCTGCCACGGTGCTCGTCTCCGGCCGGAGATTCTTGCGGTCACAATTCAGGAAAACTCGGGTCGCGAGGTCAACATTCATGACTATTGCCTGTTAACCATCGATGAAGCGAAACGTTTCCTGGAAAACATAACCCTCTCGAAGCATCAGAAGATTGTTGCCGCGGAAGTGCTTCGTGAGATCTGGAACCGCTTGCGATTCCTGGAGGAGGTTGGCCTGGGCTATCTTACCTTGAATCGCGAAAGTGGTACCCTTTCCGGTGGAGAAGCCCAGCGCATCCGACTCGGTACCCAGATCGGATCAGGACTGGCTGGGGTGCTTTACGTGCTGGACGAACCAAGTATCGGGCTGCACCAACGAGACAACGACCGCCTCATCCAGACACTGATGCACCTGCGGGATCTGGGAAACACCGTGATCGTGGTAGAGCATGATGAAGATACCATCCGGGCCGCTGACTATATCATCGATCTCGGCCCGGGAGCCGGTCCGCGCGGCGGACAAATTGTCGCTGCCGGTGATATTGCTGCAATCGAGGGAAATTCCGATTCACTGACCGGTCAATACCTGGCTCGCGCACTTCGGATCCCGGTTCCGCGGGAACGAGTACGTCCGCGTGGCACGCTCTATAACGGCGGTGTCGCGCCAGAGCCGGGAACGGAAGGCTGGTTAACCGTTGCCGGTGCCAAGGAAAATAATCTGCGGAACCTTACGGTGTCGTTTCCTCTCGGCTGCCTGGTCTGTGTGACTGGTGTGTCCGGCAGTGGAAAGTCCACTCTCGTCGATGATATTCTGCGAAAAGCCTTGTTCCGTCATTTCTACCGCTCCAAGGAACGGCCGGGCACCCATGACCGTCTGCTTGGGCTGGATCAGATCGACAAAGCAATCGTGATCGATCAAAGCCCGATCGGCCGTACCCCACGTTCTAATGCGGCTACCTACTCGGGGGCTTTCGGTCCGATTCGAGACTTGTTCAGCCAGCTTCCCGCCTCTCGGGTACGCGGGTACGAAAGTGGTCGTTTCAGTTTTAACCTGAAAGGCGGACGATGTGAGAATTGTCAGGGCGATGGAGTGATTCGGATCGAGATGCACTTTCTGGCTGATGTCTATGTCGAGTGCGAGGTATGCCGCGGGTCGCGCTACAATCGCGAAACCCTGGAAATTACTTACCGGGGCAAAAATATCGCCGACGTCCTGGCGATGTCCGTCGACGAAGCGGCTCGTTTTTTTCGGAATATTCCCGCAATCTACGATCGGCTGGAACCTCTGGTGAATGTCGGACTTGCCTATTTAACCCTGGGCCAATCCGGAACCCAACTCTCAGGCGGCGAAGCGCAAAGGGTAAAACTCGCGGCGGAACTCGCAAAGAAGGCAACCGGCCGGACAGTGTATATTCTTGACGAACCGACAACCGGTCTCCACTTCGCCGACATTCGGCAACTCCTCGAGGTACTGCTAAAGCTGCGGGACCAGGGCAACACGCTCGTCGTCATTGAACACAATTTGGAAGTCATCAAGAGTGCCGACTGGATCATCGATCTTGGGCCGGAGGGAGGAGTCAATGGCGGTTGGATTGTGGCCCAGGGCATCCCTGAAAAAGTGAGCGAGACCGCGGCCAGTCACACCGGGCGCTATCTCCGGAAGCTGTTGACATGAGAGTCCACTTCCTGACCCCGGCAATCATCTTCTCTCTTTTGCTCGGCTGCGAATTCGCTCTAGCGGATCTTTATCGCGAAGCGGTTCAAGCCGAGACCGAGGGCATTCCAGAAGTAAGCGTGACGAAGCTTCGGCTATTCCTGGCCGGAAATCCCTCCGGAACCGAGATTAAAACTGCGAAACTATTACTGGCCAAATGTTTGCTGCAGATTCGCCGTCCAGAAGAGGCTCTTACCGTACTGAACGACAGTTCGTTGAGCTCGGCGGAGGCGCGACAGCTCAAAGCTGAAACGCTGCTGCGTACTCGGCACTGGGACGACGCAGCCGGACTCTTTAAAGAGATTTTAACTGACGCCGGCTCCGATGCTAACGCCCGCTTGGGACTCGCTGAGGCCCAGCTCAGAAAAGGCGAAAGCGATCAAGCACTGGCGACTCTTCAGCCGCTACTTGAAAATCGAGCAAACCCCGACTCTCGAGCGATCCTGATGACGGCGGAGATTGAGCTTAGTCGGGCCAACCTCGACCAGGCGGCCAAGCTTCTAACCCGGCTGTCCGGGGAGAACGACACTGAACAACTACAAAAACAGTGTTTGCTTGGACAAATTGCTTTTCAAGCCGGTAAGCTCGACGAGGCTGAAGCCGCCTTCAATCGAGTGATTTCCGCGAGCAAAGGTCTGACTGCTCGCCTCCTCGCGCTCGCCCAACTCAGCCTTGCTCGCGTTTCGATACAACAGCAGGAATTCGACGAAGCCGAATCAGTGATGGTAAAGGCAATCACCGATCAATCTCGGAGCGTCATGCTGCCCGAACTGTTCGAAACGCTATATTCGATTTATGCGCTCGAGCAATCTCCTACGCTCACGCCACTCATCCACTGGTCCCAAGAAGATCCCCAAGAGGTCGGAGCGGACCGACCGGCCTTCGCTCTTTATTACCTCGGCAAATTGCAGCTCCGATTGGACGCTAAGGCTAAGGGAGAGGCTACCCTTCGCCGCCTGATCAACGATTACCCGACGCATCGGTTAGCGGGTTTGGCCACCGTCGCGATTGCTAGATTCAAGATTGATCAGGACGCGGCCGATCAGGCCTTACCATTGCTGACGCAATGGCTGGCTAACGAATCCAACCAGCGAACCACGGAGCGTGTCCAGATCGAAGAGACGCTGGCCGATGCTTATTTTCGAGAAGCCAAGTTTAGAGAAGCACAGGAGATTTACTTCCAATTAGCCGGGACCGACCCGCCAAACGGTTCGCGCTTCCTTTATGGCGCAGCGATTTGTGGGCTCCGTTCCGGTGACCGGCAACACTATGAAACCGCTGTGCGCGAATTAAACGGTTCGCCGGACAACCAAACTCTTCTCGGCAATCTGGAAATCGCTCGAGCCATCATTGAAGCCAAAAGCGGCCAGACCGGCGCCGATACAACCCTAAAGCATTTTTTGGCCAGCTTTCCCGATCATCCACAGACTCCGGAAGCGCACTTACTATTGGCAGAGATCGCCTTCACCGAATTGCCTCCCAACCATACTACGGCAAAAAATGAGCTTGAGCAGATTTCGGCTGGCAGTCCCGAAACCGCCGAGAGCAAAGCGCGACTGAATTTCTTTGTGCTGGCCGATGATCCGCAGCAAAACACTGCTGCGGTAGCGCGCGCAGCTCAGGACTTCATTCAACAATATCCGGAGTCCGCAGTACGGGCTGAAGTTCGCCTCAAGCTTGGAGAAGTTTATTTTCGGCAGAACGATTTTCCGAACGCTCAGACTCAATTCGAGCTAGTCGCGGAACAGCAACCAGACTCTCCGCTGGTCGAGACTGCGCTATTTCTGGCTGGCGAAGCCGCACGCAAGAGCTTGAATCCGTCGTCGGTCGACCGCGCCGTGGATCTCTTTGAGGAGGTCTATAAAATGGATGGACCTCTGCGCTTTCAAGCTCGGTTGGAACAGGCCCTTACCAAGAGGCAAATCCAGCAGGAGAAAGAGGCTATCGTTCTCCTTGATGATCTGCTGGCGCAAAACATCCCACCGGAAATCCGCTGCGAAGCGCTGGAAGCCAAAGGAGAATCGCAGTTTTCTCTGGGGGCAAAGGACAAATCCCAATACGAAGCCGCGCTCAAGACTTTCGACAGCTTGGCGGCGGCGGAGACGAACTCACCCGACTGGCGCCAAAGTGCGCTCTATCGAAAAGCGAAGTGTTTTCAACAGCTCGGAAAGACCGACGAGGCGTTATCGGCGCTCTATGATGTTCTGAGTGCCGGGGGCAACAAGAGCGACGAGTTCTGGTTCTTTCGAGCTGGATTCGATGCCGCCGAGCTTTTGGAAGCCCGCCGGGCCTGGGCTTCGGCCGCAGCTGTCTATGAAAAGTTGACCGCAATTCCCAGCCCGCGCTCAGAAGAAGCGAAGAACCGCCTGGAACGTCTTCGATTAGAACATTTCCTCTGGGCAGACTAGTGCATCGTCTCGCAAGTAGGAGGCATACCGTTGGCTTCAAAACGCTCTGGATGCGAGGCGAGAGTGAGGAGCATATCGAGATGAGATACATGACGAACGAAGAACGAAGCAGACGGGCCGCTTTCAAGCCAACCCGGAGGGCCGTGGTCAGTTGGCCGATTTTCCGCGTTGCTCGCTCCTTACGTACGACTTCCAGGTATGCTCGTCGCTCACGCCTTGAAATCGGCGAACTGACCGACGGCGGTATTCCTCTTACTTACGAGACGATGCACTGGCGTCCCGTTCGCGAAATAGCATGTCTTTGGTCGCGATCAAAATGCGCCACCGGCAAGCTGACCCAGGCCGGACTGGCAATAAGGAGGAACGGTCCGCCGCAGCGGACCTAACCAACGAGCAACGATGAAAGCACATCAAGACCGTATCCGGGTCAGAAGCGGGACTAACCTCGAGCGTGCTCATCTGCTCAATCAGCGAGTTGTTTTGGAAACGGTACGCTTGAATGAGCCGGTATCCCGGATCGAGATCGCACGCCTCACCGGTCTAACCAACCAGACCGTATTCAATATCGTAGAAGATCTTCAGCAGATCGGTCTAATTCAGAACTTCGGGCGAAAAACGGCCGAACGGGGACAACCGGCCAAACTCTTCGAGATCAACGCCGATGCCGCGTTTTCGATCGGCTTGCACATGGAGCGCGACCATATCGCCGCGGTCCTGGTCGACTTCAAGGGCGTCATTCGTTCGCGTACCTACCGCGGACGGTTTCTGGCCACTCCGGAAGAGGCGCTGAAACAGGTCTATAGCTCGATCGGAGAACTACGTCAGGCCAATAAGCGTCGTCGGATATGGGGTCTTGGTATTGCCCTGCCGGGTCCAATTGATTTCCGCTATGGCAAGGTTGTTATTTCGCCCAATTTCCCAGGTTGGGAACAAGTCAACGTTCAGGACTACTTTAAGAAAAAGACCGGTCTGCGTGTCTTGATCGATAACGATGCGACGGCTGCGGCCATCGGAGAAAGCTGGTACGGCGCCGGTCGGCATCTGGACAGCTTTGTTTACATCTATGTCGGCGTGGGGGTCGGTGGCGGCATCATCGTGAATGGTCGTCCCCATCGCGGTTTTCGCGGCGGTTCCGGGGAAGTAGGCCATATCATCGTAGATCGAGGAAGAAACGCCAAGCAGTGCGGTTGCGGGAAGAAAGGTTGTCTGGAAGCATATCTTTCACTCACTGCTCTATCGCAGCATCTAACGGATGCGGGTATCGTCTATACTCGCCTGCCGCAATTGATCGAGTTGTTCCATGCGAGCAATAAGGTGCTGTTGAACTGGCTCGATGCTGCTGCCTTTTATCTCGCGGAGATGATGGACGATCTTCATCTCTTGTTCGATCCGGAAGCATTTGTGATTGGGGGTCATTTGCCCGGACCGCTCTTGACCTTTCTCATCGAGCGCTGCTCAGACATCATCGGCCAAGCACGCCGCTCGCAAAAAAGCGATTTTCCGAAAATACTCCAAGGCCAACTTCAGGACGAGGCAGCTGCGCTGGGGGCAGCGGTGCTGCCGATCGACGACCTGATTGCGCCCAACTACGAGCGAATCACCAGCGGCGACCACCCCAGCCTGCTCGATATCTGGGATTTCGGTCAGTAGCCTACTTGACCGAAGCGGGGGCGAACGGGCAAGCCGCAATCGTAATCTTTCAATTTGAAAGAATTATTGCTTGCTAACCTCAGAGCGTTTTGCTTAGAGATTTGTATCCCCCAAATATCTGCTTACCCCCACAGCAATAAGACCGGCTCCTACGAGTCGATTGGATCCCCCTTCCGATACCTCTCGTAGTCAGCCGGTGTGGGGGGATAAACCTCCGCACCTATTCCTTATATGAATCGCCCTCGAAATGGATTTCATACGGGCTCATCGCTCCGATTTCTCGTCGGCCCAATCACGACCGAATCCCCCCAGGTTGGACGAGTTCCAAGTCTTTATTTAAAGTTTGCGATTTCGTCTTTGCTCGCGTCAGTCCGTGCATTGGCAGCTGCGGTACTAATCTAGATTGGATCTTCCCGCTTAGCCGCCGAGCCTAACAGCTTGGCGACCTGTTGTTGTCTTCAGCCTCTACCGCCCAGCCGGTCAAGCTGCCCTGACGTCAAAAACACGGCACTCTCGCTCCTTCCGCCGCCAAGCAAATGCTCTCGCCACCGAAAGTATCCCAAGGCGCATCGATTTGGTTCCGCCTCACGGACCTGATCATCCATGCCACTACAGCGCCGGAGCCTGCCAGTTTTCTCCTCTTTCCACCACCAAAACTAACCAGTTCCAAATATGAAAATAAGTAGTCTGCATCGACTGATCCTCGCCGGCTTGTCGATCTGCGCGTTCAACGCGCGTGGTCAACAAAGTCCTGCTGATGTCGAGTCGAGAGTGAATCAGATCCTCTCGCAAATGACATTGGATGAAAAACTGAGCTACATCGGAGGTACCGGTTTCTTTGACCTGAAACCGATTCCTGTCCCCAACCTTAATGTCACGGTAAATCCGCAAATTTACCAAACCGATGGACCATTGGGCGTGCGCCGTAACGAGCCAAGTATTCGCTTTCCTTCCGGTCTGCTCTTGGCTGCCACCTGGAATCGAGACCTGGCCAACGATCAGGGAGTTTCCATGGGCCGTGACGCACGAGCTCGAGGTTACTTTTCCATACTTGGCCCGGGTATGGACTTTTATCGAGTGCCGATGGGCGGGCGAAATTTCGAATATATGACCGGTGAGGATCCTTATTTGGGCGCGCAACTGGTTCCGCCGCTGATCAAGGGCGTTCAAGCCCAAGGGGTATGGGCGTGCGCCAAACACTTCGCCTGCAACGATGAGGAAGAAAATCGCACCAATGTGCAAATCCTTCTTCACGAACGAACCCTTCGCGAAATTTATCTGCCGCCCTTCGAAGCGGCCGTCAAAGATGGGGGCGTCGCGACGGTGATGAGCGCGTATAACGCCATCAATGGTTTCTTCTGCAGCGAAAACTCAGATCTGTTGACTACGATCTTAAAAGACGAATGGAAATTCACTGGCCTTTTGATGTCCGATTACAACGCGATTCATGACGGCTTAGACGCAGCGATCGCTGGTTGCGACGTCGATCTTCCGGCCGGGAATTTCATGAATGCCAAAAACTTAACTCCGTTCATTCCGAGTCCACTCTCCGTATCGGAGATCGATGATAAGGTTCGCCGGATTTTGCGGGAGGTCATCTCCTTTGGGTTCCTCGATCGTCAGCAATTGGACACCTCCATTCCATTGGACGACGCATTCAGTGAGACCGCTGCCCTTAATATCGCGCGCGAAGGCATTATCCTCCTCAAAAACGCCCACAACTTGCTGCCGTTGCAAAAGGTCCGCTCGGTTGCGGTGCTCGGTCCGGCAGCGCAGGACGCACCGCCGACCGGATTCGGCAGCTCCTACGTCACGCCCATCAATTTCGTGAGTGAGCTTGACGGAATCAAGTCGGCAGCAACCCCCGACACCCAGGTGGATTTCATCCCGGTTTGCACCCTCGATCCGGAGAACGCGATCTGGGAATACAGCAATAACGGGGAGATCACCCAAGGACTGCAAGCAGAATACTTTACCTCGAACGACCTCTCGGGAACACCGGCAGTAACTCGCATCGACAATCAAGTCGATTTTGATTGGGACATCGATCCGATTCCGGTTTCGTCTAACCAAGGGGGATTTTCTGCTCGGTGGACCGGGCAAATTCGTCCACAAATCACCGGTGATTACGTCTTCAAGGTGCGTGGAGATGGCGGTTTGCGGCTCATCGTAAACAACCAAACACTAATTGATAACTTCTCGTCACCGACGTTGCCGCCCGTCGGCTATGGCCCAACCGTGTCTTACTCGGCCAAGGTCGCGCTCGAGGCGAACCAGGTTTACACCGTGGAAATCGACTATCGGCGAGTTGGAGGATTCTTCGACACGTTCGAACAAGGAGGGCTCACCGGCATCCAGGCGAGTTGGGCATCATTGCAGCCGCCGCCCAACTTCAATCACTACGACGCGGTCGTCATTTGTGCAGGAATCAACAACGAATATGAAGGCGAAGGCGAGGATCGGCCGTTCACACTGCCGGAGTTTCAAGACGAGCTCATCAAGAATGTAGCCGCCGTGAATCCACGGACGATCGTGGTCTTTCACGGTGGAGGCAACTTCGACTCGCGCCAGTGGATTAACCAGGTGGCCGGCTTTATCGAGGCTTTCTATCCGGGCCAGAACGGCGGACAAGCACTCGGCGAGATATTGTTCGGCGAAGTCAACCCTTCCGGCAAACTGCCAATTACGATGGAGAAACGCATCGAAGACAACCCGGCAGCAACCACATTTCCGAATCCGGTCAACCAACATCCCGACGCTATTCCTTACAGCGAGGAGATCTTTGTTGGCTATCGTGGTTACGAGAAGAATCAGGTGCAGCCGCTGTTTCCGTTCGGGTTCGGGCTATCCTACACGAGCTTTGCTTTTTCCGATTTGAAGATTGCGCCGGCGAAACTCACCGGATCGGGCGAAGTTAGCGTAACATTCACGGTTACGAATACCGGAAAGCGGGCCGGAGCCGAGGTGGCCCAACTGTATGTGGGCCAGGAGAATCCCACGATCAGTCGACCGATCAAAGAGCTGAAGGGTTTCCAGAAAGTATCCCTGGAGCCCGGCCAATCGCAAAAGGTAACACTCAACTTGAATCAGCGCTCTTTTGCTTATTTTAATGAGAGCACTCACCAATGGGATGCGCTGGCCGGGAAGTACACTGTCTTTGTCGGATCTTCCTCGCAAGACAGCGACCTGAACCTGACCGGCGCGGTCGAGCTCCCCTCGGAGATCACCGCGAACCCTTAATTGAAAAGCCAGATTAGTTTAAATGAGCTGCGGGGCGAAACACGTCGGTGAGCGAGGGCGAGACCGACGTGTGAGCCGCCCACAAAGGTAGGCGAAAACCCGACTTCGCCAAGCCTACGTTGCGGCTGCGTCTTTCGGCGTGCATGACCTTAGCAGTAAGGGCGCGCCGAAGCTTGCGCAGACGGCCTCGGCGCTTTGTACCGCTACACCTTCCTCAAACCCAGCGCTTGCAGGAAGCAACACGAAAGGACGGAGTGATCCAAAGCGCCGTTTGCATAAACCGAGTGTCTCGCCAACCTTTAGAGCAAGCGATGACGAAATCGATCAAACTCTTTATCCCGGGGCCGGTTGAGGTATCGGCCAAAACCTTTACCGCGATGACCACGCCGATGATCGGGCACCGCAGTGGCGATTTCAAAGAG
>DASTDH010000513.1:0-4824 GCA_035710445.1 Chthoniobacterales bacterium
CCTTGCTCTGGTTCTGATTAACCTGGAACCAAAGCCGGCGTTATCGGTGAGGAGGGGACCTGCCGGTGGCCAGCAAACAGAAGATCAAGCCCGCCGCAGAAGTGACAAAGAGCATAGCGATCGGTCTGGTCTGACCGTAGAGCGCCAGAACCGCCTGTAGATGCCCATAAATCTCCACTGCTTGCTCCATAACACTATCGGGAGCGTATCAACCTTAATCGCACATGCCTATTGCACCTTAGTACAATAGGCTCGTTAAAGGGGAAGCAGCCATTCGTGCGATGCGCTAGCCACGAACTAACTGGTTATGGGCGAACCGCGCCAGATCCCACTTTTTCCGATTCGCTGGTTCTTTGAAAAGACTCGCTCAAGGATGTGATCAGACTCGATTGGACTAAGGGCCAATAGCATGTCGAAGTAGGCATTAGTAAATTTTTTCTCAATCGATAAAGGAACGCCGTCCATCCTCACGCGAAAGCAAATGTGAGCCTGAGCTAGGCGCAATGTAGAACGAAGAAAAGGCAGCTCTGTTCCAAACTGCGAAGGCGTTAGGGAAGGGCGACTTCGTGCGGGTACGCGGCCGGAGCCTAGAGTTCCCAGTAGTATTTCATCGCGCGCCGACCTGCTGGGGACGTTTCTTCGAGCATTCGCAGCGGCCGCCACTTCCATCAACGCCGACCCAACACGTACGAACCGGTGGGCAATATCGGGAGGGCCCTTCGCACGCGAGCCAGATTCCGCGTGCTGCCGATGACTGTGACTGGCGTTCCAATTTGGATCCGCTCGAAGAACAGGGCAGCGAGATCTCGAGGCATCCGCACGCAATTTAGTGGCCGCGAATGCTGATATCGCGTTGAATCACGAGATCCCCGTCGCAAACGCGGCTCTTTTTCTTAATTAAGCGAAGAAAATCAGCTTTCGCGATTCTACTAAGGTGCAATACCAGACGCCAATCAGTGGGATGAATGCATACCGAAGCCGAAATCGTCCTCGAGGCGTTTTGATCAGAACTTTGGCGTGGCGATCTATCCAGAGCTTAAGCTCTCAATCAAAGAACCCCGCCTTCGTAGCTCGCCTATCCTATTTCGCCGGTTATGAAGGTCCAGGAAGCCCCGCCTTTGGCGACGCAGTAATGCGTTGGACCTTGTTAATCGCCGCGTCATTGGACTAAGGTCCCATTTACTCGGTAGTCGCTGGTTGATATAACCGCAATGGCACAGAACTAGCGCTAGGGAAGAAAGCGCCGTTACCTTTCCGACTGTCAACGATAAGAACAAGTTCGGATCGCTTTCTGGGATCGAGGTTGGGTTGTCAGGTAGAGGCAAGAACTTATGTAGAGGCAAGAACTTATGAAAGAAGCTGTTTACTGGGCAGCATTACCCGTCGTTATTGCTATCACTTCATGCCAGAAACCCGCGTCGACCGTCTCAGCCGGTCCGCCGGAGGTTTTGGTCACTGAGGTCATTCAGAAGGAAGTTCCGATGATCCGTCAGTGGGTTGGTACACTGAATGGATCCGAGAACGCCGACGTCAGGGCCAGGACAACTGGGTATTTGCAGAAACGCGCTTACCAGGAAGGCGCCTACGTAAAAGAGGGTGATTTGCTGTTCGAGATCGATCCCAGACCGTTCGTAGCGGCTTTAGATCAAGCAAAGGGACAGCTGCAGGAAGCGCAGGCAACTTTACTCGGGGTTGAGTTGCAAGCGAAAAGAGCAAAGGAGTTGTTCGAGGGCAAAGTTATCTCCGAGGAGGAGTACACGAACCAAACCCAGGCTTATCAGACCAAGCTAGCGGCCGTAACAGCGGCTCAGGCGGCGGTCGAGGCTGCACAACTGAATCTTGATTATACGAAGGTGGTTTCACCGTTGAATGGCATTGCCGGGGAGGCTCAGGCACAGATCGGAGATCTCGTTGGCACCGGGGCCAATACTGTTTTGACAACCGTATCCCAGCTCGACCCGATCCGGTGTTATTTCCCGATCAGCGAACAAACTTATTGGGAGTATGCCGACGCTTTGAAGAAGTTGATGGCAGCGCCGGAAGCAGAGCGTCAGGAAAAAGTGGAGCTCATTCTGCCTAATGGCATCGCTTACTCACATAAAGGAAAGTTCGCTTTCGTGGATCGTCAAGTCGATCCAAAGACTGGGACTATCCAAATAGCAGTCAGCTTCCCCAATCCCGAGTTTACGTTGCGGCCCGGACAATACGCGATGGCGCGCGCTGAGATCGGGACGATTCCGAACGCTCTGCTGATTCCGCAACCGGCCGTGTCGCAACTGCAAGGCGGTAACCAGGTCGCGGTGGTGAGCCCGGACGGAAAAGCGGAGATCCGCGCAATCAACGTTGGCCCGGTATTTGGTCAGATGATTGTTGTGACCGACGGCCTGAAGGCGGGGGAAAAGGTCATTGTCGAAGGGTTCCAGAGGGTCCGGCAAGGCATGCAGGTATTGGCCAAACCTTACGCCGGTTCTGTGAAGAGCCAGGAAGCCCAAGACACCTCGGAGAGAACGGTGTCTTCCAGGCATTCCTAGCTTCAGGAGACGAAGTCAATGTCCAGATTCTTCATCAATCGCCCAATCGTTTCCATGGTGATCGCTATCATCATGGTGATCGTTGGCGTGGTTTCGTTCCTCAGTCTGCCAGTCGCGCAGTATCCCAATATCGTTCCACCGGAAATCGCGATCAACACGACATTCGTTGGCGGAGACGCAATAACCGTAGAGCGGTCGGTCGCTACACCGATCGAACAGCAGCTCAGCGGCGTGGATCACATGAACTACATGTATTCGCTCAACGCGAGCAGCGGTACGATGAAGGAGACCGTCAATTTCGATGTGACCACCGATCCGAATATCGATCAGGTCCTCACGCAGATGCGCGTCTCGCAAGCCCAGTCTGAGCTGCCTTCCAGCGTCCAGAATTATGGTATTACGGTGGCAAAATCGACCGCGGCGCCGCTCATGGTTATCTCCTTATACTCGCCGACCGGCCAGTTCGATTCCAAGTTCCTGGCCAACTATTCCTATATCAATTTGAATGACGCGATTCTTCGGGTGCCCGGCATCGGAAGCGTATCTGTATTCGGAGCGGGTCAATACGCGCTTCGGATCTGGGTTGATCCGAACAAGTTGGCTGCACTCAACATCACGACTCCGGAAGTCGAACGTGCAATTAGCGCCCAGAATACGGTCAATCCGGCTGGCCAGGTGGGAGGCGAGCCGATGCCGCCCGGTCAGGCATTTACCAATACGGTTTTGGCCCAAGGACGCCTGGAAACCGAGGAACAGTTCGGCAACATAGTGATCCGGGCGAGTCCAAACGGTTCCTTCGTGCGAATCAAAGATGTTGGGCGCGTCGAATTGGGGTCTCAGACCTACTCAGAAACTAGCAGTTTCAACGGCAAACCAGCTGCAGTGGTCGCGATTTACCAGTTGCCCGGCTCTAACGCGGTCAACGCAGCCAAGGGTGTGCGGGAACTGATGGGCCAGCTCAAACAGCGATTTCCTTCCGGGCTCGATTATTCTATCTCTTTGGACACAACTCTGGCTGTGACCGCCGGGATGGAGGAAATTTATAAGACCTTGGCGGAGGCGATGCTGCTGGTCATCCTGGTTGTTTTCGTTTTTCTCCAAGGCTGGCGCGCCACCCTCATTCCTTTATGTGCCGTACCGGTATCGCTGATTGGCACATTCGCTGTGTTCCCACTCCTCGGATTCTCGGTCAACACGCTCTCACTCTTGGGACTTGTCCTGGCCATCGGTCTGGTAGTCGACGACGCAATCGTGGTAGTCGAAGCGGTCGAACATCACATTGAACTAGGCCTATCGCCCAAAGATGCGGCGCTTAAAGCCATGGAAGAGGTCTCCGGACCGGTGATGACCATCGCGCTCATTCTAGCTGCTGTCTTTATCCCAACCGCATTTATTCCCGGAATTACCGGGCGGCTTTACCAGCAGTTTGCAGTTACTATCGCGGTTTCCGTGATCTTCTCGGCATTCAACGCCTTGACCTTGAGTCCCGCGCTTTCGGCGCTTCTGTTGCGGCCCAAGAAAGAATCTGGCCGCGGGCCATTGGCGTTTTTCTTTAACGGATTCAACAAAGTGTTCGGATCCGCGACTAACGGCTATATACGGGTCTGTCATCTTTTGATGCGGCGCGGCTTTCTCTGCATTTTGTTTCTGGTGTTAGTTCTGCTGGCGACGGGTTGGCTGGGCGGCAAGATCCCACAGGGATTTGTTCCGACCGAGGATCAGGGTTATCTCTACGCGAATCTGTCGTTGCCGGAAGCAGCGTCATTGCAAAGAACCGATGCCGCTTGCAAACAGGTCGAGGACATCCTCCGGAAGACTCCGGGAGTGGAAGGAGTCACGACCATCGCCGGATTCAGCCTACTCAGCGGCGTCAGCACTACCTATAACGGCTTTTTCTTTGTGACCTTGAAGCCGTGGAAAAAGCGGACGTCTACGGAGGAGCATCTCAGAGCGATCCTGGAGAATGCGAATCGATCGCTCACCAAGATCCCGGAAGGAATTGCGTTTGTTTTTCCGCCACCGTCGATCCCGGGAATTGGGACATCCGGGGGCGTAACTTTCCTCCTGGAAGATCGCGCTGGAATGGACGTGAACTTCCTCAATCAGCAGACAAAGAAATTCATGGAGGCTGCCCGGAAGCGCCCGGAAATTGCGAGGATCACAACCACTTTATTGGGAAGCGTTCCGCAGTTTTATCTCGACGTCGATCAAGACAAAGTCCTGAAGCAAGGAGTTAACCTGTCCGATGCTTATAAGGCCGTGCAGGTCTTTATGGGTGGCTCGTTTGTCAATT
>DASTDH010000514.1:0-8626 GCA_035710445.1 Chthoniobacterales bacterium
ATCCGCTTTGCGCCAGAACTCCGACCTACGTGACCAAAACATCATTATCGCGAGCCAATTGTTGCCCGTTTTCGAATCATACCCGCGCGCTTGGGAAGCGGTGGTGTTCCTCAACCGCGGTTCCTCTGATGCGAACGAATCTTTGGCGCAGCATTTCACCGAGTGGCGTTCGCATTGCCCGGAAAACCTTCGTCCATTCGTCGCCCGACTTGCGGTAGTCTTTGCTGTAAAGTTGTGATGTCAACGCGAACTCACAAACTGGAGAAAACCTAAGATCCTGTCTGCGGTGAACCAAAATTTCTTAATGTTGCGAGTCGCCGGTGCGGGGGGATCCGCACATACGTAATTCTCCGTATAGCGCAGCCGGAATCATTGTCGTAGAAATACGTTTGGACCTGCCAGCGGACGACGACCGTTACCCTTGAGATGCAATATGTTGAAGAAGTTAAAGCCTGAGATCGCGTCGGAAAGCGCCCGCTTACAGTACGGACATCGTTTTGGTTCCATTACTGCCCCGTGTCTGCTATACGTTATTTGACGGTTGTGTTTCCGGCGGGGTATACCCAAAGTGTCCAGTAGCGTCAATTGCGCCGAAGCTCAAGCTAGTTACTACGGTCGCTACAAGCGAGAATGACGATGTCGATCTGAGCGTTTGAATTCAGGAGCGAAAGACGAACGGCCGGAAGCAAGATAGTTGACAGCGATCAGATGGAAGAAGTTGATGCACGAGTGACCCTGGGGGTCAGCATTGAAGCGTCGGTAGCGGATATTGAAGCGGCTTATCGAGAACGGGTCAGAGAAGTTCGCAAGAGGTTCGAGAAAGCGATAGACCGGAGAACGCGAACGCAGCTTGAACGCGAATTCGCAGCTTTAGAAGATGCGCGCGACTGCCTGCTCTCGGAACCCGTCGAACAGATCTTCGCGGACGACTACAGCGCGCCTCCTGGTCCTCATCAGGTAGAACCGATTCCGATTTCCGATGAACTAAAGCCCGGCAAGGTGTTTGCCGGACGCTTCGAGCTACAACGTGAACTGAGCAATGATAGTGCCGGAACCGTGTGGCTGGCCAACGATTACAGCCTGCAGCATCAAGTTGTCCTGAGCTTCCTGCCCGATGTACTGACCGGCCACAGGGGCGCCTTGGAGGATTTGCAGAAGGAAGTTCGCGCCAGAATCGACCTGAGACATCCGAACCTCGCTCGGATTTATGCGTTGGTTGAGGACGAGGGAAGAGTTGCGGTCGCAACGGAGCACGTCGAGGGACAGAACTTATCGCAGCTGCGCTCGAGCAAGCAGAATCAAGTCTTTGAAGCTAAGGACCTGGGGACCTGGCTAAAAGAGTTGTGCGGTGCGCTGGAGCACTTGCACAAGGAAGCTAGACTCATTCACGGAGCTATCGAACCAAGCTCTTTGATTGTAAAGCCCGGCGGATCTTTGCAGCTCGCGGATTTGGGGCTGGGCAGGCTGATCCGCGATTCGTTGGTTCGCTTGATCGGAGGATCCAAAACGAACGAAACATTGGCGCATAGCAGTCCGCAACAGGCTAAAGGGGAGAAGTTGACAGTCGCGGACGACGTGTATTCCCTCGGGGCAGCTCTCTATGAGTTGCTGACTGGGAAACCGCCATTCTACGAAGGAAATATCCGGGCCCAGATCGAAGAAATGAGCGCGCCTTCGATGACTGAGCGAAGAATCCAGCTCGGAATAATAGGGGAATTGATACCAAAAAATTGGGAGGAGACCATAGCTGCCTGTTTGTCCAAGCAAGCGAGCCAACGTCCGAAAAGCTTCGTCGAGGTGATCCGGCGTTTGGAGAAGGTAGATGCTCAACCGTCGGGTTCGCCGATCGTTCAGCACCAGCCTGCTGCCCCAGGGGTCAAGTCGACGCCAGGCGCGGTCGAGCCCGCTTCGATCGCTGATAAACGGGAGTCAACTCCGGTTGAGCATGCCGCGGCTCCCGGTAAACCGGAATCTATTCCGATTCAGCAGGTGTCGGTGCCGAACAAACCGCAATCGACTCCGGCCAAACCGGTCTCGGCGGCTGCTAAAGCGTCGCCAGACACAGTCGTTCCTGACTCGGTGTCCGCTAAAAGGCCGTCGACTCCGGTTCCGCCAATTTCTCCGCCTGCCAAACCACCGCATGCTCCGGTTCAACCAGTTCCCCCTTCGGTTGGGCGAGTGCCTCCTCCAGCTCATACGTCCCCCTCGCCACCTAGAACGCCCCAGACTCCTGTTGGGTCAGTCCCCACTCCTCCACGAGGTTCGCAAGAGCCGGTTATTCCAGTCCCTGCGCCTGGCAAACGGCCGCGGGCCCCGTTGATATCCTTACTTTCAAGAAGGCCCGTTTGGATAGTTGGAGGAATTATTTTCCTCCTGATATTAGCTTTCCTTGCAATTTACTTTTGGTCCCATTCCGGATCGCCGCCTTCGGCGAACCCTAGCGCTCAGCCGTCCGCTTCAGGATCGATCGCACAAGCAACTGCTTCGCCACTGATCACCACTTCGCCAACAGTCACGGTTTCACCGCAAGTAACGGCCTCACCGCAAGTGACCGCGTCGCCTATAGTCACTCCCTCATCAGAGGCGAGCACGACGGCCTCCTCAACTGAAAGTGCGACCGCTAATGATGCAACCGCTTCCCCAACTCCTCTGACTCAACCGGAAATCGATGCTACCAAGCAAGAGGTAATCAAGCGGATCAATGCTGCCCCCGGCTACAATGCCGAGGAAAAGGCGATATTGATCCAGAAGATGGAGAGAGCACGCAAAATGGAGCGTCTTACTGTCGTTCGCTTCGATTCCGGTCAGACAGGATTAAATAGATCTGCGCTGGATCGACTGGTGAAGACTTTCGATGGAGCCGAAATACGCGATAAACTGAGCGATCAGACGATTCTTCTGGTGGTAGCCGGCTATGCCGATACCGGAGGTCGGGCGGAGGTAAACCTGGGTATATCACAACAGCGCGCGGAGAGCGTGGCTAGAATTCTGCGGCGACGAATCAAACTGACCAATCCCATGCAGACAATTGGAATGGGGGGAACCGAGCTTCTCAGCAATGAGCGACCGGATCAGAACCGGGCGGTCGAGGTCTGGGCGGTTACGGTGTTTTAGGCGGATAGGGATATGGGAAAGGCTGATGAACTAGCTCTTTTAGAAATTGGGGCGGGAGCCTCCCCCCTCGAGAAACACAGTGTGGAATTGTTAGCTCGCGTCCGTGATCAGAGGCGTCCGAAATGAATTCTGAATGCTGCGCCCGGCGCCGTTCGCTATTCTCTAGCGTTCGCAGTTTTAGCAATACGTCGGGTCGCAACTGCAATCAGCAATGAGATTCTATTGGTTAGCTCTCGGTATCCTGACAGTATGGCGAATCACCCATTTCTTTCAGGCTGAGGATGGACCATGGGACATCGTGATCTGGTTGCGGCGCAAAGCGGGCGTTAGCTTTTTCGGAAAACTCCTCGATTGTTTTTACTGCTTGAGCGTCTGGGTGGCAGTGCCATTCGCCTTCTTGCTCGGAGAAAGTTGGTTTGAACGGGCTTTGTTATGGCCTTCGCTCTCCGGCGCTGCTATTCTTTTAGAGCGAGTGACTAACCCGGTGCCCAAGGTTACACCCGCGTTGTTCACCGAAGATCCAGCGGAGGAAAGTAACCATGTCATGCTGCGGCCAAAAGAGGGAACAAATGCGCCCCGGGATTCAGATTCGCCCGATCGCTCAACCGATTAGACGGAGCGATTTCAGACCGTTGCCGCCGGTGCATCCGGCCGTAGTCTTTGAATACGTGGGCAAGACTGCTCTTACTGCAATTGGACCCGTTTCCGGACGGCATTATCGGTTCAGTCGGCCCGGAGCGATCCTTGAGATAGATCCCCGCGACAGCGCGTCTCTGGTGGCTGTTCCGAGTCTGCGAAAAAAACTCGCTCGCTAGCGCGAAAGCCTAGATCTGCCAACGCACAAACAACCCTGTCGACCGTAATCTGCGCCAGGCAGTCGATGCGGCCGGCGCAGGCGCCGAACCGTTCGTCGCGCCAGCATGGCTCGCAGCGGAGTCCACGCCGGACGATGTGCACGTTCGCAGGAAAAGATCCCAATACCCGTTCCGAGGTTGGACCGAAGATCATGACCGTGGGTGTCCCGACCGCAACAGCAATGTGAGAAAGACCGCTGTCGTTGCCGACGAATGCTCCCGCAGAAGCAATAACTTCGGCCGTCTCCCGCAGGGATAAGCGCCCGGTGAGGTTAACGACGTGTGCCGGGAAATGGAAACGCGCGCCTTGCCCGTCGCAAAGATCATCTGCAGTACCAACGACGAAAACATCGCTGAACTCCTCCGCCAGTTGAGGAAAATAAGGCCACCGCTTCTTAGCCATTTCTCCGGTTTTGCATCCGGGCGCTAGCACAAGAGTGCACCCGGTGACATCCGCTCGTTGCGTCGGTGCAATTGGGAGAACAACTGCCGGGTCAGGTCCATCCCAGCCAAGAGTGCGCGCGAACGAAAGGTAAAAAGCCTGTTCGTTTTGGTAAAACAGTCTGTCGGATGGCCGGGGCAGCAGATTGTTACCCTTGCGGAACCGATGAGCAAAACGCGGCCAATAGAAAGGTGGTATGGCCGGGAGAACGTACTGGTAATTATTGGCCGGAACGATCTCGCGATTTGCGAATACCGTTCGCACCGCGTTCCACGGTCTGAGCAACTCCGCCGTTTCCGGATAATCCGCCGCGAGCGCTATATCGACCTCGAAGCCAAGCTCTCTCAAGGCAGTGAGCAGCGGAGTGGCCAGCACAATATTACCCACACCGGCACCCAGATGCAGGAGCACTCTATCGCGCGACCCGGTATATCCACACGTTCTCGTCAGTAGTCTCAAACTCGTTTCCGAACTCGTCTCGCACCGCGTTGTAAACGGTCGGGTAGGTGTGGCAATCGTGCCCGGCGAGGATACCTCCACGGCGAACCTTTCCGATCCATGCGCGAATGTCCGCTCGCACCGCGTCGTAACGATGATCCGCGTCGATAAAGACGAACGCGCACGAACCGTCAGGCACTGCGGCAGCGGCGACGGTCGAGTGGGCCTCTTGTATCTCCAAGTATTCGCGTACGCCGGCCAATCGCATATTCCGCTCGAAAGCATTTCGAACCGAACCACCGAGAACCGCCGCCGCCGATACCATATCGAGTTCGTTCGGGCTGCCCGCAAAAGTGTCTACCACGATGACTTTGATTCGCTTAGCGGAAGCTTTCGCTTTCTCGCCTAAGAAAGCGGTGCTGCGGCCTAACCAGGCTCCAACTTCGACCAGCACTTCACCGTCCGCCGCCTCATCGATTGCTTGTTGATAGAGCTTGGGAAAAGTGAACCAGCCCGGGATACGGTCGTAGGAGAAACTCGCTTGCCAATCGCGGTCAAAGTCCACGGCGCAATGAAACCCGCCGCCCCAGACGCTCTCCGTGCCGACGTGTTGGACCAGGGACGGTTTGTGATAATAAAGAAAGTGACCCGCTCCGGCCAGAATCCTGGTTACTTTGATGTCTTGCATGCCGATCACCCGATCCCAGTGCTGCAACACGAGCGCGACTGCGTACCTCGAAAATAGGTAAGCTTGACTGCCGTAGCAAGCGGCCGGATCGGCTACAAAATGATCTTCTCCTTGAGAGAGACTCCGAATATTCGGGTTATAGAGGCTGCCAAAGTGCAACCTCTCGCCCACCATCGGCGACCAACGCTCGAGGTTCCAATGCAAATGAGAATTAAAGTCCAGGTCGTCTTCGAGGATCAGCGCAAAATCAGCCTCGCTTTGGCTCAGAAACCACCCGAGAGCATCTTTCACGTTTTGAGTCTGACGGACGCGCGGATCATCGGACGCACATGGATCTCTTTGGATATAGATGGATCCTTCCCAATCGGTGTGCTCGAGACGCATCAAAGTTTGATCAAGCGTCTCCTCCCGCTCTGGGCAGGTGATCATGATCGCTTGGGCTTTCATTGGGGCGTGCAGGCGAAGACATCCCAATGCATGCGGATCGCCAGAGGGTGGGTGCGAAGCGCGCGTTCCGCGATCCGATGAAGAGCATCACGTCTCCATCCGGTTCGAAGAAGTCGCTCCTGCCACCATGCATGACTCTGCAGCGTGACATGCGCGAGGTCTCGGTCCTCTGTGAGCAACTGCGCGCGTTTAGTTTCATCTTCGCAGAGAACGACGACCACAACCAGCGCTTGCGTTGTCCATTCTCTCGCGCGGCGCAGAAACTTGATCGTCTGCTCCTCGGTCAGGTTTTCGAGGAGCGAGAACGCCAAGGTCAAATCGAACCTGCGATCGAACTCGACGGATTCCGCGGAGGCTGGGTGGAGGAACGGACGAGCGGATTCCTCGGCGTGTTCGAGCGCCCAACTGCTGTGATCAAATCCCCATGCGTCCTTGCCTAATTCGCGCAGCGCGCGAACCAGAAAACCCTTGGCGCAGCCCGCATCGAGAAAAGATGCGGCCTCGGGAAACATTGTGACGAGGAATTGGGCCGTTTCCCGAAATAGGCCTGCGAAATCGCGCCAGTGATAGCCGTTCTTCCAGTTACTTTTGACGCCGTTCTCAAAATAGTCGGCATCGAACCATTCACTTGGGATCGGCACTGGTGGACGGAGATGACCAGTGCGCTGAGCGCGATCGAGCCGCTCCCATTTCACCCTATCAGTCCGATGAAGCAAATCGGATAGACGACGCTTCGCCCGCCGACCGATTTCGTCGATCGAGAAGTCGCGAACCAGACGTTTCGCCGCGCCCGCTGCGCGCTCGCGAACCTCGTCGGGTTGCGCACGCACGGTGCGCATCAGTTCGATCGCATGGGCGGTATCAGGTTCGGCCCATTTCATCGATGGCCGGTAAAACGCATAGCGTTGTTGGACCGCGGTGAGCGTGTGGCGAACCAGGCAGTGAGCATCGGCATTGAGAAAATCAAGCGGTCCCGAGTAGCCGGTGGCAATCACCGGGTTTCCCTGACTGGCTGCCGCGAAGAGTGGATAACCCCAGCCTTCGCCTCGATGCAGCGACACATAGCAGTCGCCACGGGCATGCAACGCTGCGATCTGAGCCTCACTCCAGGCTTCGGCGCGAACCGTGGCCCGAGCCCGCGACCCGATGCGTCTCCGCATTTCCGCGAGGGCACGAGCAGCGGCGACAGATGCTCCGGCGTTCGTCTTGAGCACGAGGATGGTCGTGTCCTCTTCCCGAAACGCCCGGAAGTACGCCTCCATGGTGCGTTCCGGTGATTTGCGGTCCTGCCATTCGAAGATCGAGTAAAAGACAAAATCATCTGCTTGGATCTCCAACTTATCGATCGTGTCGCTCGCCTCACTGCCATTCGCTTCCGCCGAAAACACAGGATGGGGGAGTTTGAATACCGGCTTGCCCAGCGCTGCGGAAAAGACCGTGGCATTGAACTCGCACGGCAACCACACATCGAGTGCGTGCGTCAGGATCGACCGCCATTGTGTCGGCATGGTGTCTGTTTCCCACACCGTCATCGCAATCACGTTGCGCAAGGGGAAAGCCATTCTGGCCCATAGTGCAGGTGTCCCATGGAAAAGGTGAAAGTCAGCATCGATTGGCTGCCCAATCAGAGAAGCAACCAGCAGATCCTCGACCTGCCGAGCTCGATTGGCAGCGAGATCTACCACCGTCAGTGTAATGCCGGCCCGGTGCAGCGCATGCAGATAGGCCCGCGCTGCCTGGCCGTAGCCGGAAGCGTCAAACACATAGCCGTAGTAGGCGAGCCTGATCGTCTCATTAGTCATGTTCTGGTGGTTATGCGGTGGAGCCGCGGAATTAGCCCTCGACGTGGACGATCGGTTCTTCAGTGCGGGCAGTGTGGCGGTCACCTTCATATAGACTTCTTCCGGAGTAAGGGTTTTCAGACAGCGCAAATGATGCTCGCAATCGCGCCGACCCCACGCGCCCTTACGGCAGGCCGGTTCGCATGGTAATCCCTTGGTGATTGGAAACATGTTCGGCGCGCGAATCACCTCTCGATCCGGATCGGTAATGCCGAAAATGCCAAAGGTCGGGATGCCGAGAGCCACTCCCAGATGCATCAAGCCGGAATCATTGGCGACCAACGCGGCGCACTCCCTGAGCAGTGCTGCCGTATCACTCAGACTCAATCTACCAACAAAACTCTGGGCGTGTTCCTGCCAGACAAACGGTCGCGCAAAATAAGTGTTATCCGTTCGCTCGTCCTCTTCGGTACCGACAATAACGATATTCGAAAACAGGCGAGCCAACTCGTCAAAACCATGCCACTTCTTCCAGGGCCACTCATACTTGCAGCCGGGATGGATCGCGACGGTTCCGGGCGGTAAACCAAACTTCCGGTTCGACGCCATGGCGAAGGGGAGCGGAAGTTCGTCATGCCAGCCCAGTTCGCGTGCGATGCGGTCGACACACCGGCTATCTCCTTCGGCCAGCCAATGTTCACGCTCGAACAGCCGCACATTCCGCGCCTGGACATGATCGCGCAACGAAACGCTCCACGCGGTGAATGTGGCTAGCTCGTAGGTCTGATTGCTTAGTCCCTCGAGCTGGCTCGGCGCGGTTCCTCGCCGAGGGCTGGGTAACTGAAATATTTTGCGAATCTCT
>DASTDH010000515.1:0-2686 GCA_035710445.1 Chthoniobacterales bacterium
TGCGGTTTGCATCCGCTTCGCCTTGCGCCCGCGTTACCGCCGACTTCGCATCACCCTCGGCTTCGGCGATCTTCTTCGCCGCTTCCGCCTGCGTCGTCGCCAGCTCGTTCTTGGCGCGCTCCGCCTCCTGGATTGCCTGCGCAATCACGCTGGGCACCCGCGGCGCTCCGATGAAGCCGAACTGCTGCACCCCCACGCCAACGTTCGCAACCTTTGCCTGGATCTGCTGCTCCACCTGCCCCAGGAACTGTGCCTTCTTCTCGCCGTAGATGTCCTCGACCGTGTATGTCGAAGCCACTTCATTCAGCGAGTTCCGCACGATATCGCGCAGGATGCCGTGCGTGAAGCCATCGAGCTGGTTCACTCGATATTTCACGTAAAAGTCAGGCACACGGCTCGGCTCGATCGCGTACGACAGCGAAACGTCCGCAAAGATTTCCATGCCCTCCTTGCTGTTGAAGCCCATCTCTTCGTTCACCGCATGGCCTTCGCTTGTATCCCGCGTCCACTTCACGGTCTGCACGTAAGTGGGAAACTCGATCACCTGCGTGGTGAGCGGGCTGTACAGTACCCAACCTGTGCGCACAGGGATCTCCGACGCGCCTCTCTGGCTGCCCGCCAGATTCACCTCGATGCCCACATACCCGGCCTCGATGCGAGTGATGCCAACGAGAAAGCTCGTCACAAGCCAGGCGCCGATCAGCAACCCAACAACGATCAGCACCGGCACAATTACCGACCTGAGAGAAAAGTTCTCTGTCCACTCCCTACCTGAACCCCTTTTCTCTCGATCACTGTTGAGTAGAGTCATAGGTTCCTCCAGATCCCCCGTATCGCCAACGGGACGGCCAACAACAACGCAAGAATCAGGCCGATGCCGCCGAGGACGGCACTATCGCGCGGCTGATTGATCCAATGAAACGCCACCAGCAGCGCGCCGTACGCGAGCAGGCACACAACCAGAATCGTCACCACGCGAAAGTGATGCCTCATCGATGTACTCCTCCCGGTCTCGCCGGTTGAAGCAGTTGAACTCTGTCTGCTTAGCTTTGCCAGAATCGGCTTTGAGGCGGTCTTACATGGCCGTTGAACTCTCAACGACACCTATCAAGATGTGATACTGGGGTTGCCGGATGCGGTTTTCATTGCCGGCAGTATCAAGCAGATACGGGCGCGGATTCGGAACGTTTCTGGGGTAGAGGTTGGGATGACAAACCGGCCCTCACCAACGACAACCCTCTTAAATCTCGTTTCTTCAGCGTTCAAGGGCTCGTCGGAGGCGTTCTTAAAGTCGCACTTGGTCCTAGGGTGTCTTGAATTTCTCATCGATTTCGACCTGGTATCCCGAGACCATGCGATTCGTTTCATTGGCCATGCCGACCACTGCCATCAGCTCCTTAAACATATCGTCGGTCATGCCCTTTTTTCTGGCGCCAGCTGTGTGCGAGGCGATGCAGTAGCTGCATTGGTTACTGACGCTGACCGCCAGATAGACGAGTTCCTTGGTTAGCGGATCGAGTGCGCCCGGTGCCATGATCTGCTTGATGTCTTCCCAGGTGCGTTTCAGGGTGACGGGATCGTGGGCGATGGCTTTCCAGAAATTGTTGATCCAGTCGGTTTTGCGAGTTGCCATGATATCGTCGTATATGGCTTTGACTTCGGGACTGGCGTCTTTGTACTCGATGAGTCCGAGGGTCGACATGAGTGCTCCGATCAGAGATTTGTGTCGCAGGTAAAGATTAGCAGGAAGACGAGCGTCTTAAGGGACGCTGCGGGCGCTGAGGGAAAACAGTTTGTCGCGCGTCCTCGCTGCGTGAGCGCGCTCCTGAGATTCAGAATAAGCAACCTGGAGTTTGACGGGGAGGGGAAGCCCCGTCGCTCCGTAGGGAATTCGCGAATACTACTTCGCGTCGGGCAACTTTCCATCAACCAGCGTGCCAATCTGGTCTGCCGGGCAACGCAGCCCCACATAGAATTGCCCAAACAGAGCGTAGACGGCGCTGACCTCATCGAAGCGCATTTCGTAAATCAGCTTCTTGAAGACAATCGGATCGTCGGCAAAGAGATCGACGCCCCACTCCCAGTCGTCGAAGCCGATCGATCCGCTGATAATTTGCCGGACTTCTCCTGCGTAGCGGCGCCCAACAAGCCCGTGGTCGTTCATCTGGCGGGCACGCTCTTCGATCGGGAGCTTGTACCAATTCTTATCTTCTCCGCGGCGGCGATCCATCGGATAGAAACACGCATAACGATTTGGGGGAATTTCTGGATAGAGGCGGGGACGCATCGCTTCCTTGTGCCGGGCGAGCGTGTTTTCGATTTCGGATTTCCACTGTTCGGAATGCGGTTCGATTCCGCGGTCCATCAGATCCTTGTAGATTTTCAGCGTGGATTCGTAGAGGCCGAGTTCGATGATCGAAAGATAGGAACTTGTCGGCTCCAGGTAATCACTCAGGCGGAGGTTGGCGAGCTGCAGTTCGGCTTGATTAAGATCGGCGAAGCTGTTACGGAAGTGGATCAGCATCAAGTCGCCCTTGTGGCCGATCAGCGAGTAAAGTGCGGATTGTCCCGGGGCATGCTTCTCCATCGCCGAAAGGACTTCGGATGCTTCTTGCGCGATGGACTTCTTTTCCGATGCTGAAAGAGCCCGCCAGGCGGGCCAGCGCAGCCGCATCATCTGGTGCAG
>DASTDH010000516.1:0-7392 GCA_035710445.1 Chthoniobacterales bacterium
ACCCGCCAGAATGATTGGAAATACCGATCCAGCCGGCGGAAGGGAACGCTGGCTGGGTAAACTTGATCTCCGGTTCGCCAAAACCGCTAATCGAACCGTTCTTCGCAAACGCAGTCATTTTGGACCGCTTCGCGTTCAAAAGCCATTGTACCCGGAAGGTCCGGAAATATGTCATGTAGTCGTTATCCATCCCCCGGGCGGCCTCGCCAACCGGGATGATCTTTCTATCTGTCTTACGCTCGAGCCGGGTGCACATTCGGTCATCACGACCCCGGGAGCCACAAGGTGGTACAAAGCCAAAGATGGATCGACGCTTCGCGTCACAATCGTCCTGCGGGCCGGAGCGGTTCTCGAATGGCTTCCGAACGAGAACATCTACTTTGCAAGCGCGTCGGCCCGAACCACCCTTCGAGTCGAATTGGCAGCGGGAGCCGTCGCTTGCGGCTGGGATCTCAATATGCTTGGGAGGATTGCCTCAGGGGAGTCTTGGGATTCCGGCATGCTGCGCGCGGCAATCGAATTCGTTCGTGATGACGGTTCACCAATTTGGACTGAACGAGCGCTCTTGCACGCCCAGTCCGACTTAACTCGTGCCCGTCAGGGCCTGAGCGGTTACCCAGTTTTTGGAACGCTATGGTGCGTGGGCGCCGAAAACCAGCATGCTATCGCCGAAACATTGCGTGCCGAACTTCCGTTTGCTTCGGAGCTTCGTGCCGGAATCAGCGTCTTGCCGGGCGCTGTCCTTCTGATCCGAGTGGTCGGACGGCAAATCGAACCGGTTAGATCATTGATGATCGACTGCTGGTCCCGGATTCGACCCTCAGTCGTTGGTCGCGACGCTCAAGCATTAAGGCTTTGGTCCACTTAACAATTTTGGCTAGATAATTGCTGCTACCAAAGAAACTGATGAACCTGACCCCCCGCGAAAAAGATAAGCTCCTCGTCTTCACCGCAGCACTTCTTGCCGAACGTCGGCTCGGGCGCGGCCTGAAATTGAACCATCCCGAAGCCGTTGCCTATATTTCGGCGGCGCTGCTGGAAGCGGCGCGAGATGGGAAGACCGTTGCCCAATTGATGGATTTTGGCACGACTCTGCTCCGCCGAGACCAAGTAATGGATGGGGTCCCGGAAATGATTCCCGACATACAAATCGAAGCGACTTTTCCAGACGGAACAAAACTGGTCACGGTCCACCAGCCAATCGTTTGATCCCTATGATCCCAGGCGAAATATTCATTGAACCCGGCGAAATTGAGCTCAATGCCGGACGTCCTAAACGAACCATTACCGTCGCCAATACCGGTGACCGTCCCATCCAAGTCGGATCGCACTTCCACTTTTTTGAAGTCAACCGAGCTCTTCGCTTTGAACGGCCGGTCGCTCGTGGTTACCGGCTCAACATCGCAGCCGGAACGGCGATTCGTTTTGAGCCCGGTCAGGAACGGACGGTAGAGCTCGTGGAATTGGCTGGAGACCGAATAATCTACGGCTTCAACGGCTTAGTCATGGGCAAACTCTAAGGTGAAAATTTCACGACAAACATATGCGGAGATGTTCGGTCCAACGGTCGGTGACCGACTTCGATTAGCTGATACCGACCTTTTGATTGAGATCGAAAAGGACCTGACCGTCTATGGGGAAGAGGTGAAATTCGGCGGCGGAAAAGTGATTCGAGACGGAATGGGTCAGTCGCAGCGGGAAAGCAAAGATGCGGTGGATACGGTGATCACGAACGCCGTCATTATCGATCACTCGGGAATTATCAAGGCGGATATTGGTATCAAGGCCGGGCGGATCGCTGGAATCGGCAAGGCTGGCAATCCCGACATTCAACCTGGCGTAACCATCGTGATCGGACCCAGCACCGAAGCCATCGCCGGCGAGCACATGATTGTGACCGCGGGCGGCATTGATTCCCACATCCATTTTATTTGTCCGCAACAGATCGACGAAGCGATCTCGGCCGGTATCACGACCATGATCGGCGGAGGAACCGGACCAGCCACCGGCACATTCGCAACCACTTGCACGCCGGGACCCTGGCACATCGAACGAATGCTCCAGGCGGCAGAGGGTTATCCCATCAATCTCGGTTTCTTGGGTAAAGGTAACGCCAGTCGCCCGGAACCGCTCCGCGAGCAAATTCACGCCGGTGCACTTGGTCTCAAGCTTCATGAGGACTGGGGTACGACCCCGGCCACGATTGACTGCAGTCTCACCGTCGCCGAGGAAACGGATACGCAAGTCGCCCTTCATACCGATACACTGAACGAATCCGGCTTTGTCGAAGATTCCATCGCGGCACTGAAGAATCGCGCGATCCATGCCTATCATTCCGAAGGCGCAGGAGGCGGGCACGCTCCTGACATCATCAAGATATGCGGCGAGCCGAACGTTCTGCCCTCGTCCACCAATCCAACCCGCCCGTATACGGTAAACACATTGGATGAGCACCTCGATATGCTAATGGTTTGCCATCACCTTGATCCGGCAATTGCCGAGGATATCGCTTTCGCCGAATCTCGAATTCGCGGAGAAACCATCGCCGCCGAAGATATCCTTCACGATTTGGGAGCGATCTCGATGATGTCGAGCGATTCGCAAGCGATGGGTCGAATCGGCGAAGTGATTCTGCGGACCTGGCAAACCGCCCACAAAATGAAAACTCAACGCGGGCCGTTGAGTGGCGACTCAGCTCGAAACGATAACAACCGAGTCAAACGCTACGTCGCCAAATATACGATCAATCCCGCGATCACTCATGGTATCAGCCATGAAATCGGTTCGGTTGAACCAGGTAAATGGGCCGATCTCGTTCTTTGGCAGCCGGCATTTTTTGGCGTGAAACCGGCGCTGATCTTGAAAGGCGGTATGATCTCCCACGCCTTAATGGGGGATCCGAATGCCTCGATTCCGACCCCTCAGCCGGTGCACTATCGACCGATGTTTGCCGCACAGGGAATGGCTCGGGCGAAGAGCTGCCTGAGTTTCATATCCGGATCCGCGTATGAGGCAAAAATCGGGGATCGGTACGGACTGCAGAAGACGCTAGTGCCGGTGCACGGCATCCGAAAGCTCAGGAAGACCGACATGATCCACAATTCCTGGCAACCAAAAATTACAGTAGATCCCGAGACCTACGAAGTATTTGCGGATGGCGAACTGTTGACCTGTGAACCCGCTGCGGTTTTACCAATGGCACAACGATATTTTCTCTTTTAACCGATTCTTTTATGCGGCGCTTTGAGAAGGTTGGATCGAGGGAAGGCTCACTACCAAAATTGACTTTGACTCTGTCCTATGAGCTGCGCCGAAAAACCCGTCAGCTGGCGCGCTTGGACGATGGCGAAGAGATTGGTTTGTTATTGGCGCCCGGAACCTTCCTGAAAGATGGCGACATTCTTGAATCGGCGGAAGGCGATCGGCTCCGCGTCGTCGCCGCGCTCGAACCGATTCTCTTCGTAACGGCATCTGACGCCGGCAAATTGACTCGGGCAGCCTACCATCTTGGCAATCGTCATATTCCGGTCGAAGTAGGATCCGGTTTTCTCCGGCTCGAAGCCGATCCGGTCCTGAAGCAGATGCTTGAGCAGCTCGACGTTCGGGTGGAGGAAAAAAAAGAAGCCTTTCATCCCGAGACCGGTGCTTACGGAGGCGGACATCGCCACGGGCACAACGAATCGTTTTCTGACGATTACCGGCTCGCCCAAGAGGTGTTCCATGAGCACGAGGGTCGGCCCAAGCATGAATAGCGCCGGAATCGTACTCTTGCTCGAAAGGGTAAATTGCTTGGCAGCGTGCCGACGCCGGTTAGCTTTCAGTCCGAACTTTTCGAGGACGAACACGAGTAGGACGACGAGTACGAGAGGAAGATCAGGTAGAGCATTGCTCCATGGATCTTGATCTAGAACAGCTGACCAACGCCCTTTATCTGGGATCACCCGCTTTGCCCATCGGCGCTTACAGTTACTCCCAGGGACTCGAAGCGGCGATCGATGCGAACTTTGTGCACAGTGAGACAGAAGCCGGAGGATGGATTCTCGACGGATTGCGTGAGATCGTTGGTCCGGGTGAAGCCGCGACGGTTGCCTGGCAACACCGTTTTTGGACCGGCAAAAAATTTCCAGACGTTCAGCGATTGAACACCTGGTTCCTGAGTAGTCGTGACACCGCCGAATTGCGTCAGGAGACCGAACAGATGGGTTGGTCGCTTGTTCGCATCGCGCTTTCGCTCAAATGGTCAGACGAACAAAGCCGCCGCGAATTGAGCGATCTGGGTGCCGTTGCGTTTCCGACGGCATTCGCTTTTGCTGCGGTCGGCAATGCTTTATCCATCGGCACGACCCTAGCCGTGTTTTGTTTCAGTTGGGCGGAAAACCTGGTGAGTGCAGCGCTAAAAGGTATCCCCCTTGGACAAGAAAGCGGTCAACGTTTGCTTCAGCAAATTCGAGCAGAAATTCCGAAAGTCGTAGAAAAAGCGATCAGGGTCGACCGAGATGAGATCTTAACATTCGCACCGATGTTGGGGATTTTGTCGAGCAGACATGAGACTCAAGCTTTCCGCATATTCCGCTCTTAGAAATGCGCACAAAAACAGTTCCTCCATTGCGGATCGGTATCGGGGGCCCAGTCGGGACGGGCAAGACTACGCTAGTAGAGATGCTCTGCAAGTCGATGCGGGATCGCTACGATATCGTAGTCATCACGAACGACATTTATACCAAGGAGGATCAACGCCTGCTCACGATCGCCGGCGCTCTTCCAGCCGACCGAATCCTCGGGGTAGAAACCGGTGGATGCCCGCATACAGCCATTCGAGAAGATGCATCGATCAATCTCGAAGCAATCGATCGGATGCTGAAGCGTTTCCCCGACGCAGACATCGTATTCATCGAATCCGGAGGCGATAACCTCGCGGCAACATTCAGTCCGGAGCTCTCCGATCTCACAATTTATGTGATCGATGTCGCTGGCGGCGAAAAAATTCCGCGCAAAGGCGGACCGGGGATTACCAGATCCGATCTTCTTGTAATCAACAAAACCGATTTGGCGCCTCATGTCGGCGCTTCACTGGATGTGATGTCCACGGACGCAGGGAAGATGCGCGGCGAACGCCCATTTGTAATGACCGATCTCAAGACGCAAAAGGGTCTCGCGGAGATTGTCGGTTTCATCGAGCAGCGGGGTTTGCTTATTCCGTAGCGGTCATCAAGGGTGCCGAGGTGATAAGAGCACCTTTTGTCCCGGAGGCATTGAGGCGCGAAGCGCAGACCCTTGGTTCCGGTCCAGGAACAAGTTGCTGGGTTGCTTTCGCTAAGCTTCCGCCAAAACCGATTGAAAACCGGTCCATTGTCAGAATGCGGGTCCGTGTCTAGCCTACAATCGGTATGACCAGTTCGTCCCTTTTCGCTCAGGCCAAACGCTATATCCCCGGAGGGGTCAATTCTCCAGTCCGTGCTTTTCGTAACGTGGGAGGTGAACCGTTCTTCGTCGCTCGGGCCAAGGGATCACACATTTGGGACGTCGAAGGACACGAATATATCGACTATCTTGGAACTTGGGGTCCGGCGATCCTGGGCCACGCTCCGGAAAGGGTAGTGCAAGCCGTCCAGGCCGCCGCCGCCCAAGGCCTCAGTTTCGGAATTCCTAACCCAGCAGAAGTAGAAATGGCCGAACTGATCTGCCACTGGGTACCCTCAGTTGAGAAGGTCAGGATGGTAAATAGCGGCACCGAAGCAACGATGTCGTGCATCCGCCTGTCGCGTGGCTTTACCGGTCGCAAGTTAATCGTCAAATTTGCGGGCTGCTACCATGGTCACGTTGACTCATTGCTGGTAAAAGCCGGAAGCGGGGCCCTAACTCATGGCTATCCGGACAGCGCCGGCGTACCAGAGGAGATCGCGGCGTTGACCTTAACACTCCCTTTCAATGAACCAGACGATGTCCGGGCCTGCTTCCGACAATTCGGCGATCAAATCGCAGCAGTAATTCTGGAGCCGGTGCCGGCGAATGCCGGTTTGTACCTGCCTGAACCAGGTTTTTTGGAACTCCTTCGCCACAGCTGTTCCCAATCTGGTGCGCTCCTGGTTTTCGACGAGGTCATGACCGGATTCCGGCTTGCTCGCGGCGGCTATCAAGAGCTTTGCGGTGTCCGCCCTGATTTGACCGCAATGGGAAAGGTCATTGGAGGCGGCTTGCCCGTAGGAGCATTTGGGGGAAGAGCCGAAGTGATGGATAAATTGTCACCGGACGGTCCAGTATACCAGGCAGGAACTCTCTCAGGTAATCCGCTTGCGCTGGCGGCCGGGCTGGCCCAATTGCGCGAACTTGAAGAAAAGGACGGCTATCGTCGCCTCGAGCAACTTGGCTCTTATTTTGAACGGGGTGTCCGCCAGATCCTCCGGGATAGCAACCTGGTCTTCCATCGAATCGGATCGATGTTTTGTCTCTATTTTACAACGGAACCAGTAAAGAATCTTACGGATGCCCAAAGATCCGATTTGGAAGCGTTCAAATCGTTTTTCCATTTCTGTCGCAGCCAGGGGATTTATTTCGCGCCTTCTCAATTCGAAACCGGTTTTCTTTGCTTGGCTCATACCGAAACGGATATCGACAGGACTTTGGAGGTTTTGGCCGAGGGGCTAAGGCGGAGTCGCTTGTCGTCCGGCTGAAAAGTCCATCCATTTTCCCCGAGGTGGTGGACTTGCCTTTTCCGGGCATCCGTCTACGGTTTGAAAGAGGACTGGGAATACGGATGGCGACAGGATGTCAACCAACGGTCACATAGATCAAGGGGTCGAGACCGAATTGCTCCGACAAATCGGAACGGGCGACCCTGATAGCTTCGAAGATCTCTACAGTCGCTTCTCCGGCGTTCTTTTTTCCGCGGCGCTCCAAATCCTGAACGACCAGCGAGAGGCCGAAGATGTATTGCAGGATGTCTTCATTCAAATCTGGGATAAGGCTAAGCTCTACAGTCCGGCTCGAGGCAAACCGTTGACCTGGGCTATGACCCTAACCCGGAATAAGGCAATCGACCGTTTGCGATCTTCCCAGCGCCGATTTCGTCTCCAGGACCAGGTCGAAAGAGAATCGAAGGTGAATTCTCAATCGATTTCTCGAGATTCCGTCGCGGAGGTGGATGCTCTGGAGAAGAGCCGAATCGTTCGATCAGCAGTACTCCAACTCTCCAAGGAACAGCGTCAAGCCATCGAACTGGCCTTTTTCTCCGGTCTCACCCAAAACGAAATAGCGGAAGAGCTGAGTCAGCCGTTAGGCACAGTAAAGGCTCGGATCCGGCGCGGCATGTTCAAACTCAAGAATCTGATTGCAGCGCGGCTGTGACGGGAGCGCCGGAAAACCGGGAAGAGGAACGGTGGGCGGTGAGAGGCG
>DASTDH010000517.1:0-8539 GCA_035710445.1 Chthoniobacterales bacterium
AAGCCACCCTGGCCGGTTCACATCTTGATCTTCCGGATTGGCTTCCAAGCTCGCGCCGGCGGCGACTGCTAGCGACGATTCATCAATCTCTGCAAATTCCGGAAGCCGAGTGGCCGCAGCGAAACCGCCACACCCGGGTAAGGCCAACCAGTGAACAGGAGAAGCGGTTCGAGCAGCTTCGCCTGAAGCGCGATCAACTGGCCACAGAGCTGGCGCTCGACGCCAGTGTACTGGCGTCCAGGAGCGCCCTGGAAAAGGTCGTAAGAGAACCGGATACTGTCGAAACCGTCCTTATGCGCTGGCAGCGAGACTTGCTGGAGCTGTGAGGGTTAAGTTGGGAGCAGTGAATAGTGAGCACACTCTTACCGATCTCCTGACCCAACCCCCCCATCTACCAATCACCTCTCACTATTCGCTGTCGTTTAAGGTTTTAGGAGTTTCGGTTGGTCTGCCTAGTTCGCAGGATCTGCGCCGCGCTTTTTTGTTGGCAAATCTGGAAGGCTACGTTATCTGGTCTAATCGCCAAAGATGAAATCCAACGCCTGCCCAGCCTGCTCCCCCAGGGCCTCTTTTGAGTTTGTAGGCTGCTTTTTTTATTATTGGCGCTTCTTTTTTGGATTCTGACCAGCGCTTTTTTCTTCGCGCGTTTTTCGTCGGTCAGAACTGATCCTTCCATCAATCTATGCGTACGATTCTTCCATCTCCCGAACTCAGCCACAGCTACCGGCCGCCTCTGCCGGCCGCTCGTAAAACCAGTTGCGAACCAACCTTTTCGAACCAAACTGCCAATTCTCTAGCCATGATCATCATCACCCGTCCGGATGCGACCGAGGACCAAATCCAACATATCGTCTCGCGGATCGCAGATTGGGGATTGCGCGCCGAAGTGAGCCGAGGCGAGATGCGAGTTGTCATCGGCGTGATTGGAGCCGAAGACAAAATTCGGCAGAAGCCGTTAGGGGCATTTCCTGGCGTGGAATCGGTTATGCCGGTCTTGAAGCCATATAAATTGGTTTCTTACGAGTTTCGAGGTACACCCTCTCGGGTCAAGGTTGGTGAGGTCGTCGTCGGATCAAAGGAGGTCGTCATCATGGCTGGGCCATGTTCGGTCGAGAGCGAGGATCAAATTCTCTCGATTGCTCAATCGATTCGAGATTCCGGCGCGAAGATCTTGCGGGGCGGCGCCTTTAAGCCGCGCACCTCCCCATACAGTTTCCAAGGGCTGGGAAAAGTGGGTCTCCAATTGCTGGCCGAGGCGCGGCGAGAATCAGGTTTGCCGATCATCACTGAAGTAATGGATACGAAGGATCTCGAGTTGGTGGCGGAATACGCGGATTGTCTCCAGATCGGTGCTCGGAACATGCAGAATTTCTCACTTCTTCGGGAGGTCGGACGGACACAGCTGCCGGTAATGTTGAAGCGAGGAATGGCAGCATCAATTAAGGATCTGTTGATGAGCGCCGAGTACATCTTAAGCGAGGGGAATTTCAATGTTCTTCTTTGCGAACGAGGAATACGAACGTTCGAAACAATGACACGAAACACGTTGGACTTGAATGCCGTGCCAGTTCTCAAGGCGGAGACTCACCTGCCGGTGGTCGTCGATCCGACTCACGGGATCGGAATTCGTGATTTTGTTCCGGCGATGGCATTGGCGGCCGTAGCTGCCGGCGCCGATTCGATCATGATCGAAGTACACAACGCCCCTGAACTCGCCAAGAGCGATGGCGAACAATCTCTGTTGCCGCTGGCGTTCGATGACTTGGTCAGGCGAGTTCGAAGTGTGGCGGAAGCGGTCGGGCGCGGACTATGATAACCAAATAGCCGATTGCCGAAGCGAATGGCAAACGCGAGCGGCGGACGGCGACAATTCACGATGCATGTAAGGGCGCTTTGCACAATATTCGGATGTATCGCGGCGTTTTCTTCGGTCCTCGCCGACAACAAGGCTTATGACGCGGCAATCAAAAAAGCCACCCAAGCTTTGGGAGCCGGGAATTTGGCTGAGGCAGACAAGCAAGCTGATGCCGCTGCGAAGCTTGAGCCGGCAAGCGCACAAACCGCGAACTTGCGCGGAGTTATCGCCGTGCAGAAAAAGCAGTATGATGCTGCGGCGAGCAGGTTCGCTCAGGCCATTGCAGCCGACGACGGGTTTTATCCGGCCAAGCTCAATCTGGCAGACGTGCTTTTGCTTCAACGAAAGTACGCGGATGCTCGGGCGCGCTACGAGGAGCTACAGCAGATCGATCCGAAGTCAGAGCTGCTTCAGTTCAAAATCGTGGTAGCCGACGTCCTCGATGATCGTCAATTTCAAGCGATTCAGCTGATCAATGACATGACGTTTCCCGGCACCACTCCGGCCTATTACTTTGCCCGCGCTGCCGTCCTGCTCAAGCAGTCGCAAGAAAAGGAGGCGCAACAATACTTTACGAACGCCCGCAAATATTACGACGAGCAACAATGTGGATATTTCCTGCGCTTTCTCCAGCAAAACGGATTAGCGAAACGTCCTTCGGAATAGCCAATAGCCATTGTTTGATATTTGTCGGCTATCCGCTATTGGCTATTCGCAAAGCGGCATTAGTTTGCTCGCAATGAAATCTGGTCCCTCGCCCGCGCCAGCTAAAGCTCAAACTATTCCTCGGCCGGTTCGCGTTACCCGTCTGATCGAGCGATTTCGCCAAGTCTATCCAACTGCGCATTGTGAGCTGGATTTTTCGAATCCGCTTGAGCTGTTGGTTGCGACGATTCTATCGGCGCAATGCACCGATAAACGAGTAAACATTGTAACCAAGGATCTGTTTCAACGATTTCGAACCGCGAAAGATTATGCCGACGTTCCTCAGGAAGAATTGGAGACCGCAGTTCGGTCAACCGGGTTTTATCGGAACAAGGCCAAAAGCATCCGTTCAATGGCGAAGGACTTGGTCGAACGACATCAGGGCCGGGTACCGTCAACTATGGCGGCGTTGGTTCCGCTGGCCGGCGTCGGCCGAAAGACGGCGAATGTTGTGCTCGGAAATGCTTTTCAAATCAACGAAGGCATAGTGGTCGACACGCATGTCACTCGATTAGCCCATCGGCTCGGTCTTACCAAACGGACTGAACCGGAAAAGATCGAGCAGGACCTCATGCGGTTGGTGCCGCAAGGAGAGTGGACCCTCTTCAGCCATTGGCTAATCTGGCATGGCCGTCGACGCTGCACCTCGCTTAAACCAGACTGTGAAAACTGCGAGGTAGCAGATCTTTGTCCGAGCTGCGGTCGGGTAGGTCCGAAGGGTGGCGGAAAGAATATGGGAGCGAGAAGACCGAAGGCGAAGGTTAGCGCATAGTCTCGCCCAGGGGCTTACCGTCGCCCGGCGGATAGGGATGTGTAAAAGAGTGAGTCGATTAGCCGTTCGGTTCCGGTTTGGCGGCCTTGTTTTCGATCTTCTGGGATTTCTTCGGCCCTAGAATCATGATCGAGGAAACGAGGTCCTGGATCTCAGCGAGGCTTGGCTGAAATATTTCAGGCCTAGATTTTTCCAGCAGTTTATAACTCGGGAACGACGTCAGTGTCCGCATGTCGCCATGGGCGTCCAAGACGTTAGATCCCGCGGCTGGAAGCTGCGGATCGGTGACTGCAAACCTGGCGGCCACGGTGTATTGGCGATCACTGGTGAAACCTCGAATTTCGTAGGTGAGTTGGGCATTATTTGGTTCCGGCCAGGTTGCGTCTTTGGTCGTCTGAACGAAGTAGCCAACCGCGCTTCCCCAAGGAAACGAGAACTTCTGGAAACGCGCATAAAGATAAGGCGTGGTATTGCCGGAATCTGCTCTGGCCAGATCGACCGCATAGCCATCCTTTGCGTTGTAAGCCTCGACCAGCTTCGGGTCATCTTTCGTACTGACCGTAATGCTCCAGGACTGTTTGGCCCCCGATGACGGTTCCTGCGGATTGGATTGCCGCCAAAATCCGGAACAGACCGACGCGAAAGCGCCTGTGTTCGTACCGGTAAGACTGGGTGTAACAAAGCTGTATTTCATGCCGTCTCGGTAGGGCGCAGGCGGACTGAACTGAAATCTCGGGCATAGGTCCGTTGCTTCGACTGCCCCCGCTCGCGGAGCGGCTACGGGAAGCATAGTCATCAAAATTGCCAATAGCAAAGGAGGCGATGAGACATTCATTGTAGCAGACTTCCTGATTAAGAACGGCAAAACGGGAGAGACAATACTGGAAATAGAAGATCGGAGAGAAGCCAGAATTTAGAGTTCGCGGCGAGAGAATTTTCGTCCCAGGACGGAGCGCTCGCTCGACCATGCGTTGGACTCATGGCCGTGCAGCAACAGAGCGCATACGGTTTCCAGTTTTCAGTCCTCGGTATCAGGTTATGCTTCTGGATCCATGGCGTCGACTGCCGATAGACTGCGCGGGTTCACGGAATCGATCATCCGAGAGATGACTCGGGTCGCCCATCAGTACGGAGCGATTAACCTCTCTCAGGGATTCCCGGATTTCGATCCCCCGCCAGAGCTACTTGCCGCTGGCGCGGAAGCTCTCCGGGGAAATTTCCACCAATACGCAATCACCTGGGGCTCACCCGGGTTTCGGCAGGCCTTGGCGGAAAAACAGTCCCGATTGATGAACCTCGAAATCGATCCGGACGCCCATTTGGTGGCGACCTGTGGCGGCACCGAAGCGATGCTGGTGGCGCTGATGACGGTATGCAACCCAGGCGATTCGGTGATCATCTTTTCGCCCTTCTACGAAAACTATGGGGCAGACGCCATCTTGGCAGGAGCCAATCCGATTTATGTGCCGTTGCGGCCGCCTCGATTTGACTTTGAACGCGACGAACTGCGGCAAGCGTTTTCCAGGCGACCGAAGGCGATTGTCTTGTGCAATCCGTCCAACCCGACCGGAAAGGTATTTACGCGCGAGGAGCTTACTTTCATTGGGAATCTGGCCACCGAGGCGGACGCCTTTATCATTACCGACGAAGTCTACGAACATATTGTCTACGCTCCCCATCGGCACACTTATACGGCGGCCCTCCCAGGATTGTTTGAGCGTACCTTGACGGTCGGCTCGTTATCGAAGACCTACGCAATTACCGGTTGGCGGCTTGGGTATGTGTTGGCTGCCCCAGAGGTGATCGCGCAGGCTCGAAAGGTTCACGACTTCTTGACCGTCGGGGCTCCCCATCCGTTGCAGCAGGCAGCAGTTACTGCACTGCGCTTCCCGCCGGAATATTATAGGAACCTTGCGCGCGATTACACTCGCCGTCGCGAACTGTTTACTACTTATCTTCGCAAGGCTGGTTTGCGCTTTGTCGAACCACAGGGCGCTTACTATGTGCTAGTGAATATCGAGGATTTCGGTCACGCTAGTGATACGGCGTTCTGCCATTGGTTAGCTCGAGAGATCGGCGTCGCCGCCGTGCCTGGCTCCAGTTTCTTTGCCGAGCCGGTAACAAATCTGATTCGATTCCATTTTGCCAAACGAGACAAAACTTTATGCGCTGCCGGCGAACGGTTGATGCGGCTGCGGAAGCGGGGCTGAAAACGGAAGTCCACAACAGGCTGCGAAGTCGGCGTTTGAACAGTAGGGTGCGGAGATCACAGAGAGGGCAAGACTCGATAGAACCAGCAGGTTACCAAGTCCAAAAATAGTGATACGATCTTTTTCATGCGCGAGAGCACCTCTCCGGAAAATGCACCTTACGGGTTTGTCACCAACGGATTTTGTGAGACCATCGGACGAACACCCTTAATTCGGTTGCGCGCCTTGTCAGACGCTACCGGCTGTGAAATATGGGGCAAGGCAGAATTCCTTAACCCAGGCGGTTCGGTGAAGGACCGAGCGGCCCTTGGGATCGTCCTCGAGGGAGAAGCTTCCGGAACCCTGCGACCGGGAGGAACCATCGTGGAAGGCACTGCCGGGAATACCGGCATCGGCTTAGCTTTGGTAGGCAACGCCCGGGGCTATCGCACAATTATTGTAATTCCGGAAACGCAGTCGAAGGAAAAGATTGATGGGCTCCGGGCGATGGGGGCCGAAGTTCAAACCGTTCCCGAAAAGCCGTATAAAGACCCCGATAACTATATTCGCATCTCGCAGCGAGTGGCCGATCGAACGCCAAACGGTTTTTGGGCCAATCAATTCGATAATATCGCTAATCGGTTGGCTCATTACCAAACTACCGGGCCCGAGATCTGGCAGCAAACGAACCAAAAAATCACCGGATTTGTCGCCTCGGTTGGTACCGGTGGGACGCTTGCCGGCGTCGCGCTTTACCTGAAGGAGCAGAAGCCCAACATCCAAATTGTTTGTGCTGATCCATACGGAGCTGCAATGTGGTCCTGGGTAAAACACGGGCACACCGAAATTAATGACGGCGATTCGGTAGCGGAAGGTATCGGACAAAGTCGCGTGACGAAGAACTTGGAGGGAGTTCGAATCGATGACGCTTATCGCGTCCGGGACGATGTTGCCGTGGAGATGCTTTATCATCTATTGCTCGCTGAAGGATTGTTTCTCAGTCTCTCATCTGCGATTAACGTTTGCGGAGCGGTAAAGATGGCGAGATCAGGTGGTCGCGGCCAGGTGATCGCCACGATTCTCTGTGACTCGGGTTCACGCTACGTTTCTCGGTTATATAATCCCCGCTGGCTAGAGGAGAAGGGACTGACTCCAAAATCGAAGGGCTTGGATTTCTTAGATAAGATTTAGCTGATTTCGTTCGTTGACGTTCCGCCGTCGTTTACTGCTGTTCGTTGCATCGGCGTCAAAGGAGCAGTCGAACCGAATCACCAATCCCCAATTCCAGATGGTCGGCCGCGGAAGACGAAGCTAACGATATTTCGAGAAAGCCGGCGCTACCCCAAACGACGAAAGGAGCGTTTGGCTCGGCTACTTCCTCCAAATAGAAGCGTTTCTGCTGCCGGATCTGACTACGGCCCGCATACAGTAGGAATGTCTGCGGTAGTTTGCCGTCAGATAAGACGGCTCGTTCGATGCCGGTGACACAATTCCCGAAGCGATCAATATGGATGATACTAGACTCAACTGAGGAAGCCGCAACTTGCACGGTTTCTGGCAACATCTGAACTGTCGAGAGCTCTTTACCGATTTCGTGAGGAGGAACTCCGAGGCTCAACGCCGCTGCAACCGGTGCAAAGATATCGCGACCGTGAAATGTGTTACTGATCTGGGTGGCGAACAAACTCCGATTCGTTATCTCAAATGCCAGGTAGTTGGCGGTGTGTCTCAGCACAAAAGAAAAGACGCCGTTGTCCGGCCCAACAAAATAATATGGACCTGTTTTGGCTACAATTGGGCGGCGCGACGAGCCGACTCCGGGATCGACAACAACCAGATGGATGGTACCGGCAGGAAAGTAGTCGTAGGCACCAAAAAGCACGTAAGCTGCAGAAAGAATGTTCTGCGAGCTGATTTCATGACTGATATCCACAATGTGCACTGCCTGATTGCGGCCAAGGATAACGCCTTTCATCGCCGCAACATAGTAATCACTCAGTCCGAAATCGGTCAGTAGTGTGATTATGGGCACAGGCTATAGAATGCTTGGGCGACTTCCGGCGTGATCTTAGTGTAATTGATAAGCCGAAGAATGACCGATCGATCGCATGGCGATTGTGAGTGCGGCAGCGCTATCTTCGCCGGCGCGCCGATCAGTGAGTTCGACAGACTAAATCCCACCTTTCCGCTCCAGCACGCACTGGATCAGAATATCGCCCGGTTAAATCCGAAAACAGATACATCCGCCGGCGCCGTTATGGCGCCGGCGAGAATAAGTCATTAGGACTTCGGTTGGCCAGCTATCGCTTGTTTGATAATGCCCACGATTAGCATGAGCACTCCACCGCCGATGCCACCGCCGGCGATCTGTTCCACGATCGAACCAATGTCGAGCCCACCAGCTGTAGCAGCCGTTGCTGCGGTACTTGCGGCCGCTCCTCCACCGAGGATCATGTTAAGCAATTGTCCGCCCAGCCCGCCACCAACAATCCCGGCGATGCTATTTCCAAGGGGACCAAGGTTGTATTGCTTTAGGATATTACCGATGATGTTGCCGCCGGCAGCGCCGGACAGCAGCTGGATAATCAGATTAATAATTGTCGCATTCATTGAGCTATCCTTCTCGTACGCTTCCTACTGCGGCCGAAAAGCCATCCAGAACTCAAGGCAGCGATCAGGCTGCCGAACCAACCCTTTTGATGAGGCTTTCCCAGCCTCGACTACCGCCAAGTCAAGTTCTAGCTAGTTTGCGTAGCGTATCAGGCTCATCCTCAATCCGCAATACGGATCGCTGGGAACGCCGGTAGCGCCGGGAAGGAGTGAGTAGTAAGCAGTGAGCAATAAGCGGTGAGAGGTCGCTCGTGAATAGTGATTCGTATGGGGTCCGGTTCTTTTGCCGCGAAGCGGTTAAAGGACTCAGCCCAGGGTTTCAACCCTGGGAACAGGGTCCCACCAACGATTCGCCCTGAAAAGGCGCAAGGTTTACGAGGATACACGACTTCAGTGCCACGCACTCCA
>DASTDH010000518.1:0-18897 GCA_035710445.1 Chthoniobacterales bacterium
TATTCCGCGTCTGGGCCCATTGTGATATCGAGAACTTGGCTTCAGCTCGAGTATTGGAGAAGTCGGGTATGAGCAAAGAAGGGATTTTGCGACGGTTCAGTATCCGGCCATCGATCAGCCAGGAACCACGAGATTCAATCGTGTACGCGAGCGTACGCCCTCAGAATGTCACACGCAGTCGCGCTCATCTGCAGTGAGAGGTATTCAGTAATCGGTGATCGGTGATCGGTGACTTGTGACTCCTGACCGGCGGTCCGGGATGGACCGCCCTAACAGTCACCTCTCACTGACCGGTAAACGGTGTGGTGATTATTGGTCAGCGATTACTCTCATTTGGAATTGGCTCTCGTCGCGTGGCGATGCTAGTAACCGCAGTACGGTGGCTAAGAAGATAGACCTGCAAGCGATCGTCTCGGACCATTATGCCGCTCTCTACCGGTTTGGTCTGGCTTTGGCGAAAAATGAGAGCGAAGCCGCGGATCTCACCCAGGAAACCTTTCTGATCCTAACCAAGCACCAGGATCAGATCCGAGAGCCGGATCGAGTCAAGCCCTGGCTTTTTACCACGCTACGGCGCGAGTTTCTCCGCAAGGTCCGTGCCCATACCACCCATCCCGAAGTACAATTCCAGCCCGATGAACACGAAGTTCCCGCGATCGAGTCGAGCGCCCTTCGCGCAATCGATGCTAGAACCGCACTGGCCGCCCTGGAAATGGTCGAGGAAAGTTATCGATCCGCTTTGGAATTATTTTACCTGGGCGATCTCTCTTATAAGGAGATCTCGGCGACCCTGGGAGTTCCGATCGGCACCGTAATGTCGCGGCTTTCCCGGGGAAAAGAACAGTTAAGACGCGCACTAGCAACAGCATTGGAAAGCGATCCTCAGAAGATCATCCCCCTTCCAAAGAGTCAGAGTCGGAAGGCTTGATATGACCAAAGAACAAGCCAAAGAATACCTGAGTGCGATTCGAGCTCATGGAACGGATGAAGCGGACCCCGCGTTTCAGGAAGCGCTGGAATTAGCCCGAAAAGATTCTGAACTCGGCTCCTGGCTGGCGCAGCACCGTGAATTTGATCAAATTCTGGTTGAGAAGTTCGCATCGATCACTCCGCCCGAAGGGTTGAAGGAAACCATTCTTGAATCTTTGGACGGAAAGATAGGCCCGATCCGATCCTGGAGGGTGGGATGGCTGGCGCTGGCGGCGACAGTCGTTTTGGCCGCTCTATTGCTAAGCCAGAAAATCGACCTTTTCCGGGGCTCCGCGCAACCGTTCCGGAGCTTTCGCTCCGATGCATTGGCTATGGTTTCAGCGAAGCCGGCTCCAATCCTTGACCTCGAGACCCCCAACTTCGGAACCACCCAGGCTTTTATTGCCGCTCATGACGCTCCTCGCCTGCAACAGTTTCCACCCAAACTGCAGGCGATGGCCACGGCCGGCTGTCGGGTTTTCGTCTGGCGACAACACCTGGCCTCCCTCACCTGTTTTCATCTTCCTTCCGGCAAATTCCTGCACGCAGTCGTCATTCGAGCGGACGCGTTAGGAAACCCTGACTTGCCACCTAAACCCTACTCGGAAAATGGATGGCACGTGATGTTTCAGAAAAAGGAGGGGATGCTCGTGATGTGGGCTAGCCAGGCTCCGATGGAAGAGTTGAAGGCACTCTTCGAGACCTAGGAAGATAGCCGACAGGGCAACGTGCGCGCCGGGTTTGAGCCATTCATTGCTAAATAGCGGATTGCCAAAATCGGCTATCGGTTATTGGCTATCAGCTATCTTCCGCTTATGCCTGAACCTCGTGCGCTGATCCTTATGGGAGTGTCCGGCTCCGGAAAAACCGCAGTCGGTTCTCCGGTAGCTAAACGGCTGGGCTGGCTGTTTCTGGACGCCGATGATTTTCATCCGCCGGCTAACGTCGAAAAGATGAAACGCGGTATTCCGTTAGATGACAACGACCGGGCTCCTTGGTTAGACCGGCTGCACTCCGAACTACGCCGGCAGATGGACGAGGGTCACTCGGTCATACTAGCTTGTTCAGCGTTGAAAGACTCTTACCGCGATAAGCTCAAGGATCATCTGCCTGAAGTGCGATTTGTTTTCCTCGACGTGGATCGGAGCACATTGCTGGAACGGCTGCAGAAGCGCCAAGCCCACTTTTTCCCGAAGGAACTATTGGATAGTCAGCTGGCAACTTTGCAACAACCGCATGATGCTTTCGTCGTGGACGCCAATCGGTCGATCGACGAAGTGGTTGATTCGATTGTAGAAGCTGTTTCGAACGGCAAGATTTGATGGCCAGATGTTTTCGCAGATTCAACTGATCCTGGCCGCCGTCTTATCGGTCGTCGCGCTTATTCTGCTCGTCACTCGTTGTCGGGTTCATCCATTTCTCGCCTTGCTGATCGCTTCGCTCATCCTTGGTTTCCTGGCCGGCCTCGTACCGACGGACATCATCAAGAATTTTGGCAAGGGATTTGGGGATGTGATGGGCTCGGTCGGAATCATTATTGGCTTAGGCACAATGCTCGGTGGTGTGCTCGTCCTGTCGGGCGGGGCCGACCGTCTGGCGACGAGTCTCACCTCGATCGGTGGAAAGAACTGGGTGCCCTGGACGACCTTTTTCGTAGCTCTGCTGATCGGGCTCCCGCTGTTCTTTGAGGTTGGATTTGTCCTGCTGGTGCCGATCGCGATTGCTATTTCCAAAAGAGTGGAGATGCCGATTCTGCGAGTCGGACTACCCATGTTAGCGGGACTCTCGGTCGCTCACGGACTGGTACCGCCGCACCCGGCGCCGACGCTGGTGGTTCAAACCTTTCATGCTGATCCGGGCAAGACCATTCTTCTGGCACTCCTCGTGGGCCTGCCGACCGGGCTCTTCGCCGGCCCTATCTTTTCCGGCCTGGCACAGGATTGGCTCCGACCCGCCGGCGCTCCGGTGGACATCGCGGCAGCCGAAGCCAGGCTTTCCGAATCGACGAGTGGAACCGCTCACAAGAATCCTCCTGATCTTAAATCGGTTCTAGTCACCATCCTTCTTCCTCCTGTGCTGATGTTGGGTCGGTCGGTGGCGCGAACTCGCTAAACCCGCGAGCACAATCAGGCAGGCGATCGATTTCTTGGGCGATCCCATCACCGCTCTGCTTATCGCACTGTTTTTTTCAATCATCGCGCTCGGCTTTCGCCGGGGATGGTCGGCGGGAAAGGCGCTCGAAGTCGTTGGAAATAGCCTTGCCCCGATTGCGGCGGTCGTTTTCATCGTTGGGGCTGGCGGCGGCTTCAAACAAATGCTCACCGCTACCAAGATCTCGGACCTGATCGGCACATGGGCCACGCACGCGAATATATCACCGTTATTGCTCGGCTGGAGTGTAGCTGCTCTCGTTCGGATCGCCACCGGCTCGGCTACGGTGGCAACGATCACTGGTGCCGGATTGATGGGGCAGATCGTAGAAAACAATCACACGGTCAGTCGTGAACTCATGGTCCTGGCGATCGGTTCAGGATCACTGATCCTTTCCCATGTTAACGATGCCGGATTCTGGCTGGTCAAAGAATACTTCGGACTCAGTGTGGTCGAGACATTCAAATCCTGGACGGTGATGGAAACGATTCTCTCCGTGCTGAGCTTGGTGCTGGTTCTGCTTCTCAGTTTGGCGATCCATTGAGCAGAATCGGTTGGATACACGCTCTAAGATCACACGATGTTTTCATCCGATCGGCCTCACGTTCCGCCACGCAACTTCACGACGATCTCGCCATCTTCGACTTTGATGGAGTCGATCCGGTGGATGAACTGGGTTGCTTCCGGCAGCCGGGTTCCAATTGCCTTGTTCATTCCCTCGGTCAATGTCTGCTTGTAGGCTTGGCCGGTAAAGAGCCAGGGAAGCCGTTTGCCGTTACCTTCTATGTCTAGATTTTGAATCTTGAGTTCTCCGTTTTCGACGGCTAACCGCGCTGCGATTCGTCCATTGAAATATCGGGCGCGAATGGATGGAAGAAATGGGACATCCGCCATAAAAGAAAGCGGTACGCTTAGTTCAGCGAGTAACCAGTCTGCCTCCGTCCCAAAACGCAAGTGGTCAGCGAAATCTGCATTACGACCCTCCGCAAAAAACCAAGCATTCAGATCGTTCGCCGAGAACCGTATTTCAGCCGCTTGGCCGTGCGTGATTGCTTCTTTGGCAGCTTCGATCTTTGACCGAAACGCCTTCTCCTCGGCCGGCCCGGGCACCGGCGCAAATGTTCGCGGAGACGGTGACGTCATCTGGTAGGCGCCCTGGTAGGTCGAGATCGCCCCCCAGGCAATCGCCGCAATCACGACGAATCCTGCAACTAAGAGTACCAGGCAGCCGCCGTTGCACGAACCACTCTGCGCGACGCGCGATCTCTTGTTCCGGCCCATACTCTCAATCGCGCCCCGCACCGACCGGCTCAGGTTGTCCGCCTTGGCCGGAGCGCATTTCGCCACCATGGCTCGTTTCGTCGATACCAATCAATTGTCGAACCGAGACCATCTTCGAAATCGCGCAGCGGTCTCCAACCGATCTCCTGCCGGATCTTGGTGGAATCGAGCGAATATCTTCGATCGTGGGCAGGTCGATCCGGTACAAATTGAATCAGATCCTGGCTTTTGCCGAGGCTCTCCAGAATTTTCTTCGCAACGGTCAGGTTCGGCAGTTGGGTTTCGCCAGCCACATTGTAAACCCCGCCGGCATGGCCTTCCATCAGCACGTCGAAGACCGCAGCGCAATAGTCTTCAACATGAATCCAGCCACGGACCTGGGAGCCGTCACCGTAGATCGGCAGCGGTTCGTCCAACATCGCGCGAATAGTCAGCAACGGAATGAGTTTTTCGGGAAACTGGTACGGTCCATAGTTGTTTGAGCCGCGAGGAATTACCACATCCAGGTCATACGTTTTATGGTAGGCCAATGCGAGCAAGTCAGCAGCTGCTTTGCTGGCCGAATAAGGCGAACTCGGGTTCAAGGCGGCCGCTTCCGTCGATGGATTGGCCGAGTCGTTGGAGCCGTAAACCTCATCGGTAGAGATCTGCACGAGGCGTTTCACCCCATAGTCCCGGGCCGCCTCCAACAAAACGGTCGTTCCTACTACATTGCTGTGAATGAAATCGTCTGCTGAAACGATGCTGCGATCGACGTGACTTTCGGCAGCAAAGTTGATCACTGCGTAATAGCTATGCCGCGAGAGGATCTGTCGTATCGCTTTCCGGTCCGCCACATCGGCTCGGATAAATTCGTAACGTTCACCATAACGGAGGGGGAAATCAGCCGTTGTCACAAGCGAGCCAGCGTAGGTCAAAAGGTCAACGTTGGTTACGCTCTCCGGCTGATAATGTTCAAGAACGTAGCGGATGAAGTTACTACCGATAAATCCGCATCCTCCCGTAACGAGTAATCTCATCCCTCGGCTCTTAGCATAGCGGGTAGCCAATAGCCAATAGCCGATAGTTGCGAACGCTGGCTAATTGGCTATTGGCTATCGGTCATCTGCTCCATCCCATGAGTCGTTTTTCGATTCGCAACGCAACTGCGGAAGATGCCGAAACCGTTTTCCATCTGGTCCAGCGGTTGGCGGAATACGAAAAGCTTGCCCACGAAGTGATCTCATCGCCTGAGACTTTCCGCCGCGTGTTGGCGCGACCGGAATCAACGGTTGAGGTACTTCTGGCCGAGTCCGGCGGGCGAGCGGTTGGATTCGCTCTCTTCTTTGAGAACTTTTCGACTTTTCTTGGCCGGCCGGGATTATACCTGGAAGACCTCTTTGTATTGCCGGAGATGCGCCGAAACGGCATCGCTACCGCGCTCTTTGAACGCCTTTTTCAGATTGCTCGAGAAAGGGACTATGGCCGAATGGAGTGGACAGTGCTCGATTGGAATACCCCGGCGATCGACTTCTACACCAATAAGCTGAAAGCGCGTCTATTGAAAGAGTGGCGCGTCTGTCGAGTAACGCTCTAACAGGTTACTCGTTTGGCGTTCGGCGTTTCGGCGTTTGGCGCGTATGAACGTTGTCGGCGTTTCGTAGTAGACACGCGTTCCGGGCGCGGAATGTTGAAGCTGACGCGGCCAGAGAGGCGCAGTTATCGCCGAACGCCAAACGCGCAACGCGTAGCGGATACCCCTTCCCGCTTTCGTGCGGAATTTCCCATATTCGGAATGGCTAAAACGTCCAATCAAGCTGTTCTGGTCGAGAACGGGAATTAATTTCCAAGATCATTTTCTCCTCGAGCAACCCGCCGGTTACCCCTCGACAGAACGGCGACTCGGCCAGGTTTGGCATTCGGATTGCATAATAGAAAAACCGAGCGGCAATCGCTCGATCAAACCAACCAAACCAAATCCAACCAAAATGAAAAGAATACTATTAACCATCGCCTTGCTGGGTGTCGCTTTAGCTTCGACCGCCAGCGCCCATCCTCACGGATGCTATCCGCATTCAAACTGCTGGTTCTATCCAACCTATTGCTACACCGACTATGATGATTGCGATTATCCGGTACCGGCGCATCGTCATCACAAGCGCGTGATCATCGTCCCCTAATGATCGACTGGTCGGAAACTCAACCGGCCGACTAGCCCAACCCCTCCTCGCAAGAGGTAAATCGTGAATCGGTGGCGGTCGCACCGCCGACCACCGATGAGCCCCTGGCACTCAGACCAGCGAACGGTAACCCGTACGGTCAGTGCATTTTTAGTCTCTCGCACATTACCTCCTCCACCCGCTTTCGCTCCGCTTCAAATTCCTCGGGAGTTTTGGTTGGAGGCACTTGGATCAACGGCAAAATCGTCAGATCAATTCTCGAGAACGGCTTCGGAATTGCAAATCCGTCCCACGATTTCAGTCTCCAGCAGGAACTGAACTCGAAAAGCAGCGGCATCAATGGGACTCGGCAGTGCTGAGATAATAGAACCACTCCGGGCGATAGTTTGTATCTCGGTCCGCGAGGACCATCCGGAGTGATACACAGATCGTACCCTTCCTTCACTTTCTTCACGAGGTCCATAAGAGCGATCGCACCGCGGCGTGAACTGGACCCGCGGATCGAGCCCACACCCAAGTGCCGGACCAACTCGGATGCATAGGCACCGTCTCGGCTGGCGCTGTTCAAAATGTATGCGCCTTTTCGGTTCGGATAGTAGCGCATGAAAGCCGCCGCCGTTCCCAACATCCGATTATGCCACATCAATGCCACCACCGGGCGAGGATCGCTTGATTGAAAAAAGCCGGCTTCATCTGCGATCCGACAACGCAACGTGCGCAAAAACACCTTGATCACTATTGCAACAAACCAAATCAATAGTTTCGTGCGTCGATTGAGTTGGCGAACTTGAGTCGGCCTAGCCAGGGACACGGGAAGGTAGCGGGTTCAGGTTACAAGTTGCGGGTCACCAAATGAGACTTATTTGAAGAGACCACGATGTTCTAATTCCAGTTATCGTTTTCCCAACAACCAACCTGCAACTTGTAACCCCCAACCCGCAACTTGTAATTCCTTCAGACCATTGGTCGGAATTTGCCGACGGCTTCAGTCAGCCGGCTCGTGATCTGACCGAGCGAACAATGTTCCACGGTGTTGATCAGCTCGGTGAACACATTGCCGCCGCTCTCGACCACCTTGGTCAAGTTATCCAGACTCTTTTCCGATTGGTCCGCGTGCTGCCGATGGAATTCGTGCACGCGATCCACGTGCAGCTGCTTTTTCTCTCGGGGCGTACGTGTCATTTCAAGATTCGGCCAGCGATTCTCATCGTCGGTGTAGCGGTTTAAACCGATGATTGATCGTTCGCCGCTCGAGATCTGGCTCTCCAGCAGGTGGGCAGCCGCTTGAATCTGACTCCGCTGGTAGCGCCGCTCGACTGCTCCGAGAACTCCTCCTTGTTCTTCGATCACCTCAAACTCCTCCAGGATGCCTTTCTCGACCGCATCGGCAACGATGCGCATACCCGGCGATCCGGCTAAAGTGTTCATCATATGCCGGAAGAGCCCGCTCTCTTCCAGCAATATGGCTTGAGCATGGGCGGCGTATCGCGCGTATTCCTCGCTCGGTGTGGTGAACGGCTCGTCCGCTGCGTTGCTGTGACAGGAATTGGTGGCGTTCATGCAAGCGAGCACCAACTCGACCGCTGTTCGGGTGAGGTTGTTTTTCCAATCAGCCGCTACTAATGATCGGCCACTGGTCTGCGTATGCAACTTGAGCCTCTGAGCGCGGCTGTTCGCTCCGAAGACGTCCCTCATTCCCAGGGCCCATATTTTCCGACAGACACGCGCCAGGGCCACATATTCGATGTCTAGCCCGCAATCGAGAAAGAAGGATAGGCGAGGACCAAAAACGTCTATCGACATTCCGCGCTGCTGGAAATCATCAACGTAGGCAAACCCATTCGATAGCGTATAAGCCGCTTGCTGCACTGGTGTCGCCCCGGCCTCACCGATATGGTAGCCGCTGATCGAGATCGGGTACCACCGCGGCATTTCGGTTGCGCAGAAGTCGACCATGTCCGCCAAGAAACGCATGGACGGTTCGATCGGAAAGATCAGTTCGTTTTGAGCCTGAACTTCTTTGAGCACATCGGCTTGGATTGTGCCTCTTAATTTCGGCAGGACGTTTGGACCGAACCGGCGTTTGGCCGCCGCGATGTACATGGCAAGGAGAATCGGCGCCGGGCCCGAGATCGTCATCGATACCGAAACCCTGGGTTGATCCAGCGCGAACCCGGCATAAAGCCGTTCGACATCATCAACCGTGTCAACCGCAACACCGCCTTCGCCAATTTTTCCGAAAACCCCGCGCGCTGCCGCTCCAACGCCGTAAAGGGTCGGCCCGTCGAATGCTGTACTTAGACGTTTACTCTGCTGGTTGCGCGACAAATAGTGGAGTCGGGCATTGGTGTCCTCGGGCAAACCAAGCCCGGCAAATAGCCGGGTTGGCTCCTCCCCGCGGTTTCCATTGCCCACGGGACTGGAACCATTGGGTCCCCCGGACATCAGATACTGTTCAGGGTACGCAGCGGATAGGTAAGGAAACTCGCCCGGCACGCCTTCTTCGAGCAAAAAACGCGTAATTTCACCCGGCTCATCAATTTCCGGCAGAGCCAAGGTGGGAAGCTTGATTCCGGTTGGAGTTAAAGCAGTCCCAATTTTCGAACGTATTTCCCGCCAGCGGTTCAGCACCTCCTCCGCCGCTTCCGGTTCATTACGCACACGTCTTACTTCAGACCGAACAAAATTGCGGTAGTTTCGAACAGACTGAACAACTTGGCCGAGGGAGGTCATGAACCGTTGCTAGGGGACATTAGCAAGATTGGCGCGCAGCTGACTGATATTCAACCCCGGTTTTTGGCTTGTTTGGGAACAACGCTTCAAACAGTTGGTCGACTCCGGGATCGTCGTGCCGATTGGCTTGGGTTCGAAGTAAACGCTGTCCACGACGGTTGGCACTGATCCGAGCCTCAATTTCCGCCACCGCCGTTCGCGACCCACGTAGGTCTGATTTGTTAACGACAATCACATTGGCGGCATCGAGCATCGCAATCTTGTGCAATTGTAGGCGTCCGCCGTAGTCCGGCGACATCACCAGAAACGACATGTCCAGACGCACTTCGCCAAATGCGAACGGCAAGGCTTCCTGGCCAATACCAACCGTCTCCACCATTATGGCATCAAAAATTTCCGTCCGGGCCAAAAAAAGTAAGCTCTGTTCGGTTACCAGACTGACTCCACCGGTTTGCCCGCGAGTGGCCATACTGCGGATGAAAACGCGATCGTTTTGCGAATAGATCATCGTCGCCCGATCGCCTAACAGCGCTCCCAATCCTAAGACGCTGGGATCATGCGACAATATCGCGATTCTCTGATCAGGAAAATGGCGGAGAAAGCGCATCACCAGCTCATCCATCAGCGTCGTCTTTCCGGCTCCACCGGGCCCGGTGAGTCCGAATAATCTTGTCTTTCGCGCGCCTGATACCTTTCCCGCCGAATGTGGATTCGCTCCGCCATTCTCGATGCGGGTCAACGCGGCGGCCAACGCTCGATCGCTGCCCGGATCTTCGAACTCTCCGTGTACGACTGGCGCCGCAAATTGTCTCTGAACATAGTCTACCATTTCACCGAGCGACGTACCGGCGAAGAAGATTTGATCGACCCCAGACTCATACATTTGTTCCGCATCTGCTTTGGTAATGGTAGCCCCACCGCCGCCGAATACTTTGATGTGGCGGCTGTTGCGAGCGCGCAGTTCGGCTAAAACCTCAGCGAAAAACTCAACATGCCCCCCATTGTAGCTGGAGATACCGATCGCGCGGACATCCTCCTGTACGGCGGCTCGTACAATGTCCTCAGCGGACCGGTGATAGCCGAGATAAACCACCTCGATTCCGTGCCGGATCAGCTCAAGATTGATCGTATTGATGGCGCTATCGTGCCCGTCACAAATTGGCACGGCGGTCAAGATCCGGATTGGTTCCATAGAGCTAGGATGCAGAAGTTGAGAATATGGAATACAGAATACGGAATACGAATCCCTAGGAAGCCAAATCGCGGAAGGAAGCTGGCGCAACTCTGCTCGTTATTCTAAGTTCTATATTCCCTATCCTGGGGTCTTTCATTCAATCCTCTACTACCTCGTCTGAAATTTCGTTCTGCCGGCTGGAGGTATCGGGCGGGAAATGGGTGGCGAGCACGGAGCCGACTTTCTCAACCGCCCCTACGATTGCAGCAGTGAACTCTCCTTTCTTCAGGTCCGGTTGCATCTGCCGAATTACCTCCTCCCAAAACGCTTCATCGGATTTGCTATGGAGCGCTTTATCACCAAAAATTGCTACCTTTTGAGCAGCCGGCGCAACCACCATCAGGACACCATTTCGTTTCTCGGTCCGGTGCAACTTTAACCGGCGAAAGGATTTCCGGGCGAAGCGCAAAATGTCTTGCGGACGATGTCGAGTAATGAAAACGACGATCTGGCCGCTCGATTTCTTTTCCGCCTCCCGGATCGCCGCCGCGACCCGATCGTGCTCGAGCCGATCCAGAAAATGTTTTACCTTCATAAGCTCAGGAACGAGCCCGCTACCAACTTCCTCCGGCACCACCCCCGCCGGTGTCTCCTCCGCCGCCGGTTAGTCCACCGCTATCCCCTCCTCCACCACCGAAACCTCCTCCGCCAAATCCACCACCCCTTCCGAAGCCACCCCCACCACCGTACCAAGGACCGACTCCTCCTCCGCCGATGACTATCCCGCCGCGACGGCGTGCAGCCATCATGAAAAACACGAGAAAAATGAGCAGGAAGATCACTGGAATAATCCAAGAATCGTTTTCCGATGCCTGTCGACGCTGCTCGTGAACCGTTGCTCCTGTTCCCTTATACTCCCCCTGGGCAGCTGCCATCATCGCGTGAACCCCCTGGGTAAGCCCCCCGTCAAAATCGCCGGATTGAAACCGAGGAGCAATCTGTTCAGCAACGATCCGCTTACAAATTGCATCTGGTAATGCACCCTCTAAGCCGCGACCGGTGGCTATCCAGATCTTGCGGTTCTTAACAAAAACCAGAAGCAATGCGCCGTTATCTTTCCCTTTCTGCCCCCATTTTCCCGCGCGATAGAGTTGGACTCCGTAATCTTCAACCGTCATCGTGTCGGGAAGCTCCGGGAAGATCGCAACAACCAATTGGTTCGAAGTTGAACGCTCGAATGATTCCATCTCGGCGTTCAAGGTAGCGGCAGTGGCCGGCTTGATTAGCCCGGCGTAATCGTTGAAGTAACGATTCGGCGGGGTTTTGAGCGCCTCCTCCGCAGTCAAGCCGCGAACCGCCTCAGGCGCCCCCAAAGCCGCAGTGATCAGTAATCCAACCACCACACATGTTCGGCAGAGAGCAGCCCGGCCGGTGAACGACATCGCAGAAGGCCATGCTCTCATAAACAACAATATGGTCCGAGTGCCCCGCCCCAGCAAACCGGCCTACTTCGGACTGGCCGACGGACTGAACGATGGGAAAGAGACGGTAGGAGCGTTCTCGGCGCCGGCAGCGCTCGTAAAATACGCCTTCGGTGTAAATCCAATCAGCCCAGCATACAGCACGGTCGGGAAAGACTTGACCATGACATTGTAAGCTTGAGCGGTGCTATTGAAGTCCCGCCGGGCGACGGCAATCCGGTTTTCCGTCCCCTCGAGCTGAGCTTGGAGATCACGGAAATTGGTGTTGGCCTTCAGTTCCGGATATCTTTCACTGACCGCGAGAAGCCGGCCCAGACTGCTGGACAGACTGTCTTGCGCTTCCTGGAATCGCTTGAGAGCCTCAGGATCGGTAGGTGCCTTCGATAGATCGATGTTCACCTTGGTGGCGTTTGCACGGGCATTGATGACATCTGTGAGCGTGGATTTTTCAAAATTTGCCGCTCCCTGCACAGTGTTTACCAGATTAGGGATCAAGTCTGCCCTTCGCTGGTACTGTGTTTGCACGTTTGCCCAGGCGGTATCCACACTGGCAGAGGATGTTACAAGGCGGTTATATCCGCCAACCACGAAGGAGCCGAGCACTACCGCCACTAAAACCAGTGCCGCCACTAGACAACCGCATCCGATCAGAACGTTTCTATTCATGTTTTCAGGGAGGGGCTGAGGAGTTCTTATCCTGTTTCGGTAGCGCTTGGCAACCGCAACACGGTTGGTCTTGGAAAAGGGCTTGCTAACGCCGGCTTTCGATATCCCGAAAAATGGCATTTTCGGCGCGGAAAATCGGCCGCAAAGACGGTGCTCAGGAGCAAATTCGAGGGCGTTGCAGTTTTACCAGTCAAACCGGGTTTTTTTCTGCTAGTTCAATTGACGGTCAGGGCAACTACGGCTACTATCCTGCCCCACGAACTGATCGAAGAAAAAGACCTTTTTATGCCTGAAGTAATTGTCCGCAAAGGAGAGCCTATCGACCGGGCGCTCAAGCGCTTGAAAAACAAGCTAGACGCCGAGGGAATTATGGAAGAAGTGCGGCGTTTGCGCGCTTTTGAGACCCCGTCCCAAAAGGTACGGCGAAAGGCGAAACTTGCGGCCAAGCGCGGCAAACTGAAGTTCCGTTTCAATCCGTAACTGGCTCCAAGATAGGTAGTTACGAAAGCTTCGCTCTCAAGCGAGGCTTTTTTTGTCTTTTTAAGTGCCCGTTCCACAATCGGGATTTGTACTGCTCTTCTCGCAAATCTTGTTTTCTTGCGAGGATTCCCCTTTCACTCTCCAAGAATAAGGCAGGCGGCAAAGGTCTTTTCAGATAGCGGGCAGGATTCTTGGGTAGCGGCGACTAGCCTGTCCGACATAGTCTTGAAATTTAAGGTGTCGCGTTGCTTTCTTAGGACGACGTCGAATCCAAGCGAGGCACCTCGTGTCATTGAACTTAGAGACCCGAACGGAGCGACTCTTTCACCCCGCCCCGAAAACGCAGTCGCCTTGTTCGCCCCGAACAGTGCTGCCGCCCGGTGATGGCGAGCGATGGCGACTGCGCCTCTAGGTCCGCCGCCCCAATCGCTTCGTTCCATCGCTTTAGCCAGGAACACGAGGCGGCCTATTTTTGGTTGCGGCCATGCTGCATTGTGTTCTATCTCCCCAGATTCTCTACGATCGCTTCCACCAGACCATCCATATCATGGCGCGCCGCTTCAATATCTACCTTTAGGCCGGCTTGACGCATCGTTTCCGAGGTAATCGGTCCGATACTGGCTGTTCGCAGATTGGCCGGCCACGGTAGTTTGAGCGCCAGAAAATTGGTCACGGTTGACGAACTAGTGAATGTTACGAGATCGGCGCCCTCTCGCTCAAAGCGTTCACGGGCACCAGTACCATCCTGGGTTTCGGGAACAGTTCGATACGCTATCGCTTCGTCCACAATCGCACCCAGCTCGGCAAGGCGTTTCGGCAGAACGTCCCGAGCATTTTCCGCGCGTACCAGCAAGTATTTCAGGTTTTCTACACTCTCAAATCGCTGCAGGGATTCGACGACCGCTTCCGCAATGAAATCCTCCGGCTGCACCTCAACCGTGAGATGATATTCCCGGATACGCTGAGCGGTACCGGGGCCGATTGCCGCAATTCGGACATTTCCGATGTTCCGTGTATCCTGATAAAGCTTGAAGAACATATCGAAGAACGCACTTACGCCATTTGGGCTGGTAAAGACCAGCCAGTCGTATTGATAGGCGTCACGCACCAGCTCGCCAAACTCCAACAAATCTTTCGGCGGCTCGATGCGGATCGTGGGAAGTTCAATCACGTCTGCACCAAGGAGACCAAGTTTGGCGCTCAAGGCCCCGGCCTGGCGGCGGGTTCGAGTAACTACGATGCGGCGACCGAACAGCGGTCGCTTTTCGAACCAGGCGAGCTTCTGTCGATAAGAAACGACCTTTCCAAAGACCGCCACGGCCGGTGCTTCAAAGCCGGCGGCTCGATCCACAATATTTTCCAAAGTGCCGGTGATCGTCTCTTGACGGCCGGTGGTACCCCAACGCACTAGAGCGACCGGCATCGATAACTCCGCGCCGCGGGCACGGAGAGCCGTAATCACCTTCTCGAGTCGCTCAACTCCCATCAGCATGATCAGTGTCCCGCCGCTTTTGACGAGCGAGTCGTAGTCCAGATCTGAATCCGGCTTGGTCGGATCCTCGTGACCGGCAAACACGGTAAACGAAGAGGTCACTTCCCGATGAGTGATTGGAATGCCGGCATAGGCGGGTACTGCAATCGCAGAGCTCACTCCCGGGACCACTTCGAAATCGATCCCGGCAGCAGCTAAGGCCTCAGCCTCTTCTCCACCACGCCCGAAAACGAAGGGGTCACCCCCTTTCAGCCTCACCACGTTTTTTCCGGCCCGAGCCCGCTCGACGATAAGCTCGTTAATCTCGGCCTGGGTCAACGTATGCCGGCCAGCCTTTTTCCCGGAATAAATGATTTCCGAGTCCGCCGGAGCCCATTTCAAGATTTCCGGATTGCAAAGGTAGTCATAGACAACCACCTCAGCTTGTTGGACCGCCTCTTTCGCCCGTAACGTCACCAAGCCAAGGTCACCGGGACCCGCCCCGGCAAGAATGCATTTACCTGCTGTCGCCATAAACTTTCCGAAACAGAGTTTGGGCAGCCAGTTCGGCTGAACCGAAAGTCCCAGCTACCGATCCAGTCCGCACTATGTCTTCCTCAAAGACAATCGCTTCCAGTAGCGCTTGTTCTTCCATCGAGGCTTGGCTGTCAACCGTACGCCCCCTATCGCTTCCCTCGGCAGGCCGGATGCTGGCTCGCACGCCGATCGGCACTTCACATCCGCCGCCCAATAATCGCAGAAATTCGCGCTCGGCTTGAACGCAAAACCAAGTCGCCGGATGGTTAACGGCACGCAAGCGGTCGCGGACAGCCGACGATCGTTCGAGCACTTCCAGAGCGATCGCTCCCTGACCGGCAGCAGGCAGCATTTTTTCCAGGACGGAAGCAAACAAAGTCCGACCATGGAACTGAATCCGGTTCTCTCGAATTCTGAGACCTAAGCGCTCAAGGCCGGCTCGAGCCAAAACCAATCCGTCCCAATTTGGCTGATCGACTAATCTATCGATGCGGGTTGGAACATTGCCGCGGATATCAACGACCCTAAGATCCGGCCGGAGATGCTGCAATTGACGAGCGCGCCGAGGGCTGCTGGTCGCGATTAACCCATTGGTACGAACCTCACTGAGAGAATTCGCCTGACGAGATATCAGCACGTCCGCCGGGTCCTCGCGGCGCAGCACGGCGCCAATAGTTAGTCCCTCGGGCAATTCCGTGGGTAGATCCTTCATCGAGTGAACGGCCACATCGATCTGGCCGTTCAGCAGACACTCCTCCAATTCCTTCGTGAAGAGACCCCGAGCAAACTTTTTTCCGGAATCGCTCAGGCGTAGATCCAAGCGCTTATCGCCGGTAGTCTTGATGATCTTACACTCAACCTGTTCAACCCTAGCTACTTGCGATAGAAGATCAGCGGCTATCTTAGCTTGGGCCAAGGCAAGCAAACTGCCTCTTGTGCCCAGGACAATCTTCATCACGCCCCTGGCAATTGAATGGCGACCGGAGAGAAAGTCGCAGGCTGTATGCGTTCAATCCAGAGCTGAAAATCCTGGACGTGGTGCTCGATCAACTCATGACAATGTTCCGCTTCCTGCTTACGCACCTCCAATGTGCGCTCCGCCATGGCCTGGAGCGAATCGAGGTCATACAGGTAAACGCCATCCAGCCGGTTCACGGCGGGCTCGATATCGCGGGGCATCGCCAAGTCAATCATGAAAAGAGGCCGATACCGGCGGGCTCGCAGAAATGGAGCCAGCTTTTCCAGGGTGATAATCGGGTGCGGAGCCGCTGTCGAGGTCACCAGGATATCCAGATCGCGAAATTCCTGTTCCCACTCCGAGAAATGAATTGCCCTTCCGCCGGTCATTGCGGCTAGCGCCGAGGCCCGTTCGAAAGAACGATTGGAGACAAAAATCTGGTCCGCCCCGCGCGCTCGAAACGCTCGGGCCGTCTTTTCACTCGTCTCGCCGGCGCCAAGAATCATGATCTTGCAGCCATCCAGATCGCCAAAGATCTGTTCGGCGAGGTCAACGGCTACCGAACCGACCGAAACACTACCCCTCGTAATTCCAGTGGTCGAACGGACCTGCTTACCCACCTGAAATGACTTTTGGAAAAGGCGATTCAATAGCTTGCCGGTCGTTTGGGCCACGTTTGCAACCTCATAAGCGCGTTTGACTTGGCCAAAAATCTCTGTTTCGCCGACGATCATTGATTCCAGACCGGATGCTACTCGAAACAGATGACGCACACACTGGTTGGCCCACAGCCGAAAAAGATGCGTTTCGTCTCCAGCCCGCAAATCTCGATAAAAGCTCTCGAAGAAAACTGGCGCCAGGCTCTCCCTAAATTCCCCGGTCACGTAGAATTCCGTTCGATTACAGGTCGAGACAATCAGTCCTTCGGAGAGCCCCGGCATCGTCTTCAGCCGTGCCAATGCCTCCGGCAAAGCAGACTCCGGAATCGCAAATCTCTCACGCACATCAACTGTGGCAGTCTGATGGCTAAGGCCAAAACAAAATATGCTCATCTCACGGTCGGGCTGTCCGAGACGAATCGGATCCCCCAAAAAACACTTAACAGCAGACTAAACGCGATTATTGACAAGGTGGCAATCCACTTTGCCCCCATCCTTTGGAGTAGGCGTCCGAGCAAAATCCCGCCGTAAAGCGCCCACACCAGGACTGACCAGGCAACTTTCCGCCAGTCAACTTCCTGGCCGATAAAAAAACCCGAACCGAGGCCGACAGTAAACAGAACAAACCCGAGCCAGAGCAGGCGCGAGTTGGCGACGGTGAGAGTGCTTATCGGCGGCAGGCGAAAAAAGATCGAACCCGGTTTGCGCGTTTTCAGCTGCTGCTCCTGAAACAAATACATCAGTCCGGCCACGCCGGCCAAGGCGAATGCCCCGCAGGCCACAATCGAGAAGGAAGTGTGCGTCTCCAGCCACGGATTAACGGCTTGGTGAACGGTCGGGAGCGAACGGTCAGGGCTAACCAAGGCCCAAATGTTGAGCACGCAGACAAACGGGGCGGTGATCACGCCCAGGAGCGATAGACGATAAGAGGAACCAATCAGCAAATATATCAAAATCATCGACCACCCCAGGAAGACAAGAAGCTCAAAAAAATTCGTGATCGGACAGCGACCGATCTGATGGCCTCGATCAACCAAAAAGATTGTCTGGCAAGCGAACCCGGCGCTGATCAAGCCAAAGGTCAGTCGTGGAGCCATAAACTTGCCGGTCGCAAGCGAATAAGCGGAATAGGCGGACGCCAGCAAGAAGCCATAAAGCGCCAACCAAACCCAAAAGCGATCGGAAGCGAAAAACAGAGAGCTGAGAAAATCCAGATGCATCAACAAAACCGACCTGCTACGCTCCGCCATTCATGAATGGAGTCAATCCAGAAGAGCTTCGGCGCGCAATTCGGGATATTCCCGATTTTCCGAAGCCAGGCATCATATTTCGTGATATTTCACCTATCCTTAGTAGGCCTGAGCTTTTTCGGCAGGTCATAGACGCGCTGGCTGCCGAAGCGGGGAGACTGGCTCCGACCAAGATTGTAGGGATTGACGCTCGTGGCTTTCTGTTCGGGGCGGCGGTCGCATACAAACTTGGCCTGGGGTTCATTCCAGTCCGCAAAAAGGGGAAACTACCGTATCGCACCATTGCCTACTCCTATGTCCTCGAATATGGACGGGCCGATATGGAAATGCATATCGACGCCGTACAACCGCGGGAGAAGGTAGTCCTGGTTGACGATTTGCTCGCCACCGGGGGGACCTCGGCTGCCGCGGTTCACTTGATCCAGCAACTCGGCGCCACGGTAGAGGCAGCACTTTTCTTCATCGAACTGGTTGCTTTAGAAGGCAGAAAACAACTGGCCGGAGTCCCAGTTAAGACCCTCGTTCAGTTTTGATGGAATCAGGGGATTGGAGCGGAGTTGGCGTCCTCTTGACGCGTTCTGAGCGTCAGTCATAATCGTCCTCGTCCTCGTCGTCGTCCTCGAATAGAGCGTCAAAATCAAAAAGATTGCCACGCCACCGCAACGTATTTCTGGAACCATGGCTTCCCCAATGTTCGACCACGAAAAGCTCGACGCTTACGAGTGCTTCGATCCCGAATCATATCGAATGCGGGAGGATAAATCAGGGGTCGTACAGTTCGAGGACGAGACCTCCCAATGACCGGATTCATCGCCAGACGATTGCTCGGTCTCGTCATTATCCTCTTCTGCGTCGTCACGATCACATTTTTTCTGATTCGGCTGATGCCGGGCGGTCCGTTCGATCGAGAGCGCAAGCTGCCGCCTCA
>DASTDH010000519.1:0-5283 GCA_035710445.1 Chthoniobacterales bacterium
AGGCTCGCTACGAGATTCTGGACAATCTACAGGCCCGTTTTTCCTACTCGACGGCTATCGGCCGGCCGGCATTCAATCAGGTGACGGCGGCCACTACAGTGGATGTCGGCAATCTGACGATTACCACCGGCAATCCGGGACTCAAACCGACTACTGCCAACAATTTCGACCTGACATTGGAGTATTACCCAGCCCGCGGCGCTTTTGCTACGATTGGCCTTTTTGATAAAGAGTTCTCGGAGTACATCTTCACCCGGACGATTCGGGTTCCGATCAACGGGAGTATTTTTCAAGAGTCAACCTTTCTCAATAGTCCGGGCGCGCACGCACGCGGCCTCGAGCTCAGTTACCAGCAACAGTTTTTCTTTCTGCCTGCGCTATTGAGCGGATTCGTCGCCGGATTCAACTACACTTATGTCGATAGTGAAGGTGAAGCACGTCCGGGTGAAACTACCCAACTACCCTTCACGTGAAGAAACCTGTACAATTGGGCAATCTTCTATCGAAAATATGGTTTGGACATCACCCTGGCAGCGCAGCATACCGACAAGAATCTGAGTTCGGTTGGCGCAAATTTCCGAACCAATCAGTACTTGATGCTCGAACAACTCTCGACCTGGCTGCAAGTTACACTTTCTGTAACGGGGTCGGTGTTTACGTTCACGTCAAGAATTTGACCGATGCCCCATGGCGGATCTATGAAGGAACCCGGAACCGGGTCATTCAACAAGAATACTACGATTTTACCTACGAAGCGGGGATGAAGTTTAAATTTTGATCGAGGATCGATCCAAACGCATTATGCAAAAAAGCCTGACCAATGTTTGTGCCTCAGTCGCGTTTCTCTGGTTGTCCTGGCCACCTCTCTTGTTGGCCGAGACTGCACCCCTAACTCTGGGCGAACCCATTATTGTACCTGGCACTAAAGGACGATTCGATTCCCTGCAAATTGACGAAAAATCGAATCGCCTTTTGGCCGCCCATACCGTCAACAAAACCTTGGATATCATCAGTCTCCCGGACGGCAAACTGATCAAAAGCGTGAGTACGGGCAGTGTCCAGGAAGCCGTCGTCGACGTCGATCATAACCGGTATTACGCCAGTATTAGCGCCGAAAAGAAGCTGACGATTATTAATCGTCAGACTCTCGAAATAACTGGGACCGTGTCGCTCCCTGGACCAGCGGATGCGCTCGCCTACAATCCTAAGAACGGCTTAGTTTACGTTTGCCATGACGATGGCGAAGACGTCTGGGTGGTTGATCCGGGTGCGCAGAAGATCGTTACCACCATTAAAATACCGACCAATCCGGAGTTTGTTGTCTATGATCCGATTACCGACAAAGTGTTCCAGAACATCAAGTCTCGACCAGTTATAATTGTTATCGACCCGGCACCGAACTCGGTCGCCGCCACTTGGTCAACCATCCCAGCTGAGAGCCCTCACGGATTGGCTGTCAATCCGGAAACCCATCGACTGTTTTCCGCCGGAAAAAACGGTAAACTGGTTGTGTTGGACTCGATCTCGGGCAAGTCGTTGGGTTCGGTTGATATCGCTGAGGGTGTGGATCAGATCGCCTTCGATGCCGGAAACAAACGAATCTACTGCGCCGCCTGGCAAGGAAAACTCACCGTACTGCAGGAGAATGAGGAAGCTGTAAAGTCGCTTGGTGACGTCGTTACGCCGGTCGGTACGCACACGCTCGCGGTTGATCCAAAGACCCATTCGGTTTGGATCGCGTTTGCCAAAGGCGAAGAATCTTACGTCGGAGAACTAAAGGCGCGGTGAGCGAGCCGAAAATCCGTTGCCGCGATTGAACCGACCTCGATTCGAAGCTTTCATAGTCACCAACCATGAAACAGACGCGACGCACGTTCTTGCAGTGGTTGTTGGGTTTATCCCAACTGAATTTACTGGTTTCCTTTTTTTGTCCAGGGAAGCTGCGAGCAGCGACACCGGATGGCAAAAGCACTCCCGACCGGGACCAAGAAGACTTCAGTTTCCTTATATTTGGCGACTGGGGACGCGACGGCCAATTTCACCAGGGCGATGTTGCCACTCAAATGGGTCTAGCGGCGGCTGCCCGGAAATGCAGGTTCGTCATTTCTGTTGGCGACAATTTCTACGACGAAGGGGTGCAGACCCCGGTTGATTCCCAGTGGAAGAGCTCTTTCGAGGAGATTTACACGGCGCCCTCCTTGGCTGTCCCCTGGTATGTCATCCTGGGCAACCACGATTACAAAGGCCGGCCGCAAGCACAACTGGACTACGCTAAGACTCATGCAAATTGGAAGATGCCCGCGCGTTATTTCTCCGCGCAGGAACCAATCACCGACACGGAAAAAGTAGAATTCTTCTTCATCGACACGAGCCCATTCGTAAAGGAATACCAAACGAAAGAAGACATGCGCGATGAGATCGGATCGCAGGACACGAATGCTCAAGTCGCTTGGCTCGATCAGGCGTTATCGAGCTCGAAAGCGGCCTGGAAAATCGTTATCGGACATCACCCCATCTTTTCGGGTGGAAGCGAGCACGGCGACCAGCCGGAATTGATCGGCAACATCAATCCGTTGCTCGAGAAGCATGACGTTTCCGTCTATTTTAACGGGCATGATCATGATCTCCAACACATTGTTCGTGGATCGGTCGAGTACTTCACTACCGGTGCGGGCTCCAAAGTTCGGCCACCTGGTCCGACCGAGGGAAGCCGGTTTTATAAGGGAACGCCCGGTTTTATGGCGGTCAGGCTGAGGGCCGAGAAGATGTACGTCGACGTGATTGATTACGCCGGCGCGTTGCTGTATCGGACCGAAGTGAAGAATCGGGTTGCAGCCGGGGCGTAGGAGAAACCCGACTTCTGCCTTCGGTCTCCCGTATTCTGCATTCTAAATGCCTGTTCCCGGTTGCCACCGAGCGCATCCTTCTTATTCTGTTCGTCCATCATGACTTACTCTCCCCTTACCCCCTTAGATGGTCGGATTGCCGTAGTGACTGGCGGCGCTCGAGGCATTGGATTTGAAACTGCGCGGGCTCTGCGCGAAAACGGAGCCAAGATCATCATTGTCGATATCAATCGTGAGATGGGAGAAAAGGCGGCAAAAGAGTTTGCCGGCGACTGTTTCTCGGTTGATCTGACCAAGCCGGATCAAGTCGCGAAACTGGCCAACGATATTGTTGCTAAACATTCCCGCATCGATATCGCATTCAATAATGCGGGTATTGCCCACAACGTTCCGTCGGAGGATTGCAGCAACGAAGACTGGCTCCGGGTAATTGATATCAACTTGAATGCCGTCTTTTACTGTTGCCGTGAGTTCGGCAAAGTAATGCTTCAACAAGGTAAAGGAAGCATCATCAATACGGCATCGATGTCGGGTTTGATCTCTAATTATCCGCAGCCGCAAGCAGCCTACAATGCCTCCAAAGCAGCCGTGATCATGTTGACTAAATCGTTGGCGGGCGAATGGGCCAAGCGGGGAGTTCGCGTCAATAGCATTTCACCGGGTTACATCGGCACCGAAATGACCAAGCTCGGGATGTCGCAGAGCGACTGGTACAAGTATTGGCTCGAGTTCACGCCAATGGGCCGCGTCGGCGAACCAGGAGAAGTAGCTGCCGCTGTCGTTTTTCTTGCATCCGATGCCAGCAGCTATTTTACCGGCAGCAATTTGGTCATGGACGGGGGGTATACCAGTTGGTAAGGAGGGGGGAATACGGAATACGGAACACGGGTTGCGGAACACGGATTACGGAATACAGCGACTGTATTGATTCATATTGCCACTTATATTTTATATGTTATGTATCAGCGGCATGAACTCCAAATCATTTGTCGACCTGGTTGCATGGCAGAAGGCTCACGAACTCGTTCTATCGATTTACCGATTAACTAGAGCATTTCCGAAGGACGAGTTGTTTTGCTTGACCTCACAAATGCGAAGAGCCGCTGTGTCCGTGCCGGCAAATATCGCCGAAGGGTTCAAAAGGCGCGGTCGCCAGGACAAGCTACGTTTTCTCAATATCGCCCAAGGGTCACTGGAAGAGCTGCGCTACTATTTGATAGTGACAACCGATCTTGCGTACGGAGAAACGCAACAATGCGCGGAAGCTCTTGATCGAGTCGGAAAGCTACTTGCCGTCTACATTAAAGCGGTCGCGCGTGACTGGTCACCTCTTCGGGCACTTTGCTCGACAGTCGCCCTTCTCACGGGGTTCCTCTCTTGAGTTCAACACCGGCGTCCCGTATCCCGTATCCCGTATCCCGTATTCCGTATTCCGTGTTCCGTGTTCCGTGTTCCGTATTCCGTACCCTCAGAATTTGTATTGCTCGATATTTTCTTTGGTGAAAATAATCGGTTGACCAACGGTGATGATATCACCATCGATCCTCCGCTTGCCGAGTGGAGAGGAAAGTTCAATGGCGCCGGCCTTCAGCCGACCTTTGGCTAGAGCTTCGCAGGTGTAGACGATCAGTTGACCCAATTCCGGTACATCCCACAAAACGACCGCACTTATTTCTCCACTCTCTACCAACTGGGCGGTTGCTGCCGGTGTCCCCAATCCAACGACGCGGACCTGACCGTCTCGGCTTGAACGGTTGACCGTTTCAGCGCAACTGGTCAGTGCATCGACACTCAGCGCCCAGACGCCGCGCAGATCTGGATTACCAAGTAGCAGATTGTTAGTTAGCTGAATGGCCGCGCTCTGATCTCCGTTGGTTGGCATCGTCTCCAGCAGCTGAATACCGGGGTAGAGGTTCAATCGCTCCTTCATATAAGCGATCCAATGCTTTCGATCGATCGCGGTTAGAAAAGTGGTCTCAACTGCGACTTTGCCTTCCGGCTTTTCACCGCCGAGAGCCCTGGCCATCGCATCTACTAGCGCATACCCAAAATCGCGATCGCTGACTTGGCTGATAAAAAAAACGCGTGAGTCTCTGCTCTCATCGTAATCCCAGGTAATTACTTTGATTCCTCGGAGCCGCGCTTTCTTGAGTACAGGAGCCACACTCGGAGGATCAGTCCCCTCGACCGCTAGTGCATCGACGCCCTTCGCGATCAGTCGTTCGATGAACTGAGTCTCCTTCTCCGGGCTATCATCGCTCGGACCATCATAGAAAAGCTCCACATCACCCAATTCAACAGCTCCCTTTTTTGCTCCTTCGTAGATTGCGTTGAAGTAGGCGGTCCCTTTCTGGCGAGAATCAACCCGATTCGGATTTTCCTCACCGACTGCTCGGCACCAGCCAATGGCGTAGTCGCCATCGATGCCATAAGAAAA
>DASTDH010000520.1:0-14592 GCA_035710445.1 Chthoniobacterales bacterium
TGCTGGGTCAGCGTTAATTTTCGAACGATCCGTCCCGCAGGGACGATCGATGAGTTTGCTCTCTTTGGGTCCACAATAGAAAAGCTCGGTTCTTTGCTGCGCCTGTGGATTCCCGGAGGATAAGGAGCCATCCATCGTCCCATCCGGGACGAGCCCCTTTAACATTCCCTCACCCCACACCAAAGTGAGGGCTACTATCGGCGCGTCCCGGGACAACCTATGCCAATGCTTTTGAGGCTCCTCACTGCTAGCATCTTCTCTTGAACTCGCGCAACAGCTTCGCCAGTCGTTGGGCACCGGAACGAAGCTCCTTCGGCGCCACCGCTCCGAATCCGAGTAAAAACCCTTGCCGGCACGTTCCGGCCGAATAAAAAGGCGATATCGGGTGAAGCTCGATCTGTTCTCTGGCAGCGGCGGCAGCGACTTTGATGTCGGAAATCCCGGGCGAGAGCCACGCTGCCGTTTGCAACCCGCATTCGGCACGCTGGATGTCGAGCCAATCGCTTAGAAAGGTCTGAGCGGCTTCGGCAAGAACCGCCCAGCGCTCCGCATATAATTCGCGCATCCGCCGAAGATGATGGCCAAACTCTCCGGTCCGCATAAATTCAGCGAGTGTCTTTTGTTGCAGCACCGGCAGATAGCGATCGGTTGCTTTTCTGAGCGCGAGAACTGGATCGAGAAGTTGGTGCGGCAGTACCAGGAATCCGAGTCGCAAAGAAGGAAAGAGCAATTTACTAAAAGAAGTGCAATAAGCGACGCAATCACCGGTATCGAGACCTTGCACCGATCCCAGCGGTTTGCAGGCGAACCGAAAATCACCATCGTAGTCATCCTCAAAAACGGTGACGCCATGTTCTCGAGCCCAGCATAGGAGTTTGAATCTCCGATCCAGCGAGAGCGCAGCGCCAGTAGGGAATTGGTGTGCCGGAGTAAGATAAATAAGCTTTGGCACCGGCAAGCTTTTGATCGCTTGCTCGACCTGGAGTCCGCGCTCATCGACCGGTGCAGGGACAATTGTTGCCCCGGCCGCCCGAAATAAATTTTTAGCGCCGTGATAACCCGGATTCTCCAGCCAGACGGGATCCCCCGGCCGCAACAAGATCCGGCAGAGTAGATCCAGCGCATGTTGGACACCGTAGACGACGACAATTCGATCGACATCGCAACGCACTTGGCGAGCGGGACCAAAGTGCGCCAAAATCTCACCACGCAAACCCAAATCGCCGCGGGGATCGCCCATCGCCAGTTCCGAGGGAGTGACCCGACGCAACACACGACTAGTCAAACGCGCCCAGGCATCGATTGGAAACTGCTCAACCGCAGGGCCACAAGCTTGAAACGGAGTACCAAGACGCTGGTTGTACTCCAATGGCACCGTCTCCTTCACCTTCACGACCGCGAGCGCTGGTTTGGTTAATCTGCGATTCTTGCCCGCCAGATTCCCGTCGATCGGCTGAAAATATTGATCAGGAAGGTTCTGGGCGACAAAACTGCCGGAGCCGGTCAACCCTGTGATGTAGCCCTCCAGTTTCAGCCGGCGGAATGCTTCCGTGACCGTGCTTCGCGAGAGGCCATGGTGGACCGCCAAGCTCCGAGAAGAGGGAAGGCGGGCGCTCGGTCGCAATCGACCGTCGAGAATCGCTGACCGGATCTCACAAAACAACCATTCTTGCAGTGTCTGATCACATTGCGGCGGGTTAAACGCGAACTCCCGATAAATTGGTTTCTTCGGCATGGAAAAGCGGTTTGCTGATTTTAGCATATATCGATTTTTTGATCAGTCCTTTTTCAGATTGGCTTGAAATCGGACAAGTTCACCGGTTTCGCCTAGCGATTAGCACGCCAGGGGTCTCTGGAGGGTGCTTCGGTCGCCGTTCTTGCCGACGAGAAGTGGTCTGCTTAATTTGACATAAATGGACCTTTTAATCAGTCCTTTCCTGCGTTGATTGGCTCTATGAGCAACTCATCAAGCGGCTGTGTCCCTTGCCCTTCGTTTTCGCTCGAGACGGAAATCCGCCGGACCGTCACCCGACCTAAGCGCGCGATTGTGCCGCGCGAATCCTTCGAGGATTGGGTTTACGCGGTAATCGCTGCCTCAACCGTGGTCGCCCTGCTGCTGGGCATTCTTAGTCAGCTAGGTTCTCCAGCGCCCGGAGCGAGATCGGTCGATCCAGAATGGACGACCGTCGCGGAGCACCCTTCGCCCAGCCAAGGCAAGGACGGCAAGTTCTGAGAACAATGACCGCAGAAATTATCGAAATCACTGAACTCGAACAAATCCGGCGCTGCGCGCCGGTATTACGCGAACTCCGCACCGGGTTAACCGAGGCGGAGATCGTCGAACGCGTGCAACAGCAGATGAACCACGGATATCGTCTGGTGTGCATCGCGACTGGCGAATCCGTGCAATCGGTTGCCGGCTATCGAGTCGTGCAGAACTTACATAACGGCACCTTCTTGTACGTCGATGATTTGGTGACTCGGGCCGGTTGTAAACGGAGTGGATTCGCCGGGCGACTATTTGATTGGATGTGGGAACAGGCGCGCGACCAAGGATGTTCGGCGCTGGTTCTTGATTCGGGTGTGCAACGTTTTGAAGCGCACCGCTTTTATCTGAAACATCGCATGGACATCGCGGCGCATCACTTTGTGAGGAGCGTAGCCTAGCGGACCATCCAATGACACGAGAGCCGTATCAAAGAAGGTACGCAAACGTGCTGGGCCATCGCTTGGCATACGTAGAAGTTGGTCAGGACGACCCAATCGTATTTCTACATGGGAACCCTACATCCTCTTATCTCTGGCGGAACATAATCCCGTATCTGGAGCAGTTGGGGCGGTGTATCGCGCCAGACTTGGTCGGGATGGGCGACTCAGACAAACTAGAGGGCTCAGGTCGCTACCGTTATTCCGAGCATCGTACGTTTCTAGAGGCTCTGTTGGCTGGTCTCGGAGTTACTCACAATGTCACTTTGGTCCTTCACGATTGGGGTTCCGCTCTCGGATTCGACTGGGCTTTCTCCCATCCGGATGCGATCCGTGGAATTGCCTTTATGGAAGCGATTGTCCGACCGCTATCCTGGCAAGAATGGCCGGAGGGAGCACGCGAGATTTTCCAGGCGCTGCGCGGACCGCAAGGCGAAGAGATGGGTCTCCAGCAAAATCTCTTTGTCGAACGCATCCTGCCGAACGCGATATTGAGGACATTGAGCGAAGCGGAAATGAATGATTATCGGAAACCTTCCCAGGAACCGGGAGAAGGTCGTCGACCCAGCCTGACCTGGCCGCGCGAACTGCCTATCGACGGTGAACCCGCCGATGTCTGTGCGATCGTAGCGCAATACGGGAGATGGCTGGCGAATTGTGACATCCCTAAACTATTCATCAACGCTGAACCGGGCGCGATCCTGATCGGATCGCACCGCGACTTTGGCCGGTCCTGGTCCAACCAAATTGAGGTGACTGTTTTGGGAAGATGAGGTGACTGTTTTGGGAAGACATTTCGTGCAAGAGGACTCATCCGACGCGATTGGCGCAGCAATCGCCGTTTGGTATCAGCTAATCGGGCATTAGACGAGTGCATCAGAGTGCATCAAAAAGCTCGCAACCTGTAACCCGTAACTCGTACCTCCCAACCAGAAGCCGACGTCGCGGCCGCACCATCGGTATGCACGATACTAAAGGCGGGGCGCGCCAAAGCTTGCGTAGGCGGATTTTCGCCCCTACCAACCTATGCCAGCCGCACCTCCGCCTTCTTCAGAACTGATTCCAAGCTCCCAAATACAACTGCCAGAGTCTTTCGATTATCATGAATGCTCGGTTCCGGTTGTTTACCTTCCCTGATACTCCCGACGAAGTGTTCGAGGACGGGAAGACGCCGCTCCCAGATTGGCTCGCTAGTCAATAACTCTTGTGGTTGTCGTCCAGGTATCTCCAAGCGGACGGACGTCAAAGTTTTTCCGTCAATATTCCCATCCCAAAACAGACGCGCTTTGTTGCCAATGAACTGCCACTCCCCCTCCCATGAAGTCACCGGACCTCGCGCGCACCAGTCCCCATCCCACAGGGCGGGAGCGTTTCGGTCCAGTCGCATGAGGCAGAACGCATTGGAGGGATGTTTGAATTCGTTATCTGGCGTGTCGTGCTCTGTTGCCACCACGCTGACAACCTCTTGCTGAGTGATGTACCGGAGCAGATCAACATGATGTACCGACATGTCGAGCAGAATGGAATGCGGTAGAGCGTAAATTGGATGTTCCGGGTTGCCGATTACGTCCGGCAAATGACGCCGAAACCGGATCTTGACCGCCTGCAGTTCACCGATGTCGCCGGTAGCTAGCCGTTCCCGTACAAATCTTGCAGAATGGAGGAACCGATAGCCTTGCGCTGCCATGACCTTACCGGTCGAATGTTCGGCCGCGGCCGCGATCTCGTTCGCTTCTTCAAGGGATGTGACCATTGGTTTTTCAACCAGCACATGTTTGCCATGACCAAGCGCCTCAATAATAACTTGCTTGTGCTGACTAGGATTAGTGACGACTAACACTGCATCGACTGGCACTTTTTCAATCGCCTGGCTTAAGCTGGGAAAGCAGGGAACCCCGAGCGTTTCCTGTGACCAGGCAGCAGCGGGCTCCTTGACATCGACGGTGGCAACGACCGACGCCAGCGGATGTGCCTTCAGCAAGTCAGCCCATTCCTTTCCCCAAAATCCGATTCCGACGACAATGAAGTCCATGAAGGAGGTTACAAGCTGCTAGTCGCGGCTTGCAAGTTACAGGTTAAAGGTCTCAGGTAGATGGCTGGGAATTATTCACACTCTCGCGCCCAAACACTCTCTCGCTCCTCCAGAGCTGCACGGGTTTGGCATTAGCCCCTAGGGCACCACGCCGTTACTCTAGGACTCCACTACTCACCACTCCGTCCATCTCGTTGGAATTTGCTGTTTCTCGGCTATTGGCTATTGGCTTTGGGCTACAGCCCCATGGAACCCTTTTACGACATTTTGCGAAAGTACCCGGAACTCGCTATTTTTCTGACCTTAGCGGTTGGCTTTTACATCGGTCGATTGAAGGTTGGCGGGTTTAGCATCGGATCGGTGACAGGAGTGTTGCTCACCGGTCTGGCTATTGGGCAACTCGGCATACCAATCTCGCCCGCAATTAAGTCCGTATTTTTCCTATTTTTTCTTTTCGCAGTTGGCTACGGAGTCGGACCGCAGTTTTTCCACGGGTTGAAAAGCGACGGACTGGGGCAGGCCCTTTTTGCGGTGCTCGTCTGTCTAGCGTGCCTCGTAACCGCTTTTTTGACCGCTCGCGTTCTCGGCTTAGGAATTGGCTACGGGACCGGTGTGTTTGGGGGTGCCTGTACTGTTTCTTCAGTGCTCGGTGTCGCCACGGACGCGATCCGCCAGTTGGGAGGGCCACCCAACCTGCAGCAGACCGAGATCAACGCTATGTCAATTGCGTTCGCGATCACCTACATTTTTGGAACCGCCGGGGTTTCGGCTTTCTTGGCATTGCTCGGACCAAAAATCCTGGGCATAAATCTGGTTGCCGAGTGCAAAGAATTGGAGTCCAAGATGGGCGGAAACGAGCCAGATCCCTCCGTCCATTCAGCCTATCATCTAATCAGCGTACGCGCCTATCGAGTCACCGATCCTTCCTATTGTGGGCTCACCGTGGCAGAGTTCGAATCGCGTTTTCCGAATCAGCGGCTCTTTGTGGAACGATTACGCCAAAACAACAAAATCGTCGAGAGCACTCCGGAAACTAAGATCGAACTGGGAGACGTTCTGGCGATCGCTTCGCGCACCGAGACATTGATCTCCGACGCGAGTCTATTTGGAGTGGAAGTACCTGACTCAGCATTGCTCGACTATCCCAGCGAAACTCTCGATGTGATGGTCACCAGAAAAGAGGTGGTTGGAATTACGTTGGGCGAGTTTTCAGAAATGGGCAACGACCAGCGATCACGGGGAGTATTCGTTCGTGCCTTGATTCGTGGTGGACACGTATTGCCATTCAATTCGGGAACGAAAATCGCAAAGGCTGACGTTTTACGCGTAAGCGGTGCGTTGCGCGACGTGGAGCGAGCCGGAAAATTTATCGGTTATGCAATCCGGCCAACCAACGTGAGCGACGTTACACTCGTTGGGATTGGCATTTTTCTTGGAGCGATCGTCGGTTTGCTGAGCATTCGTGTGGGTCAGATACCGATCAGTCTGAGCACCAGCGGCGGAACGCTCTTGGCCGGTTTGATTTTTGGTTGGTTGCGGTCTGTGCACCCGAATTTTGGAAACATCCCGGAGCCAGCCCTCTGGGTCTTCAACAATGTTGGGCTCGCGATGTTCGCTGCGGTCGTTGGAATCCAAGCGGGTCCGCAATTCGCTAGCGGCCTCCAACAGGCTGGGCTAACGCTTTTTGGGGCAGGCATAGTCGTCACGATTGTGCCGATGCTGGTCGCGCTATTAATCGGAAAATATCTTTTCAAGATGCACCCGGGCATTCTGCTCGGCGCCTGTGCCGGCTCCCGGGCTTCGACCGCTGCGTTGGCGGTCATTCAAGACGCAGCGCAGAGTCGGGTACCGGCGCTCGGGTTCACCGTGTGCTTCGCGGTTGCCAATACGCTTCTCACCATCTGGGGCGTGGTGATCGTGTTGTTGCTTCGGTAGTTCGGTAGCGGCGAGTTCCGGCTCATACGTTACAAGGGCTCCATCAGCGTTGGAAAGCGACTTCGGCGAACAGGCCCCCATCAGGACGTCTTCGCGCAAGATAGTCCTGGCGAGACAAACTCACCGCACGAATTTAATGTACTCTTCTTCATTGGTTTGCGACCCTCCGTCTTCGCCGTGACAATTCAATCCGGAATCGCCGATGTGAACGGAGCCCGCCTCTATTTTGAGACAACTGGAGGCGGAGAGGCCCTCGTTTTTATTCACGGGCTCGGCCTCGACACCCGCATGTGGGATCCTCAATTCGAAATTTTTGCCAAGAATTTCTTAGTCGTCCGCTACGATCTACGAGGCTTTGGGCGGTCGTCTCTTCCAACCGCTGAAAGCTATTCTCCTGCCGAAGATTTGCATGGGCTGCTTCGTTACTTGCGGATACCGCACGCACACATCTTAGGCCTTTCCCTCGGCGGACGCTATGCCGTGAATTTTGGGCTTCTTTTCCCTCAGGCGACAAAGAGCTTGATCCTGGTGGATTCCTCGCTCGACGGCTTTGATTTCTCGCCGGAGTTCCTCGGGCCGTTCCCCGAAATCGAAGCCTGCGCCAAAAGGGGCGATCTGAAAACTGCAAATCAACTTTGGTTGAACCATCCCCTCTTCGCCCCGGCCCGCGAAAATCGTGAGGTCGCGCCCAAGTTAGCCAAAATTGTCGGCGACTATTCCGGTTGGCGCTGGGCCAATAGGGATCCGACCCGAAGCAGTTATCCCCCTGCGATCGAATGCCTGGATCAGATACGCGTGCCGGTGCTGGTACTTGTCGGCGATCGCGATTTGACCGACTTTCGCGCCATCGCTGACCTGCTGGCGCGACAAATTCCGGGTGCAATGAAGAACGTTCTACCTGGAGTCGGCCACATGTCCAACCTGGAAGGTCCGGAGCAATTCAATCGCATCGTCCTCAACTTTCTTAGCGATCTACCCAGTCTAAAATCATCAGCAAGCGCAAGCTTCACATACCCATAAGCCTTAGAGGTCCGTTTGAGTTCACGCAGGGCGATTTAGAAATCTGTCTACACGCGGTTTACGTTCTTAACGATGTCTACCCCTTGTTCAACCTTGCCGTCTTGGCTCAGGACCCCCGCGACTCTATCCATTGACGAGCTTCAGAAGAGCATCGAGAACCAACATCCTTCTTCTTAACGGTCTGGAAAACCGCTACTAATCGGCATGACCGATCTCAACCCTCAGGCAGAGCAGATGGCCGACGAGTCCATGGTGCGCACCCTGGACGCGCAGGCCCGCGCGATTTGGCCACAGGAGATTCAGCTACTTCGTCGTTATTCGCTGCCGTCCAACGCACAAATCCTTGACGCCGGTTGTGGTACCGGCGAAGCAGCCTCGCGACTGGCCGAACTCTTTCCAGATGCCCATGTACTCGGTGTTGACATCATTGATGACCACCTCGAAATGGCCCGGTCGCGATATTCGCACCTCGCGCCCAGACTGGCATTTGAACACCAGAACCTGTTCGGGCTCAGCGCGCCCGATCACAGTTTTGACCTCACCGTTTGCCGCCACGTTATTCACTCTATACCGCACCCGGAAAGGGTAATCGCGGAGCTTGTTCGGGTGACTCGCCGGGGCGGCTATCTGCACTTGATCCCGGAGGACTATGGGATGCTGCATTTCCAAAGGGCTGAGCTGGATCCGCGCGACTTTTGGCACGAGGCTCCGGCGGCCTTTGGATCAGCGACCCAGAGTGACCTGTTCATTGGCCGTCACATCTTCGGGATTTTGGCCGCGATGAACCTTCAGGAAATCACGATTGACTACGCAATCGTCGACACAATGCGAGTACCGAGAGATACATTCGCAGCCATCATCGAATCCTGGCGCGACGGCTATGTCGAGACGATCGGTAGATTGACGCCGATCACACAGGAGTCGGCACTGGCCTATTTCAATCAGATGATCGCTAACATTCGTGACCCGCTAGGGTACGCGGTCTGGATGGTGCCGGTGGTCAGCGCTAGAGTTCTTTGACCGAACCGATTGGTGTGACGGGATAGGATCAAGATCGTTTGAGCAGCATGACCGTTCTCGTAAACCACCGCTGCGGTCACTGAGTCGTGACCGGGTCAGGGGTATCGAAAGTTTGCCCGGAGGCGGCCCGAGATCCTGCTAACAAGGGCATCGGGCGCTTTGCCTGGCGAACCGGAATCAAATGGTGGAGCGGGATCGTATTCGATGGCCAGTTGCAGACTGCGACTGATCAATTGGCCGGCCACTTTGGCCGCCAATACCAACGCCATGTCGATTCCAGCGGAAACACCTGCCGCGGTGATCACCTTGCTTGCTTCGACGACACGCGACCGTGTTGGTTTCGCGCCATAAAACGAAAGCCGGTCGTGCGCAGCCCAATGAGTCGTCGCTGGGAGACCGGAGAGAATTCCGGCCGCACCAAGTATCAGGCTACCCGTACAAACCGAGGTTGTCCACGTCGTCACAGTGTGCACGGTACGGATCCAGGCCAGAATCTCGGGTTCATCCCTCAAATCCGTTGCGCTTTCTGCACCTGGGACGACCAACAAATTGGGATGCGGCACCTCGTCGAGTCCGTACTCTGCTAGCAATTCAATTCCAGAATCGGTCCGCACGTTTCCCGGGTGCTTTGCAACGCGTCGCACGATTGCGCCCGGCAAACGACTTAAAACCTCGTGCGGTCCGATTACGTCAAGGGCGGTCATACCGGAATAGAAAAGGAAGACGATCTCCATGGTTTCACCGACCTTCCCCGATCAATTGCTTCACCTGGGCTACGGCGAAGGCACAAGCTTCGTCAGGAAACACGTATCCTAAACGCTTTGCCACTTCTCGCCCGAACCGCTCATAAAAACGAAGGCTAGCCAGCAATGCTCGTTCCACGTCAACTAGTGTGTAGCGGGCGAATGTGCCGGGTAATTCCTCCAGTATCTCTGGCTCGGCCCAATGCTCGAGAAATCGCCCTTTATGCCACGTATCGCGGTCACCTGATGTAACCGAGTACCATTCAATCAAGCGCAACAGCAGGGTTTTTAGATACCCGTCGCAAGATGACTTGGCAATCCATAGCTCGCCTCTCCGCGCTTTCTTCGCCGCCCAAACCGCGTGATAAAGAAAGTCGTGGTTCGTTTCGATCCAAGTTGATTCGGTTGGAAGTATTGGGAGATTTTCGGCCCAGCGGGTTGCGTCTGTTAGCTGTTCGGCCAACCCATCTTTGTCGATGAGGATTTTGAATCCTCTACGGAGCACGGCGACGATCTCGGGTGGAATTTTCTGTCCGACCATTTGCCGAACGACAACCGCCGGCAGCAGCGAAAAGTCGACGTCTCGTCCGTCTCTGAACAGGACCCTTCGCTCACGAAAATTTCCGTCGGCGGTCGACTCGACGAACGTCAAACCTGGTTCTCCGAATGCGCGAAGCCAAGCCGCATCTGAAAGATAGATGGACGGATCCGTGACGACGACTGCCAGATCAAGATCAGACATGTTATCCGCCGGTTTGTCGGCGCGGGCCCACGATCCGACAATGATAGCAGACCGTACATCTGCCTGATCTAGAGCCCAATTCGCAAATCGTTCGATGAGATCTTGCATGGCAATTGCCAATTGTCCTGACCGCCAAACTTCGGTCCGCCACTGTGTGCGTCAACCAACGATGCGCGACGGTTAGGTCAGCGATTCCGACCATTGGAACAAACTGCGCTTGTCCTTCAAACGCTGTAACTCCCTTTCTAGAGTAGTCTATTGATACCTGATCCGTCCATTGTCCGGCTTTTGCGACAACGCCGCTCAGCATTCGAGTAACCGTTTTCAGAGCCGGTCACTGATCGGGACTAACGGATTTCCCTTTGAATCTGTTCTCCAGATGCAGCATACTAAAGTCCTCCTATGGAAGTCGCTGGCATGGTCAGCGGGATCCTGGCGCAAAAGGGGTCGACTGTCTGGTCGATAGCGCCTACCGCGATGGTATTCGACGCTATCGCGATGATGGCCGATAAAAATGTGGGGGCGCTGCCAGTGGTGGAGAACAACAAATTGATCGGAATCATTTCCGAACGCGACTACTCCCGCAAAGTGATTCTCAAGGGAAAATCCTCCAGAGATACCAGGGTCGAGGAGATAATGACCCGGCAACTCGTCACTGCTAAACCGGGCGACACGGTGGTCGACTGCATGCGAGTCATGACTGAAAAACGCGTGCGACATCTGCCGGTCATCGAAGGAGCTCAGATGATCGGAGTCCTTTCGATCGGCGACGTGGTGAAGTGGGTTATCTCGGCGCAGGCGGCGACGATCGAGAACCTCGAACAGTACATCAGCGGCGCTTCTCTGGATTAGCCTTTGAGTCTCCTTGTCGCCGACGTCACGCAGGAACACGACTGCGCTGAGGTTGTTAACGCCGCGGTCAAGCGGTTCGGGCGGCTCGATATTTTGGTGAACAATGCCGATCGCGGCATGAAATACGTCAGCAATGAGTTCCTGACTGAACTGACGCGGTTCTGGAAAGTCGCGCCGGAAACGTGGCGCCTAGCGATCGACACCAACGTGAACGGCCCTTTCATGCTGGCAAGACGGGCGGTTCCTGTGATGCTAAAGGCCGGCTGGGGACGGATCGTCGCCGGAAGCCGATGGGATGACGGGCCGTCGTTTGGTGGCGACCAAATGGCAAACTGGTAGCGATGGTAAATCGGCCGCAGAAGCGGCGACCGAACAAGCAGGCTTGTAGGGGGCGACCGAGTTTAGTGCAAAACGTCCCCAGCGAGACCGAAATGTCATCGCAGCTCTTCGCCCGTAACGAAATATCCGCCTGGAACCTATAGAAGCGTTCGTTCCTTACGTCATCAAAACTAGCCAGTGAGGTCCCTGCTTTTAGCTTGTCTCAATTTGCTTTATTAGCCTCAGTGAACTCCGGTGGGCTCCTGTGCAAATTCTTCGCGAACTCCGGTGTGGATAACGCTCCGCACCTGGAAGCTGCCTTCGCAGACTACGGCGCGCCCGAACTCTTGTTTCGGCAGACATCACTGTGTTCGACCGCGACGTAGGCTTGGCGTAGTCGGGGCGCGTCTACATTACCACCACCCAGTTCCTCCGTAGATTGCCTTGACACCAGCGAACTCGCCGATCGCACCACGCAACGGGGTATCGGCGGCCAGTACCCCAATCGGTTTCAGCAGTTGTCCCGTGCGGCTATTGAAGATCAATAGGAATTTCACTCCAAACGCAGACCGGTTTCGAAAATCGCTGGAATACAATTCCGTGGCTCGAACCTTCCCGGTGGACAGCTCTCTCATAAGCGGCCAGTCTTCGCCGGCCGTGATCTCATTAGCTTGGATCGCGACGTAGGGATTCTGCTCAACTACCAGCCTCTGGTGCGAATCAGCGCGACGGAGAAAGTTCCGTAAGCGCAGCTTAGCCAATTTGACTTCTTGCGGGTAAGGTTCAGCCAGACCGATTGCGTAATCATTCGGACCCCATGCTTGCGGTGCCGGAGGGAACAGAATCTCGCACGAGCTGAGCAGTAGCGTCAGCAGCAAGAAGAATGAGGTGGGTGTCTTCACAAAAACTCTCCTGAATGGTATTGAACCACGAGTACTAGAAGTAGGTTATCGACACCCGCCTTTGCGACCAATGCTAAATATCACCTGAATCATCCTGTCGATCGCCCTGCCTCTATTGCTGGCGGTGATAGGTTTTTCATTCTGGGTCGAGTCTCGCAATTAAACCCGAGCTGCGTTCGCAGGGAGCGGTCATCTGGGGCAAGCAGTGTCCCGATTCGATAAGCTCGTTCGTCGTATCAATGACGCAACCGAGAGGAAACACAAATCATCAACGCTAGTCCCAAGAACCGGCTATGAAAAGAAAACGCCCTGATGAGATCGAGCTACCAAAAATCGTGGCCCAAACCGAATGGCAGAAGGCTCTGAACACTCTGCTCCACAAAGAAAAAGCGGCTACCCGTGCGCACGATACTCTGGCTGCCCAGCGCCGCCGGCTGCCTATGGTCAAAATCGAAAAGAGCTATGTTTTTGACGCCCCTGCCGGCAAGATGAGCCTCCTCGACCTGTTCGAAGGACGCCTACAGCTCATCCTTTACCACTTCATGTTCGCTCCAGGGGTCGAAGGTTGGCCGACGGCAGGCTGCGGCGGGTGTTCGATGTTCATCGATCAGGTCGGTCATCTTGCCCATTTGCACGCACGGGATACCTCCTTCTGCCTGGTGTCACGCGCACCCTTAGCAAATATCACCCCGTACAAGGAACGGATGGGATGGAGTATTCCCTGGGTCTCTTCTGCCGAAAACGATTTCAACAAGGACTTCGGCGTCACCACGGACCAAGGTGAGACGTTCGGCCTCAGCGTTTTTCTCCAGGACGGCACCGCTGTTTATCGCACCTACTTTACAGCCGGGCGCGGCGTCGAGGCGCTCGGCAGCGTTTGGACGTTCCTCGACTTAACCTCACTGGGCCGCCAAGAGGATTGGGAGGATTCGCCGGCCGGCCGCCCGCAAACCCCGCCATACACCTGGTGGCGGCGGCACGACGAATACGAACACTTCCTGAGGTGAGCTCCGAACGAACTTTCCTCAATTTGGCACCAGTAAGCGCTACCGGTGCATCGCCGCCGTCCGCGCGGTTGGCCGCTTTCAGCTTCCCCAGATCAGCGGGACCCCCTGTCGGACGTCTCAACAGTCCGGCGAAGGGCTGCTGTACTTCGGAACCTAACTACGCTAGGCGAAAAAACTATGCGTAAGATTAACATTAAGGATATAGCCGAGGAGTCCTGGATCTCGCTGAAAGGGAAGTTCGGCGGCGCGAGCAAGGAGGTCTCGGTGGCACTGGGGCGTAAACCGCTATCCATGGACCTGAATGAGCGGCATCGGTTCGATGTTGAGATCTGCCGTATACCGCCGGGAAAGAGTGCCTGGCATGTCATTCGCATAGCGCTCAATGGGTTTTACCAGGTCATGTCGGGCAAGGGCACCGTCCGACCCAGTGATGGGACGACTCCAATTGAGGCCGGCGACGCATTCATCTTCGGGCCAGACCAACCCCACCAGCTTACCAACGACGGCACACAGGACATCATTGTCTACATCGTAGCCGATAATCCGATTGGGAGAGTCATGCTATTATCCGGACAGCCAGAAATGGAGCCTGCGCTCGCCTATGCGCAGGGTTATTCGTTCCGAAGCGTTGGACTACTACGACGGCGAAGAATGATGAATCCGAGGACCAAGCCTTCCCGGCGTAAGCTTGTCTGAGCCGCTTAATATCAAGTTTCTTCATTTTGAACATGGCTTTCATGGTTCGGTCGGCTTTTTCGGGGTCGGTATCACTGACCAGGTCGGCCAACACCGTCGGGACGATCTGCCAGGACAGACCATATCTGTCTTTAAGCCATCCACAGGGTCCTTCCTCGCCACCCTTCGATAGTTTTTCAATACGAGTCGACCTCCCCCTGTGTCCGGCAGTTAACACAAAACGAGACGGCTTCCGTGAACTTGAATTGGGGTCCACCGTTCAAAGCGATAAACTCCTGGTCATCGAGTTGGAATAACACGGTCATGACGGTGCCCTTCACCCCGGGACCTGCATCTCCGTAGCGGGCGATCTTCACACGAAGGCTCTCGATTTTTAGGAGGCTCTCCCTTTCATTCCCAGCGCCGGCGCGCCCTTAGCTCATGATCGTCGATTCGAGCGGCGGAACGGCGTGTGGAAGTGTGTCGAGTCCGATGGTCGCTCAACCCTATTCAATTCGGATTTGCCAGTTCCTGCCCTCCCAACGCTGACTCTCTGTCCAGTAGAACGTAAATTCAACGACGCCGCCGCTCGTCAGCAGCGCCGTCGGTAGATCGGCAAAAAACACGGCTAATCCACGGC
>DASTDH010000521.1:0-3313 GCA_035710445.1 Chthoniobacterales bacterium
CGCTTCCGAAAACCCCTGGTTTAGTCTACTTGCCAGCCTCTGCAATTCGTGGATCTCGATCTGCAAGACCTGTCGAGCTCGTTCCAGATCACGCGCGCCAATCTTGTCGGGGTCATTCATATCGAATTTCAGGTGTTCTGATTAACAATGAGAGTAGCCAGCCCCGAAAGCTTTCGCATTTCGTGTCAACCTAACGACCGCGGCGTATGCGTCCCGCAGGGACAGAATCAAAGTAGCCCGGCCGGCGCGACTTTTGGCGTAGGACAAGCTGTTCATAGGACAAGGAGACCCACTAGGTCAGCGCCCGTCCGGAGCTGCCAGAAGGTTATCACAACGCAGACCGAACTACTCATTTAGCTCGATGGATCAGAGTTAGCCACGTCGAGGTCCTCTCCAAAGCGCGGAATCGAGGCAAGCAATGATGTGGCCAAGCCATCCGAGCCAAACCAGCCATAAGAAACCGCTTACCAGGAAAAGGATGATGGCAGCCAGGATGCGGCCTTGTACGAGTTGGCCGAGGCCAGGAATAAAAAAGCTGCAGATCGCAGCGAGCACATTTCCGGTGGAACCTTGTCCCATAATTATCTCCTTCCAGAATAACAAAGATGATTGGCCTTAAGTTTCAATTGGGTTGAAGAATTAAGAATGACCTTTGGCGGTTTCTGGTCAGACCGACAACGACTGGCTTAGCCGGATCAAGCTGGCTCGTGATTTTGGCGAATGCTTGAGAGTTGGGGGTTGGTTGCCGGTTTACCTCTTCAATGACGTCGCCGACACGCAAGTCCTGTCCGGTCGATGCCTCCGGGTCTACCTGCACGATGATGACGCCCTTAACGTACTCAGGAACGTTGGCCTCAGCGCGCAACCTTGGATTCAAATCGTTAACCTCGATTCCGCCAAAAGCCCGGCCGAGATTCGGGTCGGGACTGCTTCCTTGATTGCCCTGCGCAGCCAGTTCAGCCGGCTGCTCACCAACCTGAGCTGTCACCGACATCTTTTTGCCGTCCCGAGAAAGTGCGACCGTCAGATTAGAGCCAATATCCGCTTCAGAAATCTGGCTGCCGAGCGAGAGAGTGTCTTTGATGTCCCGGTTATTGATTTTTTGGATCACGTCGCCGCGAATGATTCCCGCTTTCTCCGCCGGAGAACCTCTGGTCACGTCGGTAACTAAAGCACCGGTGTCACTGTCCAATTTGAATTGTTCGGCGATTTCCTTCGTTACCGGCTGGACACTTACTCCCAGATACCCTCGTACCACCCTTCCTTTTTCGATGAAGTTCTTGATCGCACGCTTTACCACGTTCGCGGGAATCGCAAACCCGATACCCTGGTTACCGCCGGATTCTGAATAGATCGCCGTGTTAATTCCGACCACCTCCCCTTTGATATTGACTAAGGGACCACCTGAATTCCCCGGGTTGATTGCGGTGTCGGTTTGGAAGAATTCCAGAGAACTCTCGCTGATTGCCCGGCGATCTTTCGCACTGATGATTCCCTGGCTCACACTTTCTTCCAGACCAAAGGGATTGCCGATAGCAAATACCAGCTGACCCACCTTCACCAAATCAGAATTAGCCAGAGGTAAGGGCGTGAGTTGCGGCAAATCGATCTTTAGTACCGCCAGATCGAGTTGGCTGTCGGTCCCGATCAACTTGGCTTTCGCCCGACGTCCATCGCTCAGTTCCACCCGAATGTCGTCGGTGCCATTCACTACATGATTATTCGTCACGATGTGGCCTTCCTGCGAAACGATTACGCCCGAGCCAAGCGAGGTGACTTGTTGCTCGGTCGGATTTCGCCCTTTAAGACGACCACCGAAGAAATACTCCAAAGGATCCGACCATTGACGCTGCACTATCGTCTTCATCGTAGTGATACTGACCACGCTAGGCACAACAGTATCAGCGAGATGCGTATATTCTTCGTTGAGCCGTTCAAGCAGCGGGACCGACCCCGCTTCAACCTTCGGTTTCTCAGCCGCGGTAAATTTTTCCGTTTTCGTTTCGGCTGCTCCGAACTGCTTGGCCTGCCAGACGTAAATGAGCGAAATGACCAGCGCCAACAGAAGCACAAAGACGAGAAACTTGAGAAAGCTCTTCATGTTACGGCTTGGCCCAGGGACGATGCACTAGTTAGCTAAATTTGCGGCCCTTTTTCCACTCTCAATTATCATACGCCGAAAACGGGCGTTTGCAGCCGTTTGCAGATCGGGGTCTTGGTCGAGGATGACGCGAGCGATAGCTCTGGCTTCGTCCATCAAGTGGCCGTCCCTCAGTAGGTCCGCCAACCGCAACGGTGGAAGTCCGCTCTGTTCGGTACCGAGGAGGTCGCCCGGACCACGAAACCGAAGGTCGGCTTCTGCGATTTCGAATCCATTGTCGCTTTTTTCCAAGACTTTCAACTTGGCCAATGGCACCGGATCCCCGCTATCGGTCAGGAGCACACAATAACTCTGGTGATTGCTGCGCCCGATGCGCCCCCTCAATTGATGAAGTTGTGCCAGACCGAAACGCTCCGCATTTTCGATCAGCATCACTGTGGCATTCGGCACGTCCACCCCCACTTCCACGACCGTGGTCGAGATCAACACTTCGATCTCTCGCGCACGAAAACGGGCCATGACCGATTCCTTCTCCTCTGGATCCAGGCGCCCGTGCAGTAAACCACATGCAGCCGGGTCCAGGAGCTTGCTCCAACGAGCAAATTCAGTAGTTGCCGCTTTGACACTCAGTGATTCGGATTCATCGATGACCGGGTAAATGATATATATTTGACGGCCGGCGTTCAGTCGCTCTTTCAAAAATGCGGTCGCCTCCGGCAGCTTCGCGGTGGATCTGACTCGAGTGACTACCGGTCGACGGCCGGCTGGTTTCTCATCGAGGATAGAAACATCGAGATCGCCGTATACCGTCATTGCGAGCGTACGGGGAATCGGCGTTGCCGTCATCACGAGAAGATCGGGCACTGGCACCCTCTGTACCAGTTGCGCGCGCTGGAGTACGCCGAACTTGTGCTGTTCATCGATAACCACCAACCCAAGCCGGCAAAAAGAGTCTGTATCGTAGAGCAATGCATGCGTGCCGACAACGGCGTCTGCTTCCCCTTCAAGAGGGAGAAAGGTTTCTTCTTTTCGCACGCTGGTTCGCAGTGCCAGCCTGATGCCCAGAGGTTGCAGCCATTCCGTCAGCCCGCGATAGTGTTGTTCAGCGAGCACCTGGGTAGGGGCCATGAGAGCTGTCTGGAAACCAGCTTCGATAACGGACACCATCGCAGTTACTGCGACGAAAGTTTTCCCGGCCCCCACGTCACCTTG
>DASTDH010000522.1:0-11523 GCA_035710445.1 Chthoniobacterales bacterium
TAGGTGTAGTGGAACCGGTCTTTTTCGGTAAGTAGATGAATGTCCGACGCGCGCCGCGTGATCCCTTCCTGAACAATGGATTGGAGGTTGCGGACCACGCTATCATCCGCGGGAGCGTTCAAATCAAAATCTTTAACTTCCTCCTGACCATCGTCGACGTCCAGCTGTCGGATCTCGTCCTGGGTAATCTGCTGGATTCGCTGGTTCTGCATGAGAACAGCGTTGACTTGCGCCGCATGTGTCAGCACGAGCGACAGTTCGAGCCCGGGGAAACGCTTTTCGTACAGCATCTTGAAGTTGCCGTACGGATTTGAGACCGCCACGGTCAAACCCGACTCACTCCGGCAGAGGGGTACCGTCTTTTCCCTCCTTAATGCATCGAGGTCGAACGCATCGAGGAGATCAGGATCGACCAGGCCGTTCAGACTGTGCAGCACCGGTACACGTCTCAGCGTTCCCAGCGCGCCCAGCACATCGGCCGGTTCAACCCGTCGAACAATTTCTTCGTTTGAGAATTCTCTGAGCGCCGGGAGCGTCTCTCGCAGGGTCGCGATCAGCTGTTCCTCGATCGGTTTCGAAAGAGCAATACCTATGTCAAACGCCATGGTCTATCCTGAAGTGGGCTCGAACAATCGCCGGCCAATGAGCTGGCGGTATGACCACGTGAAAAAGAAAGCGGGGACGAGCTTCGGATGGATCATGCTCGAGGACTGACTGAACCCAGCGCCGCAGAAAATCACCGGCCAGCGGGTTAATGCCTCCGGTGGTCAGGGTTGATGGGGTTGCCGCATCGAGAACCACGGCTCCACAGACCTTACACGCTTCAACGAGCTCGGGATGAGCCCGATAAAAGGACTTCGGTGGACTGATTCGATGCGCCATCTCCCAGACATGAAGCTGTGCCTGGCTGTTCAGCCACCCTACCGCCATCGACAATTTGCCTTCGTCTGGGAAAAGGAATTGAAGGATACATTCGCCGGTAGCTCGATCCTGGCCCAGGTTACTCCCATACATCCGCAACAATTCCGGCGCCACGACCGGATCGAGCATTTCGCCCTCGACCAAGGCATTCACGGTACGGGAAGCGATCGCCGTAGCCAGAACCAGCGGGCCAACCCCGCCGACGGAGGTGTCGCCTACACGCAACGACTTCGCAAGATGCGATTCGACCGATCCTTTCAGTTTGAGGTGGAGCGCTTCGACTTTGGTTTTCATGGCGTCGGTTGCGGCACCGGGAGGGCTCGCCGGTAACGCTCCTCCAGTTTCTTTTGTTTCTGCTCCGCCCGAGTTGTCACCGGAACCGCACGCTGGTTTTCCGGATTCCGTTCGCTGAGCGGGTTGGTATCAATCTCCTGTTCGCTCGGACAAGCCAGGGCCTTACGCAGCTCCGGCGGGTAGATGTCGGCGTTGTGTCCCAGTGTCTCCGGGTCGGCATAGTTGCTTTCCGGTGTCATCGAATAGTCTTGCCGATTCTTCTCGTTAACTCCGACCGCTTGTTGAGGAGATTTGGCGTCGTAGGCAGTAGGAGTGATGATAAAGACGAGGTTGGTCCGCTCTTTAATGTAATTCTTGCTGCGGAACGCATACCCTAGCAATGGGATGTTTCCTAGTACCGGCACCTTGTTTCTCGCCTCGGTCGTGGACTCATTAATGAATCCACCAAGGATCAGACTGTAGCCGGCCGGGAGCCGGGCCAGGTTGGCGATATGGGACTCGTTGATTATTGGATAAACATTGGGCGCCAGACCGGCACCGACTGTAACCGACTGTGTCCCGACCTGAGTCGCAACCGTGCCGTTGATCAACAGCCGGATTGTCCCATCAGGCAATATAGTTGGAGTTACCGCGAGTTGGGTCCCGATTTCGCGCCGGTCCTGCGGCGGCTCGGTCTTGTCCTTCAAATCGATTTGATAGCGCACCTCGTTCGCAATATTCGTGACCCCGTTCGAAGTCGAAACGGTGCTGGTTACGATGGGTGTCCGAGTCACCACGCTCACATCGGCGGGCTCGTTGTCCTCAGTGACCACCAGCGGCGCGTTCTCGATACTAACCCGATTGTTACCATAAAGCGCCCGTAGAATCGCATTAACCGTAACTGGACCGACTGTAACCGACGTTGCCGTGGGAGTGCCGGGTGCCGAGCTGTTGCCTTGGTTGGTTATCGCCTTCCAGGTGGCGGTCGGGTCAAAACCAAAAAGGCTGTTTAAGTTCGCCTGCGCCGTGGCGTTCAGCGAGAGACCATTGGGTCCAAGTGTCTGCGACCAATCAATACCGGTGCCCTTGCTGGCCGTGTTATTGATGCTGAGAACCCTGACCTGGATTGAAATCTGGTGCTTAGGACGATCGATGCTGGAAAGGAAGGTAGAAATTCGTCGAATCGCGCTTTCATTGTCGATCACCACGATGGTGTTGACCTTTGGTTCGAACGTCACCGATCCGTGATTAGCTGTTAGGAATTGGTCCACCAAACGGTGCACATCGTCTGGCGACGGTCGCAGGTACTTGAGTTCGTAACGGAACTCCTGTTGAGGCAAGTCGGCGATTTGCTCCTGCGTTTTCGCATAGATAGTTCGTCCTCGCTGGTACAGGACGAGGTTATACTGCAACGCCAGCTCATGCATGTTCTCCAGCGGATCGCCCCCTTTGAAGAGCTGGCCTGTTACCTTGATCGAATCGAGGGCTGCAGCATGGAAGTATTGGAGATTCGCTTGAGTGGCGAGGTATTGATAGAGATCGTTCAGTGGGTAACTGTCTAACCAGTAACTGTTACCGGTATTTCGCATCGGATCGCCCAGCTCGTTGGCCCCGAGTCGTTCAGCCGGCGTCGGAGCCGGCTCAACTTGCGCTGGACTTGGCGATGCGGACGGCTGCGCTTGCGCAGTCTGGGCAAGTAAAGTCGAATCTCGGACGGCAATCGCGCGTAGAACCCGGGGCTCTCCCGCCGTCATTTGCGTCTGATTTGCACAGACATAGACCGCCAGAATGAGCGGAGCAGGAAATATTCGTAGCTTCTGAATTTTGTTAGTTCCCATCTTGTTTTAAGAAGTCGCGAACATCCGTGCGTCGTCCGGCCAAATCGTCTGGCAATTCATTTGGCCCATACCGAAATGGCTTCAGCGCGTGTTGTTGCAGATTGACGTCGCAGAACTGGACACCGCGCTGATCAATGCTTTGAACCCAAACGACAAATTGGTGACCGCTCAGTTCCAGGACCAGGAGATCACCTTCATGGACGGGTCGGGACCCAATCAGAGCTTCCCGGTCAGTCAGATTCACTGCGCCGATCGGCAGCTGCTGAAGAGCCTTCTCGAGCGTCAGCACATCCGTCGCAACAGGCGACGTATTTGCTTGAGCCTGTGAGCTCACCGCCGGAAGATGTTCGGCGACAGGCAAGAGACCTTTGAATTTGCCTCGAATTGCGATCCCGAAAGGATCGGCGGTGCGTCGGTGGGTCAACAATTTCCCGTCTTTCAACGTGACTTGCTGGTCCGCTTCACCAAGATAATTGACAATGGCATAGGGATTCGCCTTAGGAACGGGGGACGTTTTACTATCGCCCTGGACTGGATCTCCTGAAGCCGACATTGCGAGCATGGCAAGCAGGCCGATCAGCATCAAAGCAGGCTTATGGAAAATCCTTATCATTGTATTGTTAACTTTGCGTCGATCCCGTTTCTTATCTGCTATCTGCTGTCTGCTATCTGCGATTCTCCCTCCCTAGTTCTCCGTGATAACAAAGTACGAGAGCGTCGACTCCAGGTGAGGCCCGGAAGCCTGCAAACTGGCAGAGCGGCCGATCGACAGGGTCTCCAATAATAGATTCGGACAACCAGTCTCCCACTCTAAAGCGGAAGTGGTGAGCGGCTCCCAACGGGAAGAAAATTTGAGCGACAAACGATGGCCTTCACCGACAACCGGACCGATCGGTGAGGGACCATATTGAGAGTCGTGGAGCGTCCGCTCGATTTCGTCCGGCGAAAATTTTTGCAGCGCGGCCAGAATGCTATGATCTACCCTTGATTCAACATCGTTGTTGGATAACAACGTCTTCAACAACGGCACCTTCGCCTGCACCGGTTGGAGTTCGCGATTCAATGCTTCCACCAACCGAACTCGATCCAGGTGCGCGCTGAACTCTGCGTTTTTGCTGTCAGCAAACTGTTGAAAACTGACGAGCGCCCAGAGGAGAATACAACCTGGTAATCCGAGCAGCAGGGCGGGCAGCAGTACATCAAATACGAAGATTGCGCTCAAATACTTCTTCATGATTACATCGCTGCCTTCTTTGGTTTGGGTAGGGCCGGTAGCGCCAATGGGTCATTCGCCGGAACGTTCTCGGTAACAACCAGCCGGAATTTGTACGGCAAACTACCGCCCTGGGTTGCCGGGCCAGCCTGCGTATTAGCCTCTTCCCGCAGATCCGCTTTCACGGTACGGGTCCCGGAAACAGCAAAACTCGGATCCTCCAGGCGAGTCGCGGTCAGGTCGAACAGCTTGGTGAGCGTCGAAGTCTCTTGGAGACGCTCGAGCTCGGTGCGCCCCTGATCGTTGCACAAGCCATCGATAATCCACTGCCGGGAAAAGCCGCCGGGCGCAGCATCGGCATTTTTGACGGCGGGTTTTGAGTCCGCCTGTTTGATCGCATAATTGAGTTTTTCCCAGAGAATGTCTTTTCCCTCGGGAAGGAGGCCGAGCACAAGCTCCATGGTTGACCACGTCTGGCTACGCGGTCTGAGAATTTTGTCCCATTTTGCCAGGTATTGCTTCGCGCTATTGAGCCTTTCGAACTCACCTTTTTTCCCGCCAATAAGATCGGGCAGTGCCCGCAGAGCTTCGCCTTGATAGGCAGTGGCAACAAAGAGCGCGAACCAGCCGGCCAACCCGACCAACAGCAACGCACCAACGATCCGACCGATGCGTAGCCCGATCATCACGAACGCCAGAGTCTTTGGCAAACTTCTCTCCCGGGATTCCTGATTGTCAGGCCAAAATGTTTCACGACTCAGAATCCAAAATCGCTGCAGATCACCTTGGATACCTAAGGAGAACGAGAACTCTTTATCGGACCATTCGCGGTATTCTGACAGGAATTCGGGGCGTTGAACCACCGAGCCCTTGAGTTGTCCGTACGCGAATTCGTTCAGTACACTCCAAAGAGCTTCCCGGTCCGGGATCTGAATCTCAATGCCGTCAGCGTTCTTCTGGTTGCGCCGGGAATAGGCATCCAACTCATGAAACAACAGGGTCGGCTCATGCGTGCCGCATGGAATCAGAAGCAGCACGCAGGAATCGACAAAACCAAGTTTTTCGAGCAAAGAGAAAAGGTCGTCGCCGAATGTCGCAGGGACATCTTGCTGACGATGAGGCAAAACTTTGAAATCAAGGACGCCGTGATGAACCGGTGCAACAACGGTGAAGCGGTCGTAGAAAAAAACGAAAAAGTGCGGCTTCTCCTCCGTCGCGTGCTCGTAAAGCTTCAGGTAAAGGGCGAGCATTTCGATCGGTGCCGAATGAACCGCAACTTTGATGTCGAGATCGATCAGGGTTTCAAAAGCGCTGAGAAACTCCAGCTGGTGCCGTAAAACCACTGCTCGCTGGCCACTTAGGAGTGGGTAGTAACGCCATTGGATGGACGGATCCAGGTCGTCCGAGAGATCGGTCACGACCCGGGTCGGATTTTCCCGCACCAAAGCATTCGCGTGTTCAAAGAGTTCCGGATTTTCAAACTCTTCCCGCACAATTCCCTGATCGAGCTGGTCGGCCAGATGCAATACCACACCGAGGCCGGCGCATTTTTGCTGTTGCAGCAACTGCTTCACCCGGGCCTGCAAGATTTCGGCCTGTCCCAGTTCCGCAACGTCCAAGCTGGGTCCCTCGGACCAGGAACGTGTCTTACCGGTTCCGGCGCACACAACCGAGACGACGCGGGTTCCATCGTAGAACAGGTGCCACCTCACCGGCTGCTCCAGCGTGCTGGCAAAGGCGCACGGAGAGAAGACTCGCTTTAACTTCGCCTGCCGCCGTGCCAAACGATGCGTTGCTCGGAGGTCAGAAAATTTTAAGCTGGCCTGTTGAGACATAAAGGTCTGGTCGGGCGGGACTCCCAGGTGGCCGAGGTCGGTTTACGATCATCTCGCATGCGTGAGAACGATAACCGCTCTCACGCACAGATAGTAGCAGAGCAGATTACCAATTCGCCGTTTGGGCTGCTGGCGGATTGTGAGCAGCTGCAGAAGTCGAAGCGCAAACTGCATACGGAGTGCCCTGCGCAGGTACGGTTCCAAGGAGGGTATAAGCAGCGGCCCCTACCGGACATGTTGGAAGAGCTCCGAAATAGCCGGCAGTTGTCAAATTAGCGCCTGTGACTGCATCACCGACATTCAGAAGATTCACGTTTTGATATCCGCGAACTGCCTTCTGGATACTGGACATGTTCACGAGGCAAGCTGATTTGTTTGCGCCGTCTCTCCACGCCTGGATGCCGATAAACAGGACTCCGACGAGCAGCAGGATGACCGCTATCACGACGGATAATTCGATGAGAGTGGTACCGCGTTGGCGGGCCCACCTGTTATTAGTTTTAATGTAGCTCATATTAGTAGTGGCTAGTAACTAGGTGTTAGTGACTAGAGGTTTTTTTGATGGCTTTTTAGTTGTTAGTTTTTGTTCGTGGTCGATTGAAACAGCTGTTCCTTCCTGTGAGTGCTTCACTGACCTATTTGTTCTCCAGGCCAGTGACCTGGTAGAATTGTTCATACACCTCCGGTGTAATTCGCTTCGCGTTCAGTAACGCCTTCAGCTCCGAGTTCCATTTGCGGTTGTAGGGCTTGTTCAGACGTTCCTCGACGTCCTGGAACCCGCCCTCGGCGTATTTGCGGATGGCGTTCCGGTCTTCGATCTCCTGGATCGCGAAATATTCGCAGCACAGCACGTACCGCTTGTTCAGGTCCGGCATCAGACCCTGCGAAAGAATAAAAGAGCCGACATCGGCGAACTGCTGGAGAATGCCGCGCGCCTGTTCCAGGCTGAACATCTGGCGCATCCGTCCGAGCGTTTTTCCGGCGCCGCGGGTGTGCAGAGTGGAAAGAATGAAATGTCCGGTCTCCGCGGCTTCCAGCGCGATCCGCAGAGTTTCAGCCGTCCGAATCTCACCGACCAGGATAATGTCGGGTTTTTTGCGGAGCGCGTCGATGAGACCCTGCTCAAAACTGCGAACATGGGCTCCGACTTCTTGCTGGGTGACCAGCGCCGGCGCCGGCCGAAGCCCGCCAGGGACTTCGATCGTATCCGTATAACAATATTCGATCGGATCTTCGATCGTGACGATATGCTTGTGGTGCTGGCGCCGGACCCAATCAATAAGCGCGGCCAGCGTAGTCGTTTTGCCCGAGCCAGTCGGCCCGACAACGAGACCTAATCCCTGTTTTTTGGTTACTCTCTGGCGGAGCGACTCGACCACCTCGGCCGGGAGCCCCACTTGTTCCAAAAGGGCAATCTCATTCCGAAGCACCCGGATGGTTATCCCGACCCCTTGATGCGAAAAATGGCCTTGAATTCGGAACCGTCCAGTACCGAGCGGACCAGCCGGATCCTTTCCTTCGCAGGCAAAATCTACTTTTCGTTCCGTGATCAGGCGATGCCAGAGGTCGCCACTTTTGCTCTCTTCCGACTCGAAGCCCTGATAAATCGTGCGTTGGCGATACAACAGCTCAAGTATCTCGGAAACAGCATCAACCGTCAGTTTCCCCCACTGCTCGTAGGGACGGGTCGAACCGCCACCGTTGGCATAAACCAACTTTTCGGGTTGTATTTGGAGGTCAGAAATTCCCTCCCGCCGAGAGAGCTGGATTACCTCAGCTAGAATTTGCAGTTGGCTGCCGTGCACCAAGCTCGGCTTATCGCCGTTCTTCTCAGAGACCGGTGGCTCAAGCGGCGAGCCACCAGGAAGTGGTGGTGGCAGTCGGTCGGCGTGAACAGAGGCCGGCCCGTCGAAAGAATCGCGTGATCCGGGGGAGTCTTTCTGCCCACCAGAATCCGGAGCGATCGCGGCCTGTCCCCCGCAACTTTGCCGGCCACGATTCGGTTCGGGAATAGCATTTACTGAAAGCAGATCCTCGCGATCTGGCGCAGGGGTGGCACTTGCGACGTCGGAATTCGCCTGGCCGAATTTCAGGGAAACAGCCTTCATGGATTGGGAAGAGCCACCGTTGGACATGTTTAGAACGTGCTGACTCGGTATTTCGGTCAAAAATCAATAGACATTAGTAATTTTCATAATTTTTCGCATAGCTGCGGCTCTCCAAGGCTATTGATTGTGGCTAGCGAGTTAGAAGGCAGCCCTTGATCGTCTTTGCCCCGGACCATTCGAGCGGCCGCAAGGGTGCGGCAGTCGCTGGCCGTCGGGCACGTACTCTTCGCACACACTTGCGGGACTGGGTCCCGAGATATTCACCGCTGAAATTCTTAGCAGGCAGACTATACGGCAGGCTCTCCTCATGGGGGCAGAAGCCTCCGCGGGACGCATCGTCGCGTCCGCACGCAAGATCCCCCCTAAAGACCCTCAAGGATCGGCACGCCGTAGCAGGCCAGAGCGCCCCGCACTAACAGAAAATCCGCTTAAGCTTCTAAAGTTTTGGGTTCTATTACCGTAATAATTGCCGTAACAACCAGACCCTCAATAACAAAGACCACCGAGAGCTTTATGTCGCGATCCGACTTTTCAACTTACAATTCCAGGTCGCTCATTCTGCAAACGATCTCGCTGGTTACCTTGTCCAGGGCTGACCAAACCGCGGCGCAATGCCGAGAACTCGCGTTCTTTTCCCACTAACTTCACCCATCACGAAATTATGCAGACAATCTGGTTTAGAATAACTCCGCTCATAGCGACAGTTAGCTTTGCCTTCGCGATCCCTGCGGCTCTCGCAGACAAGCCAGTTTATGGTGTACCAACCGGCTCAACGATCAGCGTCAATACAGGGGATCCAAACATGGCCACCTGGCCCGCAGGAGATCCGCTCAACCCGCTAAACAAACAGCATCATCAAATCCGCGCTGATAAAACGTACACTGCGGAGTCGATCAATTTGTATCCACCCGGATTCAAGTTCGATCCACATGGCGCCATCGGAATTATACGGTACTTCCAGCAGCGTACCCAAGGTACCTACTCTCTCGCCGCTCCCTCGTCGATCAATGTATTGACGAAGGATATGCCAGCCAATTCTCGATTTAATCAGGCTCAGTATATACAAGACTTCGGGCCGTACGCTCCGGATGAGTCGACTTTTACGGTCAGTACACTTGCCGCAAACGACGTGTACGGGGTCGAAACAATCGCACTGGTCTTTGTCGACGGAGACAACAACACAACCGTTCTCGATTATCAGAAGATCGATATTTATCCCCCTTTGTTGAGCAATGCCGGGACCTTTAGCTCGTCTGCTAATTATTTTATTCAGAATTTTAAACAGAAAACGGCTCTGAATACTCCCGGTTCAACCGCTCCGACCAAATATGCAGGCGATCCGCCGCGGGTGTTCATGAACAGCAGCCAAACGATTTATCCGGGTGCGACAACCTGGGTGGTCATTTATCCGGGTAATGCACAGACGACTCCTCCGGCGGGATTGACGCCAATTCCTTACACTTCCGCCACGGCACCGCTTGGAGACATGTCGGCACGATTGAACGTCTACATCGATTCAGGCAACTATGTAACCGGGCCTGGTACCTACACCTTTCAATTTATGCAACAGTCCGTTTACGGAACTGAAGCTTTCGGCAACCCTGCCTCCTTCACCATCAACAACAGCTACAAAGTTACTTCCCAGCTGGGGCTGGTGAAGTAGCACTTACAAACTCTACAAATTATGAAACGAATACTGCCCGCCATTATAGCTGCGATCGGATTTTCGTGTCCCACGTTTATTCACGCGCAAGAGCAAGCTCTCACCAATTGGCCAACCCAGGATGGACAGAATTTTCAGGTTGGCCAGCTCGCCTGCCCGCTCTCAGTGCAAGGTCTCAATATCCGGGACTCGTCCGGTAACCTGACCAATTCGATTCCATTGTTAACCGACCCCGCTTCGGTTCAGGCAACCACGCAGATCGGGGACACGCTCTACGCATTGATCCCCCCGGATGGCACCAACCAGGCAACCGCGGCCATTATGTATCAGGCGGCATCTTCGACCAGCGACGAAGTGAACAAAGCCGTCCAGGACGCTTTGAATCACAACAACTGGTTCGACACTACTTTTGTGGTTCGCAATATCAATCAATCTGGTGAGTTGCTCCCAGCTGGGACTGAATTCTGGGTTTGTTCTTCCACCGGGTTTGTGACTTTTACCGACAGCGGCGCGATTTCCGTAGCAGGCCCACCCGCGCCAGTTGCCGACGCATCGGACCCGGGCATAGCCAGCCTGCTTTCGTTGACCAACTCAGCGACGGCCACTCCGTAGAGCTCGAAAAATTCGGCCCATACCGATCAGGGCTTACAGGCCGGAGCTTGCTCACCGCGGGTTCCGGCCGGGTCGTTTCGATGTAGATGCGCAGATCGCGCAACAGCTAGGTCACTTCAGTTGATTGAAAGCCACAATAGAATGCGCGTATGAAGTTCTCATGTCACCCCAAATGAGTATGGCCCGTGTCTTCGTGCTAGATGACGACCTTGCTGTCTGTCGGGTTGTCAACCGGATGCTTTCCTTAAAACAATATCAAGTTCGGACAAGCCAGTCGGTGAAAGAGGCGGTCACCACCATCGAAGAAAACCGGTTTGACGCGTATGTACTGGACCACCGGTTGCCGGACGGCAGCGGGCTCGATGTAGCCGAACGGCTACGGGCCAAAGGCAGCGGCGCTCCGATCATTCTCATTTCAGGTTATGATTTGGAAGGAACCGCTTCACGAGCCAAAGCACTTCGCGTATCTGATGTCATACAAAAGCCTTTTTCGCAGGATACGCTGTGTAGCGCTCTGAAGAAAGCGATCGAGTCGGCGCCAACCGATAGTCCGGGTAATGTCGGCGAAGTAAGCGCCGCTTTTGGTGCGCCACCGAAGAAGCGTTTGAGGAATGTCATTCAGATCGGCTCGATCATTTTCTTATTCATCGTAGTGGGCGCGATCATTTATCTGTTCATGGCCGGGCATCAGAGTTAACAGCTCCGACTGCATTCCGCTGAGCGGCTTTCGGGCGAAATATCTATAAATTCCATATTTATAGTAAAGCGTCGCCCGAGACTACCGATAAAGCAAAAATATGCCTCGTTCCATGTCCGAAATTGCGGCCAAGGCTGTCGACGACTTTGGCGCCAGGACTCCCGCGCCGCGGTACTTGCAACGATTTCCGTTTCATCAGGTCGGGATGGATTCTACAGGGCCAGCATCGGTCGCCTCGAAACAGTCACGCAGGTGAATATGCAAACTGGCAAATGGGATCGGCGGGCAACCGCCTCAAAAAGTCCGGCCAGCAGTTTTGGCGACGCACTCATCTATCTTGCGGACCAGCACCGTGCCTTTTTC